>NZ_JBYKCM010000006.1:0-421934 GCF_057736575.1 Saccharopolyspora sp. MMCC62 | reverse complement strand
CGCCGTTCACCCGCTCCGGCCGCGCCCCCCCGGCCCCCGGCCGGGCGGGCCCCCCCGGGGGCCGCGGGGGGGGGGCCGGCCCCCCCCCCGGCGATCACGCCCGAGTCGAGCCCCCCCGGGGGGTGGGGGGGGGCCCCCCGCGGGGGCGGCCCGGGGGGGGCGGGGGGCCCCCCCCCCACTCCGGGCGGACTCGGGGGCGGCTCAGGCCCGCCGCCGGGAGATCTCGCCGTAGTCGAGCCCGCCGTGGGTGAAGGTGGGCACGACCGGCCACTGCCGCTTCCAGTCGGCGCACTCCGAGGACGGGATGATCTGCAGCCAGCGCGGGTCGCGGGGCGAGCGCGAGGCCATCGTCTTCTCCTTGACCATCGAGTCGTACTGGTCGAGCGAGTCCTCCAGCGTGTTGGCGTTGAGCACCACTTCCCGGTTGAAGAACCGGGCCTGCTGCTTCACCCCCGGGATCTTGGAGAGCTCGGGCTGCCAGCTGTCGGCGGCCATCCCGTTCTCGGAGGACACCCACACCCCGTCGGGCGTGTTGACCACCAGCGAGTGGTTGCCGTCGGTGTGCCCTGGCGTCCACAGCAGGCTGACACCGACGCCGAGCTCCACGTCGCCGTCGAGCACTTCGAGGCGTTCGGCGGGCACGCCGTCCATGCCGCCGTCGACGTACCACGCCCACTGCATGGGGTGCGGGGATTCGAGGGTGGCGAGCTCCTTGCGGTGCACCAGCAGCTTCCCGCCGGGGAACAGCGGCGCGCGGGGCTCCCGCTCACCGGGGATGACCCGATCGCTGCCCATGATCATGCGCACGTCCTGGACGTGCAGGTGGTCGAAGCTGACGTAGTCCACGTCGGAGTTGCGCAGCCCCAGCCGCGGCAGCACCTCGTCGGGATCGTTGTAGTACTTGGCGAAGACCTTGTCGGAGAGGAAGTCGCCCGCGATCCGCTGCAACTTCGCGTAGAACGGCGCTTCGACCGACCCGGCCGCCACCGTCGGCTCCCACACCAGGGTCTTGAGCTCCCCGTCGAAGCCCTCGAACTGGATCACGAACATCCGGTTGATGATGGAGATCATCGGGTTGAGGGACAGGTTGTAGCCCTGGAACGCGTACCGCGACGGGTACGGGGCGGCGGCGATGTCGATGCTGCGGATCGCCCGGATCGTGCCCTGGGAGAGGAACCGCTCCCGGTAGCGGCCGGCCGCCTCGCGCACCGCTTCGAGGCGGTCACCGCGGGGCCAGACGTCGTGCACGCCCTCGAACTCGGGGATCGGGCGGACGGTGGGCGTGGCGGTCGCCGTCATCGGGTCTCCTCGTCGGTTTCGGTGAGCGCGCGGTTCTGGTACGCGCTGCGGGTGGTGTCCCCGGCGACCGCGGCGACCTGGTCCGGCACCAGGACGCGCTGCAACCGGTAGCGGGCGGGGTCGGGCAGGACGCGGGCGAGCCAGGTCGCGAAGCCCAACCGGCGCGGGACGCTGAGCTCGAACCGGGGCCGCCGGACGACGCGGAGCACGGCTCGGCCGACCTCGGCGGGGGCGAGCCTGCGCACCGGGCCGGTGGCGGTGCCCGCGGCGAGCTCGGTGTCGACGACGCCGGGCAGCACGAGCGAGAGCCGCACGCCGCTGCCGTGCAGCTCGGCGCGCACCGCGTCCAGGTAGCCGTGGACGGCGTGCTTGGTCGCGGCGTAGGTCGCTTCGCCCGGTGGCGCGAACTTGGAGGCCCCGGAGGCGATGGTGACGATCTGCCCGCGCCCGCGCTCGCGCATCCGCGGGGCGGCGAGCCGGACGCCGCGGATGACGCCGTGCACGTTCACCTCCAGCTGGCGGCGCACGGCGTTCTCCGGTTCCGCGTCGAAGGGGCCGACCCACATCACGCCCGCGTTGTTGACGAGCACGTCGATCGGCCCCCACCGGTCGGCGACCGCGTCGAGGAAGGCCGCGAACGAGCCGGTGTCGGTGACGTCGACGGGGAACGCGGCGAGGCTGCCGGGCAGTTCGGCGGCGGTGCTCTCGGCGGCCGCCAGGTCGCGGTCCCCGATGGCGACGCGGGCACCCGCCGCGGCCAGCGTCCGCGCGATCTCGCGGCCGATGCCGCGGGCGCCGCCGGTGACCGCGATGACCATGCCGTCCGGCGCTCTCCGCACGTCCCCACCTCGCAAGTTGATCTGACACGACGTCGTGTCAGATGACTAAGGTAGCGGACGTCCTCCTCGCCGCGGAAGGGGCGCGATGACGAACCAGCCGAACCCGAGGGGCCGCCGCTACGCCGGTCTCGACCCGGCCGAGCGCGCGCGGCACCGGCGCGCCACCCTGCTCGACGCCGCCCAAGAGTTGTTCGGCGACCGCGGCTACCAGGCGACCTCGGTCAAGCAGCTGTGCGCGCACGCCGGGCTCACCGAGCGGTACTTCTACGAGTCCTTCCGCGATCGGGAGGCCGCGCTCGTCGCGGTGTACGACAAGCTCGTCGACGGGCTGCGCCGGACGACGCTGGCGGCGGTGGCCGACCACGAGGGCTCCGCCGACATGGCGCGGCGCGGGCTGGACGCCTTCGTCGGGTTCCTGGTGGCCGACCAGCGGCGCGCGCGGATCGTGCTGGTCGAAGTGGTCGGGGTGTCGGCGGAGCTGGAGGCGCGGCGGCACGCGGTGCTCACCGAGTTCGCCGAGCTGCTGGCCGAGATGTGGCTGGGCGACGTCGAACCGGGCGCGCAGCGGCGGCTGACGACGATCGCGCTCGTCGGCGCGGTCAACCACCTGCTGGTCGACTGGCTGCTCAGCGGGCGGACCCGACGGCCGGAGGAACTGGTGCGGGCGTGCGCCTCGCTGTTCGCGGGAGCCAGGGACCGGCTCCTCGCGGAGGGCTGATCGACTCCTGCCACCGGCCGAGTATTTAATCGTTACACACGCGTGGTTCGCCGAGCTGCACCCGGACGGCCGAGCCCGCTGATCGATCCGGCCGCGGCCGAACGTGTTCCGCATGACCGATCGCGACGCTACGGCCGATCGACCGGCGCCCGAACGGGCCTTGCCCCCGCACCGCATCGGCTCCTATCGTGCACGCCATCGATTGAAACGTTTTATGCATCCCGGGTGCCGCTCGGCACTCGAACCTGCGCATCAACGCCGATGGACAGGAGGGCCGATGGTCCGATTCGGGAGCAAGACCACGACCGGGTGGCGCGCGACCATCGCCGTGGCCATGTCGAACTACATCGAGGCCGGTTCGATCATCGCGATCGCCACCAGCCTCGGGCTCTGGCAGGACCGGTTCGGGCTGGACGACCTGGCCGTCGGACTGCTCGCCGCGCTCAGCGCGAACGCGTTCGGCGCCGCCGCCGGTGCCGCCATCGGCGGGCCGCTGTGCGACCGCTACGGGCGGAAGTTCATCTACACCTACGACCTGCTGCTCTACATGCTCGGCGTGCTCATCGCGGTGTTCGCCACCTCCTTCGGGATGCTGCTGACCGCGTTCGTGCTCACCGGCATCGCCGTCGGCGCCGGGGTCACCGCCTCCTGGACCTACATCGCCGAAGAGGCGCCGCCCGAGCGGCGCGCCGCGCACGTCGGCGCCGCGCAGCTCGCCTGGTCGATCGGGCCGACGCTCGGCTACCTGCTCGCCGTCGTCGTCGCCCCGCTCGGACTGCTCGGCAGCCGGTTGATCTTCCTGCACCTGTTCGCGGTCGCCGCCGTCACCTGGTGGGTGCGGCGCGGCCTCGCCGAATCGTCGCTGTGGCGCAGCCGCAACGCCGAACCCGAGCGGGTCACCTTCGCGGACAGCCTGCGCGGGCTGTTCACCAGGAGGACGAACCTGCTGGCGATGCTGTTCCTGTTCGGCGTGTACGCGCTGTGGAACGGCGTCGCCGGGCAGGCCGGGATCTTCCAGCCCCGGATGTACGAGGCCGTCGGGCTCACCTCCGCCACCGAGCAGTACCTGCTGCAGGTGCTGGTGTGGGGCTGCACCAGCGCCGCCACCTACTTCGGGTTCATGCTGCTCGCCGACCGGATCAGCCGCCGGTGGCTGTACTGCGCCGGCGCCGCGCTGGGCGTGCTCGCCTGGGCCGCGCTGATCTACGCGCCCGCGAGCACCCCCACCCTGCTGTTCTTCGCCGTCGGCTGGGGCGTGTCCTCCGGCATCGGGGCGCAGGCGTTCTACGGGCTGTGGGCGAGCGAGCTGTTCGCGACCCGCTACCGGGCCAGCGCGCAGGGCGTGCTGTTCCTCGCCGCCCGGGTGCTGGTCGGGCTGCTCAGCGTCGGATTTCCCGCGCTGCTCACCCAGATCGGGTTGCGCGGGCTCGGCACCCTCATCCTCGGGCTGCTGCTCGGCTCGCTGCTGATCGGCACCATCTGGGCACCGCGCACCCAGGGCAAGAGCCTGGAGCAGATCGAGCGGGAGCGGTACGGCTCCGGGACCACCGGCGGAGCGGTGGTGGCGCCGTGACCCGCGTCTGCTTCCAGCTGCAGGTCGACCCGGACCGGCTCGACGAGTACCGGCGGCGGCACGCCGCGGTGCGGCCGGAGATGCTGCGCGAACTCGAAGCCTCCGGGCGGCGGAACTACTCGCTGTTCCTGCGGCCCGACGGGCTGCTGATCGGCTACTACGAGACCGACTCGGTCGCCGACTCCGACGCGCACCTCGCCGCCTCCCCCGTCGCCGCCTCCCCCGTCGCCGCCCGCTGGGAGCGGTACATGGCCGACCTGTTCGTCGGCGACGGCGGCCGCGCCGACCAGAACACCACCGCGCTGCCCGAGGTCTTCCACCTGGCGGACCAGCTCGCCCGGCACGAACTCGCACGGCACGAAGGAGCACAGCCATGACCACCACGTTCCAGGAGATCACCCCCACCCTGGAGCGGCAGGCGATCGAACTGCCGAGCTGGGCGTTCGGCAACTCCGGCACCCGGTTCAAGGTGTTCGGCACCCCCGGCACGCCGCGCACCCCGCAGGAGAAGATCGCCGACGCCGCCACGGTGCACGAGTTCACCGGCCTCGCCCCCGCCGTCGCGCTGCACGTCCCGTGGGACGCGGTGGACGACTTCGCCGCGCTCGGCGCGCACGCCGAACGGCTCGGGGTGCGGCTGGGCACCGTCAACTCGAACACGTTCCAGGACGCCGACTACAAGTTCGGCAGCCTCACCCACGCCGACGCGGCGGTGCGGCGCAAGGCCGTCGACCACCACTTCCGCTGCATCGAGATCATGCACGAGACCGGGTCCACCGACCTGAAGATCTGGCTCGCCGACGGCACCAACTACCCCGGGCAGGGTTCGCTGCGGGACCGGCAGGACCGGCTCGCCGACTCGCTGGCCGAGATCTACGCGCGGCTCGGCGAGCACCAGCGGCTGGTGCTGGAGTACAAGTTCTTCGAACCGGCCTTCTACCACACCGACGTCCCCGACTGGGGAACCTCGTTCGTGCAGGTCAGCGCGCTCGGTGACCGGGCCTTCACCTGCCTGGACACCGGGCACCACGCGCCGGGCACCAACATCGAGTTCATCGTGATGCAGCTGCTGCGGCTCGGGAAGCTCGGCTCGTTCGACTTCAACTCGCGGTTCTACGCCGACGACGACCTCATCGTCGGCGCCGCCGACCCGTTCCAGCTGTTCCGCATCCTGCACGAGGTGATCGCCGGTGGCGGGCTGGACGAGGGCTCGCCGGTGCGGTTCATGCTCGACCAGTGCCACAACGTGGAGGAGAAGATCCCCGGCCAGATCCGCTCGGTGCTCAACGTGCAGGAGATGACCGCCCGCGCGCTGCTCGTGGACCGCGCGGCGCTGGCGAAGGCGCAGCAGGACCACGACGTGCTCGGCGCCAACGAGGTGCTGATGGACGCCTTCCACACCGACGTCCGCCCGGCGCTGGCCGAGTGGCGCGCGGCCCGCGGACTGCCCGCCGACCCGATGCGCGCCTACGCCGAATCCGGCCACCAGCGGCTGCTCGCCGAACAGCGCACCGGCGGCGCGCAGGCCGGGTGGGGCGCCTGATGCCCCGAGGAGAGGAGACCATGCCGAACCGCACCGTCGACGACCTGATCGCCCGCAGCAACCGGTTGGGCGCCGACCCGCGCAACACCAACTACGCGGGCGGCAACACCTCCGCCAAGGGCCGGGACGTCGACCCGGTCACCGGGCAGGAGGTGGACCTGATGTGGGTGAAGGGCTCCGGCGGCGACCTGGGCACCCTCACCGAGCAGGGGCTGGCGGTGCTGCGGCTCGACCGGTTGCGCGCGCTGTCCGCTGTCTACCCCGGACCGGACCGGGAGGACGAGATGGTCGCCGCGTTCGACCACGTGCTGCACGGCAAGGGCGGGGCCGCGCCGTCCATCGACACCGCGATGCACGGCCTCGTCGACGCCTGCCACGTCGACCACCTGCACCCGGACAGCGGCATCGCGATCGCCACCGCCGCCGACGGTCCGGCGCTGACCGAGGAGATCTTCGGCGACCGGGTGGTGTGGGTGCCGTGGCGGCGGCCCGGCTGGCAGCTCGGCGAGGACATCGCCGAGATCAGGCGCACCCACCCGCGCGCCATCGGCACCGTCCTCGGCGGGCACGGGATCACCGCGTGGGGCGCGACCGCGCAGGAGTGCGAGCTGAACTCGCGGTGGATCATCGACACCGCCGCCGAGCACATCGCCGAGCACGGCAGGCCGGACCCGTTCGGCGCCGCCCTCGACGGGTACGCACCGCTGCCCGCCGCGGAACGCCGGGCCAAGGCCGCCGCGCTCGCCCCCGTGCTGCGCGGGCTGGTGAGCACCGACCGGCGGCAGGTCGGGCGCTTCACCGACGGGCCCGAAGTGCTGGAATTCCTGTCCCGCGCGGAACATCCGCGGCTGGCGGCGCTCGGCACCAGCTGCCCGGACCACTTCCTGCGCACCAAGGTGGCGCCGCTGGTGCTGGACCTGCCCGCGACCGCGACCGTGGAGGAATCCGCGGCGCGGCTGCGGGAGCTGCACGAGCGGTACCGCGCGGACTACGCGGCCTACTACCGGCGGCACGCCACCCCGGACTCGCCGCCGATGCGCGGCGCCGACCCGGCGATCGTGCTCGTGCCCGGCGTCGGCATGTTCAGCTACGGCACCGACGCCCAGACCGCCCGGGTGGCGGGCGAGTTCTACGTGAACGCGATCAACGTGATGCGCGGGGCGGAGGCGTTGTCCACCTACTCGCCCATCGCGGAGGCGGAGAAGTTCCGCATCGAGTACTGGGAGCTGGAGGAGGCGAAGCTGCGGCGCAGGCCCGCGCCGAAACCGCTCGCCACGAAGGTCGCGCTGGTCACCGGTGCGGCCTCCGGCATCGGCAAGGCCACCGCCGCCCGCCTCGCCCGCGACGGCGCCACCGTGGTGCTCGCCGACCTCGACGCCGCGAAGGCCCGGGAGGCCGCGGCCGAACTCGGGTCCGCCGACGTGGCGATCGGCGTCGGCGCCGACGTCACCGACGAGGACGCGGTGCGCGCCGCCGTGGACGCCGCGGTGCTCGCGTTCGGCGGGCTCGACGTGGTCGTCAACAACGCGGGCCTGTCGCTGTCGAAACCGCTGCTGGAGACCACCGCCGCCGACTGGGACCTGCAGCACGACGTGATGGCGAAGGGCTCGTTCCTGGTCAGCAAGGCGGCCGCGCGGGTGTTGATCGAGCAGGGCCTCGGCGGCGACGTCGTCTACGTCGTGTCGAAGAACGGGGTGTTCGCCGGGCCGAACAACATCGCCTACTCCGCGACCAAGGCGGACCAGGCGCACCAGGTGCGGTTGCTGGCGGCCGAGCTCGGCGGGCACGGCGTCCGCGTCAACGGCGTCAACCCGGACGGGGTGGTGCGCGGCAGCGGGATCTTCGCCGGCGGCTGGGGCGCGCAGCGGGCGAAGGTGTACGGGGTCGCCGAGGAGGACCTGGGCGAGTTCTACGCCCAGCGCACCCTGCTCAAGCGGGAGGTGCTGCCCGAGCACGTGGCGAACGCGGTGTTCGCGCTGCTCGGCGGCGACCTCGCCCACACCACCGGCCTGCACGTGCCGGTGGACGCCGGGGTCGCGGCGGCGTTCCTGCGATGAGCGGGACCGTCGCCGCCGTCGACCTCGGCGCCACCAGCGGGCGGGTCGTACTCGGGCACGCCGGGCCGGGCGAGCTGCGGATGCGCGAGCTCGCCCGGTTCCCGAACGCGCCGGTGCGGGTGCGCGGGTCGCTGCACTGGAACGTGCTGGAGCTGTACCGCCAGGTGTCCGCCGGGCTGGACCGGGCGGTGCGCGAAGCGGACCCGGTGAGCGTCGGCATCGACTCGTGGGCGGTGGACTACGCGCTGCTGCGCGGCGGCCGGGTGCTCGGGATGCCGCACCACTACCGGGACGAGCGCGGCGCCGCCGCCGTGCCCGACGTGCACGCGGTGATCGGCCCCGCGGAGCTCTACGAGGTCAACGGGTTGCAGCACCTGCCGTTCAACACGGTGTTCCAGCTGGCCGCGGACCGGCGCAGCGGGCTGCTGCCGATCGCCGAGCGGATGCTGCTGCTGCCGGATCTGCTGGGGTACTGGCTGACCGGCGAGCAGGTCGCCGAGCGCACCAACGCCTCCACCACCGGGCTGCTGGACGTGCGCACCGGCGAGTGGTCGGACGCGCTGCTCGCGCGCCTCGGCCACGACCGCGGGCTGCTGCCGCCGCTGGTGTCGCCGGGTGCGCGGATCGGCGAGCTCGACGACGGGCTCCCGGTCACCGCGGTCGGTTCGCACGACACCGCCTCCGCGGTCGTGGCCGTCCCGGCCCGCGACGAGTCGTTCGCCTACATCTCGTGCGGGACCTGGTCGCTGGTCGGGGTGGAGCTGGAGCGCCCGCTGCTGTCCGAGGCGGGGCGGGCCGCGAACTTCACCAACGAGCTCGGCGTGGACGGGCGCATCCGGTACCTGCACAACGTGATGGGCCTGTGGCTGCTGAGCGAATGCGTCGCCGAATGGGAGCGCACCGGCCCGGCCGTCGATCTGCCGGTGCTGCTGGCGGCGGCCGCCGAAGTGCCGGCCGGTTCGGTCGCCGAGTTCGACGCGGACGATCCGCGATTCCTCGCGCCCGGCGACATGTCCGCGCGGATCGCCGCCTGGCTGGCCGAGCACGACCGGCCGGTGCCGGGCGGCCGCGCCGAGTTCACCCGCTGCATCCTGGAGAGCCTCGCCACGGCCTACGCGGACTCCGTGGCAAGGCTGGAGATCCTCACCGGACGTGCACTGTCCACAGTGCACATCGTGGGCGGCGGGGCGCGGAACGAGCTGCTGTGCCGGTTGACCGCCGAGCGCACCGGCCGCCCGGTCGTCGCCGGACCGGTCGAGGCCACCGCCCTCGGCAACGTCCTCGTGCAGGCCCGCGCCGCCGGACTGCTCACCGGCGGCCTCGACTCCCTCCGCGCGCTGGTCCGCTCCACCTGCGCACCCCGCACCTACCGCCCCGGCGAGCTCGCGGCGCGGTGATCCGCGAACCGTCCACTTCGGACAGCGACACGGCGGGTCAGCGGGGCGGCGAGGCGCGGGGCACGCCGCGCGCGTTCCCGCGTTCCCGCATTCCCGCGGACACCGGACACCGGACACCGGACACCGGACACCGGACACCGGGACCGTGCCACCCCTCCACGCACATCCCGCATGATGCGAACAATCGTTGCAAAACAAGCCGATTCCACCGCAGAAATGCATCCCCCGCTCCCCCGCCATTCGAAACACGCGAATGCGCACGAAAAGATGACTCCATCCGGTGGAAGCACTTCCGGGCCGCTGGACGAGCCGCCGAGCCGTCGGTAGCTTCATCCACATCGCGGCACCGCACGAGTTCCACCTCGAATGCGGGCCGCCCACGGGGGAACGATTGGGGATCCGCACCTTGCTGAGTTCGGCATTTCTCGCCACCATCATCGTGATGATCATGGCTCCCGGCCCGTCGTTCGTGGTGCTGGTGGACACCACGGTCCAACGCGGCAGGGTCGGTGGATTGTTCGCGGTGGCGGGGAGCACCACCGGCCTGACCTGCTGGGCCGCGACCTCGGTGCTCGGACTCGTGGCGCTGCTGCGCGCGTCCGACCAGGTCTTCTTCGGATTCACGCTGCTCGGCGCCGGCTACCTGTGCTGGCTGGGCATCAGCACCCTGCGCGGGGCCTGGCGCGACAGGGGGATGCCGATGGGCGCCGACCTGGTCCCGGACGGCCGGACCGCTCCGTCCCACTGGGGCTGCTACCGGACCGGGGCGATGACCAGCCTCGCCAACCCGAAGATGGCGGCCGTCTACCTGGCGCTGTTCCCGCAGTTCCTGCCGCCGGGCGGGGGAACCGCCACGCAGGTCACCACGCTCGCCGGCGTGCAGATCGCGTTGAGCACGCTCTGGTACCTGATCGTCGTCGCGGGCATCGGAGCGATCCGCGCCCGGCTGACCCGGCCGCGCTGGCGATCGGGCATGGCGGTGGCCAGCGGTTCGGTGCTCATCGTCCTCGGGCTGCACACCTTGACCCTCGCCTGACGGGCGATCACCCCCGAAGAACGCCGCGCGCTCGGCGCGCCCACCTGCCCGCGCGCCCTCGTTGCCGACTCAGCACGCGCACTGGAGGAAACACGCATGAACGCCGCCGAAAACGACGTCCGAATCAAACAGATCATGATCGAATCCTTGCGAATCGATCGCTCTCCGCACGAACTCACGAATGATCTCGTCCTCGACTCGGACGCGATCCGAATGGATTCCCTCAACCTGCTCGAACTCATCGTGCGAATCGAGCGAGAACTCGGCGGAGAAGTGTCCGACCGAGCGGTATTCGAAGCGAATCTGCGGACCGTCGGCGATCTCATCGACCTGGTCCGGATCGAGATCCTCGCGCCCGCCGCCACCTGCTGACAGGTCGCGGCACCGAAATTCCGACACACCACCCCGGGCAACTTCCCGCGCGTGGTCGGCCGATGCACGTGTGCAGGCCGTCGCACGCCGCGCAGCGCTGCCCGCACGCGGAACGGAGACCGCCATGCCCGAGGAACCCGCCGACCACGACGCGGTGCCCACCCACTGGTACAACGTGCTGTCCGACCTGGCGGACGTCGAGGACGCGGCGCGGTTGCGGCGCGCCCGGCCGGACTCGCACGTCCACCGCCCCACCGGCGGCATCGCGCCCCAGATCCCGCTCTCCATGTACCGGCAGAGCGTCGGCGACGACCGGTTCGTGCCGATCCCGGCCGAGGTGCGCGAGACCTACCGCCGCTGGCGTCCGACACCGCTGCGGCGGGCCCGGCGGCTCGAGCGGTTCCTCGGCACTCCCGCCCGCATCTACTACAAGTACGAGGGGGCCAGCCCGACCGGCAGCCACAAGCTCAACACCGCGCTCGCCCAGGCCCACTACTACAAGCAGGCCGGGATCACCCACCTGACGACCGGGACCGGCGCCGGCCAGTGGGGATCGGCGCTCGCGCTGGCCTGCCAGAGCTACGGGATCCAGTGCACCGTGTACATGGTCCGGTGCAGCTACGAGCAGAAGCCGTACCGGCGGGTGCTGATGGAACTCGCCGGTGCCGAGGTCATCGCGAGCCCGAGCACCACCACCGAGGCGGGCCGCGCCGCCGTGCGGCGCGATCCGGACACCGACGGCAGCCTGTCGATCGCCAACGCCGAGGCGTTCGAGCACGCCAGCACCACCGCGGGCCGCGGGTTCTCGGTGGGCAGCGGGGAGAACCACGTGCTGCTGCACCAGACGGTCATCGGGCAGGAGGCGCTGACCCAGTTGGGCGCGCTCGGCGAATTCCCGGACGTGGTGATCGGCTCGGTCGGCGCCGGGAGCAACTTCTCCGGCCTCGCCTTCCCGTTCCACGGGGAGCGGGTCCGGACCGGCCGCGACGTCCGGCTGCTGGCGGTCGAACCCGAGGCGTGCCCCAAGCTCACCAAGGGGCACTACGCCTGGGACTACAACGACTTCACGGGCATCACGCCCATGACCAAGATGTACACGCTCGGCCACCTGTTCGTCTCACCCGGCATCCACGCGGGCGGGTTGCGCTACCACGGTGCGGCGCCGCTGGTGAGCGCGATGCGCCACCAAGGCCTGATCGACGCCGTGGCCTACCCGCAGGGAGCGGTGTTCGAAGCGGGGACGGCTTTCGCCGAGCACGAGTGGATCGTGCCCGCCCCGGAATCCGCGCACGCCGTCCGCGCGGCGATCGACGAGGCGCTCGATGCCAAGGAGCAGCGCCGGGAGAGGGTGGTCCTGTTCAACCTCAGCGGGCACGGCCTGCTCGACCTCTCGGCCTACGACCAGCACCTCAGCGGCCGGATGCACGACATGGCGGCGACCGACGAGCAGATCGCCCGCTCGCTCACCGTGCTCCCGCGGATCGACGAGGAACGACCGGCCCATGCGCACCGCGCGCACGGCTGAGCGGGCGCGGGCGAACCCGGTCCGCCCGCGCACCCTGCTCGACGAGCCGGATGCCGTCCCGTCGGCCGCCGAGCCCGGCGCCGAACCGACACCGCTCCCGCCGCGACCGGCGGTCGCCATCGTCGGGCTCGGCCCCCGCGGGCTGTCGGTGTTCGAGCGCCTGATCGTGCACCTGCGCTCGCGCTCCGACCTCCCGATGCGGGTGCACCTCATCGAGGACGCGCACCTCGGCGGAGGGCGGATCTGGCAGCCCGATCAAGAGCGGTGGTTCCTGATGAACACCGTGGTCGGCGAGCTGACCCTGTTCTCCGGCGCGGCGGGACCCGGCCCGTGCCGGGCGGGCGCCGGCCGGTCGTTCCTGGAGTGGCTGCGGCACCAGGACGATCCCGAACTGGCCGCGCTCGGGCCGGACGACTACGCACCTCGCTACGCGTACGGCCGCTACCTGGGCCACGTCCACCGCTCGGTGCTGGCCAGCGCCCCGCCCTCGGTCGAGGTCGTCGAGCACCGCGGGCGCGTGGTGGCGCTGCACCGGGACGATCCGGGCTACCGCCTCGAAGTCCGGATCGACGGTGCGGTGCGGGAGCTCGACTTCGACGCGGTCGTCCTCGCCACCGGCCACGGCCGCTCCGAACCCACCGGAGCGGAACGGCGGCTGGCGGAGTTCGCCGCCCGGTCGCCGGGATTGCGCTACATCCGCGGGGACAACCCGGGAGAGCTGGGCCTGGACTCGATCCCGCCCGGGGCGCAGGTCGGGCTGATGGGTCTCGGCCTGTCGTTCTACGACGTCCTGCTGTCGCTGACCATCGGGCGCGGCGGCCGGTTCCACCGGGAGGACGGCGAACTCGGGTACCGGCCGAGCTCGCGCGAGCCGGTGGTGGTGGCGGGTTCCCGCAGCGGCATGCCGATCGCCGCGCGAGCGGTGAACCAGAAGTCCGGGCGCGGCCCGTTCCAGCCGAAGTTCCTGCACCACGAGGCGATCAACGAGCTGCGGATGCGGGCGTGCGGCAGGCACGGGCGCGCCGATCTGGACTTCGACCGGGACGTGCTGCCGCTGCTGGTGGCCGAGATCAACCACGTGTACTACGCGACGCACGCCCGCGGCCGCTTCGGCACCACCGCCGCGCTCCGGCTGTCCGCGGACCTGTGCGCCGCGGGTGCGGCCGTCCAGCGGTGGCCGGGGATCGCGGCCGCGCACGGGCTGGGCGACATCGCACCGCTCGACCCGGACCGGCTCGCCCGGCCGTTCGCCACGACGACCTACACCGGCCCGGAGGAGTTCCGCGCGGCGGTCCGGGCTGCGGTGCAGGCGGATCGGGCGGAAGCGGCGCTCGGCAACGTGGACAGCCCGCTGAAGGCGGCGACCGACGTGTTCCGGGACGCCCGCGAGCTCATCCGCGCCGTGGTCGAGTTCGGTGGGCTGCGTCCGGAGTCCTACCGCGATTCCTTCCTCGGGCGCTTCTTCCCGGCGCTGGCGCTGCTGTCCACCGGACCGCCGGGCATCCGGGCCGAGCAGTTCCTGGCCCTGCTGGACGCGGGCGTCCTCGCCGTGGTCGGCCCCGGTGCGACGTTCCTCCCCGACCCGGAGCAGGGCAGGTTCGTCGTCGGGTCGCCGCAGGTGCCCGGATCGCAGCGGGCGGTCTCGGTGCTCATCGACGCGAAGATCCCCAAGCCGGACCTGCGCCGGAACGCGGACCCGCTGTTCCGGCGACTGGTCGCCGACGGCATCGCCACCGGGTTCGCCACCGGCGCGGGAACGACCGCGCACGACACGGGAGGCATCGCGATCACCGCCGCGGAATACCGGGTCATCGCAGGCGACGGCGAACCGAACCGGGCGCTCTACGCCGTCGGGATTCCGACGGAGGGACCGCGGTGGTTCACCCAGATCGGCAACGGCCGCCCGGGTGCTCCGACCGCGTTCGAGCGCGACGCGGAGGTGGTCGCCGTCAGCCTGCTGCGCCGCCTCGGCGCCCTTCCCACCGGACGCCGAACACCGGCGCCCGCCGATCGCCCTGCCAACTGACGTCACGGGAGTGAACACTGTGGACGGAACGAACGCCTTCGGCGATTTCCGCGCGGCCAGGGACGTCCTGCTGAAGCACCGGCTCGACCACGATGCGGCCGTCCGCGAGTTCCGCTGGCCGCGGTTCAGCACGTTCAACTGGGCGCTCGACTGGTTCGACCGGATCGCGCGGGGGAACGACCGCGAGGCGTTGCGGATCGTGGCCCCCGGTGCGGACCAGGTCCGCAGCTACCAGGAGCTGGCGCGCAGATCGGACGAGGTCGCCTCGTGGTTGCGTGCTCGGGGCGTCGGCCCCGGCGAACCGGTGCTGGTGCTGCTGGACAACCGGGCGGAGCTGTGGGAGCTGCTGCTCGCGCTCATGAAGCTGCGGGCGGTGATCGTGCCGACGTTCACCACGATCGGGCGGGACGAGCTGGCGAGCCGGATGCACCGGGCCTCGGTCCGGCACGTGGTCGCGGAGTCGGGTATCGCGGCCGGCTGGGGATCGCTCCCCGAGCCGCAGGTGCGGGTGTCCGTCGGCGGGCCGGTGCCGGGCTGGTCCGATTTCGACGACTCGGACGGACCCGGCGCGTTCGAACCGGACGGGCCGACGGCGCCGGACGAACCGCTGTTCCACTACTTCACCTCCGGCACCACCGCGCGCCCCAAACTGGTCGTGCACAGCCACACCAGCTACGCGGTCGGACACCTGGCGAGCATGTACTGGAACGGGCTGCAGCCGGGCGACGTCCACCTCAACGTCGCGCCTCCCGGTTGGGCGAAGCACCCGTGGAGCTCGTTGTTCGCACCGTGGAACGCCGAAGCGAGCCTGGTGTCCCTACCCGGTGCCAGCAGCGCGCACCGGATCCTCGACGCGCTGGAGCGCACCGGGGCGACGAGCTTCTGCGCGTCGCCGAGCACGTGGCGCGCGCTGCTCCGGGCCGGTGCGGCCGATCGGACCGTCCGGCTGCGGGAGGCGGTGAGCGTCGGCGAACCGCTCACCCGCGAGATCGTCGACCAGGTCCGGGAAGCCTGGGGAGTCCGGGTGCGGAACGGGTACGGGCAATCCGAGGTCACCGCCATCGCCGGGGTCGCTCCGGGGCTCGATGGCGATCCCACCGAGCTGGGCAGGCCGTTGCCCGGCTACGACTTGGTGCTGTGCGAGCCGGGATCGGAACGCCCCGGGCGGGAAGGGGAGCTCTGCGTGGATCTGACCGCGAACCCGGTCGGGATGATGCGCGGTTACCTCGACGGGCCGACGCCCGGCGGTGCCGCCGCGATGTACCGGACCGGTGACCTCGCGCGCTGGGACGGGTCGGGCGGGCTGCTCTTCCTGGGCAGGCTCAAGGACGTGCGCCACGGCGCGGACGGTTCCCGCATCAGCCCGCCCGAACTGGAGGCCGTGCTGCTGGAGCATCCCGCGGTGAGCGAGACGGCGGTGCTGGTGCTGGACGAACCCGGCCGGGAACCGGTGCTGAAGGCGTTCGTCGTGCCTGCCGAGTGCTGGAACGCCACGTCGGTCACCGCCGAGGCGCTGTCCGCGCACACCCGCGGCAGGCCGACGCCCGGGATCGACGTGGTGGAGTTCGTCGACGACCTGCCCCGGACCGAATCGGGCAAGACCCATCGCGACGCGCTCCGCGCCTACTCGCGCCCCGCCCTGCTGGAGTTCCGCAGGAGCGCGGAGTGAGGCTCACAGCGCGGTGATCCGCGTCCCGTCCACCTCGGGCAGCGCCTCGATGACGCTGCCCAGGTGGGCGCGCATCGCCTGCTCGGCGGCCGCCGGATCACCGGCGCAGATGGCGTCGACGATCGCCAGGTGCTGCGGCAGCGAGACGCTCGGGCGGCCGGGGTGCAGGGCCAGCCGGAACTGGTGGCGCACGTTCTGCCCGCGCAGCCTGCTGAGCACCTCGTGCGCGGTCCGCTGACCGCTGACCCGCAGCACCAGGGAGTGCAGCCGCTTGTTCAGCTCGGAGTAGCTCCACACGTCGCCGCCGGCGACCGCGGTCCGCATCTGCTCGGCGATCTCGCGCAGTTCGGCCTTGTCCGCGTCGGTGGCCCGGTCGGCGGCGCGCGCCGCGCACAGGCCTTCGACGGCCATCCGCACCTCGGTGATCTCGATGGCCTCGTCGAGGGAGACCGCGCGCACCCGGGCGCCGCGGTTCTGCACGCGTTCCACGAGGCCTTCGGTGGCCAGCTGCACGAGCGCGTTGCGCACCGCACCGCGGCCCGCGTCGAACCGTTCGGAGAGCTCGGCCTCCACCAGCCGCTGGTCGGGCGCGAAGTCGCCGCGGGTGATCGCGTCGCGGATCGCGTCGACCACCGCCGACCGCCCGGACTCGCGCTTCGCTGTCGTCACTGCCCTACCCCGCACAATTGTGAACAATGTTGTCCACCGATTCTAACCACCGGCCTCGGACGCCTGCCCCGAGGAGCTCCGGGAGCGGACCCGGATGGTCGAGCTCGCCAGGGCCATCATCACGGCGCCGAACAGGCCGGTCACCGCGAACGCGGTGAATCCGAGGTCGGCGCGGCCCGCGGCGAGCAGCGCGCCGCCGAGCCACGGCCCGAACACCGCGCCGAACCGGCCCATCCCGGCGACCCAGCCCAGCGCGGTGTCCCGATCGCCCGCGTCGTGGTGCGCACCGACGGCCGCGTAGACCATGCTCTGCCCGCTGAACAGCAGCAGCCCGGCGACGAACACCACCGCGTAGAGCACCGCCACCGGCAGGTGCACGCCCAGCACGTACACGAACACCGCGGTCAGCGCGAACCAGACGACCACGATCCGCCGCGCCCCGACCAGGTCGGCGAGGCGGCCCGCCACCAGCATGCCGACGATGCCGCCGACGTTGAGCGCGGTGGAGAACAGCAGCGCGTCACCGGTCTCGTAGCCGAGATCGCCCATGATCTTCGGCAGCCACTGCCCCACCCCGTACACGAGCATCAGCCCGGCGAACGAGGTGAGCCAGAACAGCAGCGTCACCGGCCACCGCCCGCCGCTGAACAGCGCCCGCAGGCCCGCCCAGCGGTCCGGCCGCTCGGGCGCGGGCGCGGCGGGGGCGATCCCGTGCCGCGCCGAGACCGCGGCCGCCGCTTCCGGCCTGCCCCGCGCGGCCAGGATCGCCGGGGACTCCGGCAGCAGCCGGACCGCCACCGGCAGCAGCACCACCGCGGGCACCGCGCCGGCGACGAACACCCAGCGCCACCCGGCGGTGTCGACCAGCACCAGCGCGATGAGCGGCGCGAGCGCCCCTCCAGCCTGGTGCGCGGTCATGATCACCCCGGTGGCCAGCGCCCGGCGGCTCCCCGGCCAGAACTCCATGCCGTAGGCGATGGCGATCGGCAGCAGCGCGCCGAGCCCGAACCCGCACAGCAGCCGGCAGAACCCGAACACGGCGGCGCTGCCCGCCAGCCCGGAACCGAGGGTGGCCAGGGTGAACAGCGCCACCGAGGCGAACACCGCCGGGCGGCGGCCGACCCAGCGGGTGGCGGTACCGGACAGGATCGTGCCGATGAGCATGCCGAAGGTGGTGGCGCTGCCGATCTCGCCCGCGGTGGCGTCGGTGAGCCCGAGGTGCCCGGCACCGATCATCTCGGGCAGCACCGAGCCGTAGACGAAGGTGTCGATGCCGTCGAGCAGCACCAGCGCCCAGCACAGCGCGATGACGATCGCGCGGCGCCGGGCGGTCGGGTCGGTCGCGCCGGGCGGGTCGGACGGGCCGGTCGGGTCGGTCGGGGGTGTGGTCCGGTTCATGGCGGGCTCCTCGTTGAGCTGTGCGCTGCCGAACGAACGACCGGTCAGTCGACCGGCGGAGTGCCGTGGGTGTGGAAGGACTCGATGGTCTGCAGGCCCCAGGCCTGCCCCTTCGCTCGTTCCCGCTCGGTCCAGGTGATCAGCGGCCAGTCGGGGGCGAGCACCAGGCGGGTGAGCGGGTTGCACAGCTCGACGCGGTTGCCGCCGGGCTCGTAGACGTAGAGGAAGAAGGTCTGCTGGATGGCGTGCTTGTGCGGCCCGGTCTCGATGAACACGCCGGTGTCGACGGCGAGGTCGGCGGCGCGCAGCACGTCCTCGCGAGTGTCGGTGGCGAAGGCGATGTGGTGCAGCCGGCCCGAGGAGCCGGTGCGGTCCTTGGTGTGCACCAGGTCGTAGGACTTCTGGGTGAAGGTCTGCCAGCGGGCGGCGATCTCGCCGTCGTCCAGCCGGATCTGCTCGGTCGGGCGGGCACCGAGCACGTCGACGAGGAAGCCGCTGGCCTGCGCGACGTCGGCGGCGAGGTAGTTGACGTGGTCGAGCCTGCGGACTCCGACGCCACGACCGGGTTTGGCCTGCGGCTGGTTCTTCAGCGCCGGGGCGAGTTCCGCGGGCGCTTCGTACCAGGACGTCTCGTGGTAGAGCGCGATCTCGTGCCCGTCCGGGTCGACCGTGGTCCACAGCGGACCGATCCCGGGTTCGTCGCGCACCCAGCGCCCGCTGCCGCCCGCGGCCTGCACGGCGGTCTTGCGGCGGTCCAGCGCCTCGGCCGAGGAGCAGCGCAGCGCGGTGCGCCCGACGCCGGGCCGGTCGCGGCGGGTCACCACCAGGCTGTGGTGCTCGTAGTCGTCCCAGGTGCGCAGGTAGGTGTGGTCCCCGTCCTGCGCGGTGGCGGTGAGCCCGAGGAACTCGGTGCAGAAGGCGACCGTGTCCGCGGGGCACGGGGTGAACAGCTGCACGTGCCCGAGGTGGGCGATGTCGCCGAGCGGCGGCCGGGTGGGCGTGTCGGCGGCCATCCGCTCGAGGGTGGTGAGGTGCTCCGGTACGGGGTGCATGCGGCCTCTCCTCCGAAGGGTTCAGCGACCGGCGGCGGGTTCCGGTTCCGCCGACTCGGCTCGCAGCCGGATCTTGCGGGTGGCAGGGCCGAACAGCGCCAGCGCGAGCGCGCCCACCACCCAGGTTCCTGCGATGAAGTAGAAGACGGTCCGGTACCCGTACCCGCTGTAGAGCGCGGCGATGATCAGCGGCCCGAACGCGTTGGACAGCCGTCCGAGCCCGTAGGAGACCGAGGTGCCCAGCGAGCGGCCCGCCGTGTCGTAGAGCTCCGGCGAGTAGGCGTAGGCCAGCGAGGTGTAGCCGCGTTCGAACAGGTTCACCAGGAAGCCGAACACCACGACCAGCACCGGCAGGAACGTCAACCCGTACAGCAGCCCGGAACCGGCGATGATCAGGCCGAACACCACCAGCGCCCACTTCCGCTCGACCCGGTCGGTGACCTGCGCGGCGAGGAAGGACCCGAGCGGTGCGCCGACGGTGGTGAGCGCGACGAAGAAGATGGAGTCCTCCACGCTGACGCCCTCGGCGGCCAGCAGGGTCGGCGCCCACGAGGAGAAGCCGAAGAACCCGATGGTCTGGGTGATCCACAGCACCGACAGCAGCAGGGTCGGGAACAGGAACCGGCGCTGCTTGAGCAGGCGCAGCCCCGGTTTCGCGGCGGGCGCGACCGCGACCGGTTCGACGGCGGCGGGCAGGGCGCCGTGCTCGGCCGACGCCGCGTCCTCCAGGCCCCGCAGCACCGCGTCGGCCTCCTCGTGGCGGCCGCGGGTTTCCAGCCACTGCGGGGATTCGACGAGCCTGCGCAGGAAGAACAGGAACAGCACGCCCAGCGCGCCCCACAGGTACACCAGCCGCCAGGTCTGCTCCCCCATCGGCACGACCAGCGCGGCGATCAGGTTGGTGACCGGGGTGCCGCAGATGCCGATCATGATCACGTAGGCCTGGAACTTGCCGCGCTTCGCCCGCGGGAACAGCTCGTTGAGGTACACGACCGCGACGACGGTCATCGCGGCGAGCCCGGCGCTGGTCAGCACGCGGAACACGCCCATCGAGGCGATGTCCCAGGCGAACACCGTCGCCAGCGACCACACCGAGAACCACACCGTGGTCAGCGTCAGCGTCCGCTTCCGGCCCAGCCGGTCGGCCATCCCGCCGGCCACGACCGAGCCGAGGAACATGCCGACGAACGACAGCGAGGTCACGTAGGCGATGTGGCCGACGTCGGCGCCCCACTGCTCGCGGACCTTCGGCGCGGTGATGGCGAAGGTGTTGATGTCGGCGAACTCGAAGAAGTACGCGAACGCCAGCGCGGCGATCGTGGTCCGGTGGAATCGGGAGATCGGCAACCGGTCGAGCCGGTTCGCCGCGTTCGCGGACCGTTCGTCGCCGTTGACGGGGTGCTGCACTGCGGTCTCCTCGGGGCGGGACCGGGCTTCGTCGCCCGGCCGTGGATCAGGCCTGCTCGTCCGGCCAGTAGAGGCGCATCGGGTTGTCCACCAGCAGCGCCTGCCGCTGCTGCGGGGTGACCGCGATGTGCGGGACGTGGTCGAGCAGCAGCCCGTCGTCGGGCATGTGGTCGGTGAGGTTCGGGTGCGGCCAGTCGGTGCCCCACAGGACGCGGTCCGGGAAGGCCTCGACGGCGCGGCGTGCGAAGGGCACCACGTCGGCGTAGGCGTTGCGCTCGCCGTCGAGCGCGGGCGGGCCGGTGCGGGACAGGCGTTCCGGACAGGAGACCTTGACCCACGCGCGGTGGCGGTCCGCGAAGTCCAGGAACCGGCCGAACTCCGGGCCGTCCGGGTCCTGCTCGACGTCGGGCCGGCCCAGGTGGTCGATCACGATCGGCACCGGCAGGCCTGCCGCGAGCTCGTCGACGTCGGGCAGGTCGCGGGCTTCGAAGTAGAGCACCACGTGCCAGCCCAGCGGCGCGATCTTCTCGGCGATGGCGCGCAGCGTCCGGGTGGGCGCGGTGTCGACCAGCCGCTTGACGAAGTTGAACCGCACCCCGCGGACGCCGGCCTCGTGCAACCGGTCCAGCTCCGCCGGGGTGATGTCACCGTCCACTGAGGACACCCCGCGGGCCCGGCCGCCGGAGGCCCGCAGCGCGTCGACCAGCGCGCTGTTGTCGGTGCCGTGGCAGGTGGCCTGCACGATCACGTTGCGGGCCAGGCCGAGGTGGTCGCGCAGCGCGAACAGCTGCTCCTTGCCCGCGTCGACCGGGGTGTACTTGCGCTCGGCGGCGAACGGGAACCGCGCGGCGGGACCGAACACGTGGCAGTGCGCGTCGACCGAGCCCGCGGGCGGGGTGAACGCCGGGGCGCTCGGTTCCGGGTGCCAGGGCAGCCACCCCGGGGTGACTTCGGTGCTCATGGGTTCTCCTCCTGCCGCCGGGGCGGCGTGCGTCGGTGCACGGGACCGCCGGTTCGCGTTCCGGGAGCTCAGTCCCGGTAGGTCAGTCCCATGGCCGCCAGCTTCGGGCGCATGTCGTAGAGGTCCAAGCCGAGCTCTCCCTCCTGGAACCGCGCGCGCTTGCCCGCCTCACCGGCCTCCCGCTTCGCGGCGGCCGCCGCCACCTCCGGCGCCTTCGCCGCGGGCACCACGACCACGCCGTCGGTGTCCGCCACGATGACGTCGCCCGGTTCGACCAGCGCGTTGGCCACCACGACGGGCACGTTCACCGAGCCGAGGGTCGCCTTGACGGTGCCCTTCGCGTTGATGGCGCGGGAGAACACCGGGAAGTCCATGGCGCGCAGCTCGTCCACGTCGCGGCAGCCGCCGTCGATGACGAGCCCCCGCGCACCGCGGGCGCGCAGCGAGGTGGCGAGCAGTTCGCCGAAGAACCCGTCCTCGCACTCGGTGGTGCACCCGGCGACCAGCACGTCGCCCTCCTGCACCTGCTCGGCGGCGACGTGCAGCATCCAGTTGTCCCCGGGCTGCAGCAGCGCGGTGACCGCGGTGCCGCAGACCTTCGCCCCCTCGTAGACGGGGCGGATGTAGGGGCGCAGCAGGCCGACCCGGCCCAGCGCCTCGTGCACCGTGGCGACGCCGAACTCCGCGAGGGCTTCGACGGCGTCGCGATCGGCGCGCTGGACGGTCCGGTGGACGATTCCCAATTCGTGCACGGTGCTCCTTCGGGGTTCAGCGGCCTTGCGCGGTCAGGCGCGCGTCCAGCCGGGGGTAGGCGCGGCGGGCGTTGCGCTCCTCGATCGCGGCGAGGGAATCGGTGGGGAGCCCGGCCTTCTCGACGTAGCGGCGGGTGTCGTCGAAGTGGTGCCCGGTGCGGGGATCGACGCCGCGCACCGCGCCGACCATCTCCGAGGCGAACAGCACCGACTCGTGCGGGATCACGTCCAGCAGCAGGTCGATGCCCGGCTGGTGGTAGACGCAGGTGTCGAAGAAGACGTTGCCCAGCAACGATTCCTCCGGTTCCGGCTTGCCCAGCGCCTGCGCGAGCCCGCGGAACCGGCCCCAGTGGTAGGGCACCGCACCGCCACCGTGCGGGATCACCAGGCGCAGCTCGGGGAAGTCGGCGAACAGGTCGCCCTGCAGCAGCTGCATGAACGCGGTGGTGTCGGCGTTGAGGTAGTGCGCGCCGGTGGTGTGGAACGCCGCGTTGCAGCTGGTGGACACGTGCACCATGGCGGGCACGTCCAGCTCGACGAGCTTCTCCCACACCGGGTACCAGTGCCGGTCGGTCAGCGGCGGCGCGGTCCAGTGCCCGCCGGAGGGGTCGGGGTTGATGTTCACCGCGACCGCGCCCAGCTCGCGCACCACCCGCTCCAGCTCGGGCAGGGTCGTCGCCGGATCCACCCCGGGCGACTGCGGCAGCATCGCGCCGGGCGCGAACCGCTCCGGGTAGAGCTCCGAGACCCGGTGGCACAGGTCGTTGCAGATGCGCGCCCACGCCGCGGAGGTCGCGAAGTCCCCGACGTGGTGCGCCATGAACGAGGCGCGCGGCGAGAACACGGTGACGTCGATGCCGCGCTCGTCCATCTGCCGCAGCTGGTGGGCTTCGAGGGATTCGCGGATCTCGTCGTCGCCGATGACCGGGCCGGCCGGGTCGGGCCGCAGCGCCGGATCGGCCAGCCCGGCGACCTGCGCGTCGCGCCAGCGGCCCAGCGGCTCGGGGGCGGTGGTGTAGTGGCCGTGCACGTCGATGATCACGCGGAACGCTCCTCGGCAGCGGGATTCCAGAGGGCGGCGGGCACGAGGACCTCGCCGGACATCAGCAGGCGGGCGGTGCGCAGCAACCCGGATCGCAGCACCCGCCCCGGTTCGGCGGGGTCGAGCCCGAGGGCGACGCTGAACTCGCCGGACGGGTGCTCCACCGAGACGGTCGGTTCGGTGCCGCGGACCTCGGCGGCGACCTCGCGGGCGACGCTGCCCTCCAGCACGCACGCGGTGGCGGCGGTGACCGCGGCCAGCACGCCGATGGAGCGGTGCGCGACCCGCGGGATGAGGCTGCGGGTGGACAGGTCGCCGCCGTGCCGGGGCGGTGCGACCAGCGTCATCTTCGGGTAGTTCTTCGCCTCGACGTCGCCGAGCCCCATCGCGCGGCCGCAGACCAGCCGCAGCGCCTCGACCTTCGCCTTGAGCTCCGCGTCGCCGTCGATCTCGGCGGGGTCCTCGTAGCCGGTCGCGCCGAGCCGGTCCGCGCGGACGACCACCAGCGGCTGCCCGTTGTCGATCAACGTCACGTCCACCGCGCCGAGGCCGGGGACGTCGACGGTGTCGCGCGGGTTCCCGGTCGGCAGCAGCGATCCGGCGACCGAGCCCGCGGTGTCCAGGAACCCGATCTCGACGGGGGCGGCGGTGCCCGGGACGCCGTCGATGCGCGCCTCGCCCGCGTACTCGACGTGCCTGGTCCCGTCCGGTCCGGCGGGGGTGCGGACGGTGATCTCGGCGACCATGCCGGTGTTGCGGGTGAGCACGCGGGCGGTGGTGCGGTCGGCGTCCGGGACGACCATGCCGGTCTCGACGGCGAACGGGAGCACTGCGGCGAGCATGTTCCCGCAGTTCGCGGTCGTGTCGACGCTGCTCCCACCCGGCTGCACCTGGCCGAAGGTCCACTCCACGTCGACGCCGGGCCGGTCGCCCGGGCGCACGATCCCGATCTTGCTGGTGAGCGGGTGCGCTCCCCCGATGCCGTCGATCTGCCGGTCATCGGGCGAGCCGAGCGCGGCCAGCAGCACGGCGTCGCGGGTGGGGACGTCGGCGGGCAGCGCCCGCTCGTCGAAGAACGGGCCGCGCGAGGTGCCGCCCCGCAGGAACAGGCACGGGATCGCGGTCTGCGCACCGCGGCGGTGCGAGCGCGCGGCCGGGCCGGCGTCGGCGGGCATGGCATTCCTCCTCCGGGGCGCCGCGAGTGCGGCGCCCGCCGTGGTCATGCCGAGGAATCTAAACTATGAACACGATTGTTAACAATCCCTTCGACAAAATCGGGCGTCGATCCGGGCTCCCGCCACCGGGCGCCCGACGAGGCCGCCGGCCCGGCCCGCGCTCCGGCACCAGCGCGCTTCCAGCGCTGCGACCAGCGGCGGGGCGCCATAGCATCGCACCGCCACGGCCCTCCAGCGCCTGCGAGGAGTGCGGATGCCCGAACACCACGGCGACTCCGACGAACCGGAGCTCGCGGGCTTCGACCACGAGCCGGAACTGTCGGCGGCGGAGCGGGAACTGCGGGGCGTGCCCACCGAGACCCCGTCCGGCGACCCGATCCGGAACGTGTACTACGTGGCCTTCGTCGCCGCGCTGGGCGGGCTGCTGTACGGCTACGACACCGGGGTCATCTCCGGCACCCTGATGCAGATCACCCAGGACTTCGGGATCACCGAGTCCTACCGGCTGTTCGGCGCCACCCTCCCCAGCCACACCATCCAGGAGATGATCACCGCCTCGATCCTGGTGGGCGCGGTGATCGGCGCGCTCGGCGCGGGATCGTTCGCCAGCAGGTTCGGCCGCCGGTCGACGATCATCACCGTCGCGGTGATCTTCGGCGGCGGCGTGGTGCTGGCCGGGCTCTCCCCCGAACCGCTCACGCTGATCGGCAGCAGGCTGCTGCTGGGCCTGGCGGTCGGCGGCTGCACCCAGACCATTCCCACCTACATCGCCGAGCTGTCCCCGCCGGAGCGGCGCGGCGGGTTCGTGACCTTCTTCAACGTCGCCATCGGCATCGGCATCCTCGCCGCGGCGCTGGTCAACGTGGTGTTCCGCGAGGTCGCCTGGCACTGGAAGATCATGATCGCGGTCGTGCCCGCGGTCCTGCTGATCCTCGGCATGCTGCGAGCCCCGGAGAGCCCGCGCTGGCTGGTGCACCGCGACCACACCGGCGCGGCGCGGATGGTGCTGCGGTGGGTCCGGCCCGACGGCGCCACCGCCGACCGCGAGGTGCGGGAGATCGAGCACGTGCTGCAGCGGGAGAACGAGGCCCGCGGCGGCCCGTGGTCGGCGCTCGGCGAGAAGTGGCTGCGCCCGGCACTGGTCGCGGGCCTGGCGGTGGCGATCTTCACCCAGATCACCGGGCTGGAGATGATGATCTACTACACGCCGGTCATCCTCACCATGGTCGGCTTCTCGTCGGGGTTCTCGCTGTGGGCCAACGTCGGAGTCGGGATCGTGTACGTGGTGATGACGCTGGTCGGCAAGCTGGTCGTCGACCGGATCGGCCGCCGCAGCCTGATGCTGGCCATGCTGCCCGGGTCGGCGATCTCCATCGCGCTGTTCGGCCTGCTGTTCCTGGTGTCCGGACAGCGGCCGAACCCGTGGCTCGCGCTGGTGCTGCTGCTGGCGTTCATGTTCTTCCAGGCCGGCGGCATCCAAGTGGTGGGCTGGCTGATCGGCTCGGAGATCTACCCGCTGCGGATCCGGCCCGCCGCGACCGGACTGCACGCCGCGGCGCTGTGGGGCTCGAACCTGCTGGTCACCTCGACCGCGCTCACGCTCGTCAACGCGCTCACCCTGGGCGGGGCGATGCTGGTCTACGCCGCGCTGAACGTGCTCGCCTGGGTCGTCGTGCTGTTCCGCGTGCCCGAGACGAAGGGGCGGTCGCTGGAGACCATCGAGCGCAGCCTCAACCGCGGCACCTTCCTGCCCGAACCGGTGCGGCAGAGGTCCTGACGCAGCCGCGCGGTTTCACCAGGTGCTCGCCGCGGCGCGCAGCTCCCCGAAAACCGAGCGAAGGTGGTGGCCGAGCCCACGCCGCTGCGGGTCGGCCAGCCAGTCCGCCGACGCGAGCTGGTAGGCGGACACGGCAGCCGAGGCGGTCAGCTCGGCGGCGGGCCCGGCGGACCCCCTGCCCCGGAGCGCTCCGGCCAGCGCGGCGCAGAAGGCCGCCATCTTGGCCAGCTCGCGCTCCTGCAGCTCGGCCCGGGAGTCGATGATCCGCCTGCGCTGCTGCGCCGTCTCGCGCCGCTGGTCGAACCAGTCGGTGGTCTCCAGCAGGGCGTCGACGACGACGTCCAGCGCGGACCGGTCCGAGGGTGCCGCGCCGATCGCCTCGACGAGCCCGGCGAGGAACCCGTCCTGGGACGGGAAGAGCACTTCGCGCTTGTCGGCGAAGTGGTTGTAGAAGGTGCGTTCGGTCAGCCCGGCGCGTTCGGCGATCTCGGCGACGGTGGCGCGCTCGTAGCCGCGCTCGGCGAACAGCTCGATCGCGGCGGCTTGCAATCGTTCCTGCGCTCGTCCCGGCCACCTGCCCATGTCCGCAGCCTAGTCGATTGCAGGGACTGCAATCGACGCTGTAGGCTCATTTCAGTCTCTGCAATCACCTGGTCGGTCCCACCGGCCCCGGGCGGGCGGCGGCGCCCACCGAGCGCCCGTCCGCGCAGTCCGGCGGGCGATCCGACCGAGCTCAAGGAGCCGCGACATGACCACCGCAGCAGGCCGGACCGGGGTGTTCTTCGGCGGAACGTCCGCCGCCGAACCCGGCATGGCGAACCTCGTCGACCGCGCCGGAGAACTGGCGCACGAGGCGGCCGCGGCGGGCGTGCGCACGATGTGGTTCGGGCAGGGCCTCGACTACGACGCGATCCAGCTCGCGGCGCTCGTGGGCCAGGCCGAACCCCGCATCCACGTCGGCACCGCCGTCGTGCCGATGTACCCGCGCCACCCCCTGCTCGTCGCGGCGGCGGCGAAGACCGCGCAGGCCGCCACCGGCGGACGCTTCCGGCTCGGCCTCGGACTCGGCGCGCGCACCGCGCTGGAACCGGTGTTCGGCCTGCCGTACCCGCCGCAGATCCGGCACCTGCGCGAACACCTCGCCGCCCTCCGGCCGCTGCTCGACGGCGACGATTCCCCCTTCGACGGGGAGACCCTCGTGTCCCGGCCGATCACTCCGACGTCCGTGGCCGGAGCCGCACCGCGGATCCCGGTCCTGGTGGCCGCGATGGGACCGCGGGCGCTCGCCGCCGCCGGTGAGCTCGCCGACGGCACGATGCCGTTCCTCGCCGGACCGCGAACCCTCGCCGAACGGATCGTCCCCGCCATCACCGCGGCCGCCGCGGCGGCGGGACGACCGGCCCCGCGGATCGTGGCCGGCGTGCCCGCGGTGGTGACCGACGACGTGGCCGCCGCCCGCGCCCGCGCGGCGGAGGTGCTCGGCTTCTACGACGGCATTCCCTCCTACCGGCAGGTCATCGCGGCCGAGGGGAGGGCGAGCGCGGCCGACCTCCTGCTCGCCGGGGACGAGGACGCCGTCGCCGCCGGGCTGCGCCGCTACCTCGACGCCGGGGCCACCGAACTGATGCTCACCCACACCGACCTGCTGGACGCGGAGTCCCGCGCCCGGGCCTGGGCGCTCGCCGGACGGCTGTGAACCGCGGCGACGCCCGCGACCGACCACCCCGCCCTCCCGGGCCTCCCACGACGAAAGGAAGAACGACCATGCCGACCCTCGACTCCCCCATCGCCGGGCTGCGGGCCACCAGCACCGCGCGACTGCCGTTCCAGCACAACGTGCTGCTGCGCTCGTTCCTGCTGGAACGGCCCGCGGGCACCGTGGCCGTGTACAACTCGCCCGGGCTCACCGCGGACGCGGCGGCCATCGCCGAGCACGGCGGAGCCGACCGGCTGCTGATCAACCACGAGCACGAGGGCATGTACGGCGACCCCGGCCTCGACGTGCCGGTGTTCGTCCACGAGCGCGACCGCGCCGCGACCGCCCGGCAGATGCGCGTCACCGGCACCTTCGGCGAGCGGCGGATGCTCGCCGACGACATCGAGGCGATCCCCGTCCCGGGGCACACCGCAGGCACCACCTGCTACCTCTGGGACAGCGGGGACCACCGCTTCCTGTTCACCGGCGACTTCATCTGGATCGAGGACGGGGAGTGGAAGGCCGTGGTGCTGGACCGGGGACTGCGCCAGGACTACCTGGCCAGCCTCGCCCTGGTCCGCGAGCTGGACTTCGACGTGCTGGTGCCGTGGGGCGTCACCGAAGGCGACGGCTGCGTCGCCCGGACGGACCGGTCGGACGCGCGGCAGCGGATCGACGCGATCATCGCGCGGGTCGAGGCGGGCGGCACCCGCTAGCGCCCGGCGCTCATCCGAGCGTCAGCAGCTCCTCGGCGGCGGTGGCGTCGGTGACGAGGCCGTGGATCAGGCCGGAGCGGATCGCGGCCAACATCGCCTTGATCTTCGTGGCACCACCGCCGACGGCGATCACCTCCGGAACCTGGCGCAGCAGGTCCGCCGGGATCGCGATGCACCGGTCCTCCAGCCCGGCGACCACGCCGCCCTGCACGTTGAGCAGCGTTCCGCACACCTCGGCCTGCACGCCCTTGGCGAGCAGCGCCCGCCGCTCCTCCACCGGCAGCGAGTCGTGCATCTTCGAATCCGGCGGATCCCAGCTGCCGACGCCGACGACCGCGCGGGTCACCGTCCGGTGCAGCTCCAGCGCCCGGGCGATGCCGGGCTGGCTGCGCAGCCCGCGGGCCGTGGTGGTGTCGGCGACGACGAACGGCGCGTAGATCGGGCTGGCCGGGCCGCCGTTGACCGCGGACACCTGCCGCACCAGCTCGACGGTGTTCTCCGAGACCGACCCCGCGACCCCGGTCAGCTGGACCACCGGGCAGGTCGCCAGCCGGGTCAGCGACTCGGGGATCGAACCGAGCGTGCGGCCCCAGGCGACGCCGAGGCAGTCGTCCTCGGTCACCACGTCGCCGAGCAGGTCGGCGGCGACCTTGCCGAGCTGCCGCCTGCGCGTGGCCGGGTCGTCGGCGGTCACCACCGCCAGCGCTCGTTTGAGCCCGAAGTGGCGGCGCAGCCGGTCCGAGAGCCCGGCGTCCACGCCGGACGGGAGCTCGACGGTGATCCGCACGATCCCCTCCGCGTGCGCGGCTTCGAGCAGCCGTGCGACTTGGAACCGCGACAGCGCGAGATCCTCCGCGATCTGCGATTTCGTCCGCTTCTCGAAGTAGTGCTTCGTCGCGACGAGCGCGGCCAGCATCTGGCGCTCGGGACCCACCTGGTCTCCCCACTGGCGCAGTGGCCGCTCATTTGAGCGGCCGGTGTTGACTTTTGAGCGGGACGGGCTCGAAGGTAGCACCTCGTCGACATCGGGGTCCGACGCGCGAGGAGAGCAGTGCACGGCAACGCGACAGGACCGGCTCACCGGAGCCGGACCGGGCGGCAGGGACGAACCACCGCCTCCGGTCGACGCTGCCCGGCCCCTCGCAGCGAGCTCGACCCGGCCTACGAGCGCTCGGCTGATCGGCGCCTCGCCGGCCCGGCACGGCCGGGTCATCCCCGTACCCCGCTGCCCCGCACCGGCCCACCGGGCGGGGCGGCGACGACGAGCCTGCGGAACCGACCGGCTCGGGACGGCGCCGGAGGAGCGGACTCCGCGCCGAGTCCGCCCGTCCGGCCCGCCCCGGCCGCGCCGGTCTCCGCTCCCCCGTTGGCCCACGGCCCGCTGGGCGCGCGCGGTGGCGGAGTGCACCTCGCCCCCGCGTGCAGCAGCCTGCCCCTGGCAACGGAGCTGATCCGCCCCCTCCGGCGGGCGGATCGATGAACGAGAAGTGGAACCACTGGAGGCAAAGGTGCCGAACCCCATTCCCAGCCGGATGTCGGCTGTCGTCGTCCACGGCCCGGAGGACTACCGCCTGGAAGAGGTGGACGTCCCCGCACCGGCCGCGGGCGAATTGTTGATCGAAGTGGAAGCGGTCGGCGTCTGCGCGAGCGACCTGAAGTGCTACCACGGCGCCGCGAAGTTCTGGGGCGACGAGAACCGCCCCGCCTGGGCGCAGAAGGGGATCATCCCCGGCCACGAGTTCGTCGGCACCGTCGTGTCCGGTGATCAGGAGGCGCTGCAGCACCACAAGGTCGAGGTCGGCGACCGGATCGCCTGCGAGCAGATCGTGCCCTGCGAGGAGTGCCGGTACTGCCGCCGCGGCGAGTACTGGATGTGCGGGCCGCACGACATGTTCGGCTTCCGCAATTACCACGGCGCCATGGCCCAGTACACGCTGGTGCCGAAGAAGGCCCGCGCGCACAAGGTCTCGCACGACCTGAAGCCGGAGCACGCCGCCTACGCCGAACCGCTGTCCTGCGCGCTGCACGCGGTGGAGCGCGCCGACATCAAGTTCGGCGACGTGGTCGTCGTCGCGGGCTGCGGCCCCATCGGCCTCGGCCTCATCTCCGGTGCGCGGCAGAAGAACCCGATGACGCTGGTCGCGCTCGACCTCGACGACGACAAGCTCGAACTGGGCCGCCGCTGCGGCGCCGACGTCACGTTCAACCCGCTGAAGGACGACGTGGTCGCCAAGGTCGCCGAGCTGACCGAGGGCTACGGTGCCGACGTCTACTTGGAGGGCACCGGCGCCACCCCGGCGGTCGGGCAGGGGCTGAACCTGCTGCGCAAGCTCGGGACCTACGTGGAGTACTCGGTGTTCGGCTCGGACGTGACGGTCGACTGGTCGATCATCTCCGACGACAAGGAGCTCAACGTCCTCGGCGCGCACCTCGGGCCGAACTGCTGGCCCGCGGCGATCAAGCTGCTGGAGCAGGGCAAGATCCCGGTCGACGAGATCTGCACCCACCAGGTCGGATTGAGCGAATTCCAGCAGGCCCTCGACCTGGTCGCCGACACCTCGGGTGCGTCGGTCAAGGTCTCGATCCTGCCCAACGCGTGAAGGGCGGGACTGACATGACCACCACCGAGACCACCGGCGCGCGGCGCGAGACCTTCCTCGACCGGGTCGGCATCCCGCACTCGCTGCGCTGGGGATTCTTCGCCGTGCTCGTCTTCATGACCGGCAACGGCACCGAGACCAACTTCATCTCGCCGCACATCGAGACCGTGCTCGACAGCCCCGCCACCACGGTCAGCACGATCATCTCCATGTACGGCGTGTCCGTGCTGGTGGGCAGCTACCTGTCCGGCGTGCTGGCCGACCTGTGGGGGCCGCGCCGCGTGATGCAGCTCGGCGCCGCCGTGTGGGTGGTGTTCGAGGCGCTGTTCCTGGTCGCGCTCGGCACCGGCAGCATGCCGCTGGTGTTCCTGACCTACTTCCTGCGCGGGTTCGGCTATCCGCTGTTCGCGTTCGCTTTCCTGGTGTGGGTCAACGTGGTCACGCCGGTGGAGCGCAACGGCAAGGCCGTCGGCTGGTTCTACGTGATGTTCACCGGTGGCCTGCCGACGCTGGGGTCGCTCTACGCGCTGGGCATGATCCCCGTCTTCGGCGGCGGCACCGGCGGTGAGACCGGGGCGATGATCGCCTCCATCGCCCTCGTGGTGATCGGCTTCCTGATCGCGCAGTTCGCGGTGCACGAACCGCACGGTGACCGCCGCGTCGCCGCCGCGGAGCTGTCCACCGGCGAGGTGCTGACCGCGGGCCTGCGGCTCACCGCGCGGCGGCCGAAGATCCTGATGGGCTTCCTGGTGCGGCTGATCAACACCGCGCCGCAGTACGGCATGTTCATCATCCTGCCGACGGTCATCGCCGACGAGCTCGGCTGGGGCCAGTCGCGCTGGCTGGTCATGACCACGCTGGTCTACGCGTCGAACATCCTGCTCAACGCCGTGTTCGGCGCCATCGGCGACAAGTGGGGCTGGCGGCGCACCGTGCAGTGGTTCGGCGTCTTCGGCTCCGCGCTCGGCCTGCTCGCCTGGTGGTACGTGGCGCACCTGGTCCCCGCCGGTTCGGCGTGGGGCTTCTGGGCCGCGACCGCCGCGGGCTGCGTGTTCGGCGCGCTGCTCGCCGGGTTCGTGCCGATGGGCGCGATCATGCCCGCGCTCGCCCCCGAGCAGAAGGGCGCCGCGATGGCCATGTACACGACCGCGGCCGGCGGTGCGGCGTTCCTCGGTGCGGCCGTCCCGGCCGTCGTGCTCGCCATCGGGCTCGGCAACGCCGGCGTGGTGTGGGCGTTCGTCCTGCTCTACGTGGCCGCGTTCATCATGGTCGGCTACCTGAAGGTGCCGGAGGACGAGAACCGGCGGGCGGTGGCCGCGAGCCACTGACCGATCCCGCTCGACCGACGCAGGTCCGCCCGTGCTGCACGGGCGGACCTGCTCGTGTTCGGGGGTCGTGCTGGGCGACTCACGCTCGGCGGCCCGCGCTCAGCGGCCCACGCCCAGCGGCCCACGCCCAGCGGCCCACGCCCAGCGGCCCGCGCCCAGCGGCTCACGCTCGGCGGTTCGCTCTGGCGGATCGTGCTGGGCGGCCGCTCCGGCAGCTCGCACCGGCGGCTCGCGCTGGACGGCTCGTCTTCGGCGGCGGCAGCGCCTCGGCACCGTCCACATCGGCCGGACGGGTGTCCGGGATCACGCGCGGCGACGGGAGTTCGGGCGGGGATTCCGCTTGACCATGCCGCGACGGCCGGGGATGTGCTGGGCGCATGCCGCTCACCGCCGCCACCTACCTCGCTTCGCACCTGCTGAGCCTGCTCGGCAACGGGATCGCCGCGGTCGCGCTGCCGCTGATCGTGCTGCAGACGACCGGGAGCCCGCTGGGCACCGCGGTGCTCGCGGGCGCGACCGCCGTCCCGGCCGTGCTCGTCGGACTGCTCGGCGGGGTGGTGGTCGACCGGATCAACCGGCGCACCGCCTCCGCGGTCGCCGACCTCGTCTCCGCGGTCTCGGTCGCCGCGCTGCCGCTGGTCGACCTGGGGTGGGGCCTGAACCTGACCTGGTTCGTGGTGCTGGGCATCGTCGGCTCGTTCGGGGACGTGCCGGGCACGACGGCGCGGGAAGTGCTCGCGCCGGTGGTGGCCAGGCACGCCGGGATCGACATGGCCCGGCTGATCGGGCTGCGCCAGGCCGCGAGCTCCGCGGCCCTGGTGATCGGCCCGGCCGCGGCGGGCCTGCTGCTCGCCGCCTTCGACCCCACCTCGGTGCTGTGGATCACCGCGGGCACGTCCGCGCTGGCGGCGCTGCTGACGCGGACGTTGCCGCGCCACCTCGGCGAGGTCGAGGGCACCGCGGCGCCGCGCCGATCGGTGCTGCGCGAGCTGGGCGAAGGGTTCGCGGTGGTGGGGCGCAGCCGGTTCCTGCTCGGCACGTCCGGGCTCGTCGTCGGCCTGGCCGTGGCGCTCGGCGGGCTGCAGGGCATGGTGCTGCCGCTGTACTTCGACCTGATCGCCCGGCCCGACCTGCTCGGGCTCGTGCTCACCGCGCTCGCCGCCGGGATGCTGGGCGGTGCGGCGCTCTACAGCGGCGTCGGCGGCCGGTGGTCGACGCGGACGTGGCTGGCGGCCGGATTCGCCGGGACCACCGCGGGATTCCTGCTGATGGCGTCGCTGCTCTCCCCCGCCGTGGTGTTCGCCGGAGCCGCCGCGCTCGGCCTCGGCAACTCGGTGGTCGGCGCGGTCACCGGGGTGCTGCAGGTCGAGCGGACCAGCAGCGCGGTGCGCGGCCGGGTGCTGAGCTTCAAGACCACGCTGCTCACGATCGCCGCGCCCGCGGGCATCGGGTTGGCCGGGGTCGTCGCGGAGTTCGGGTCGCCGGTCCTCGCCGGGTTCAGCGTCGCCGCCGTGTGGGTCCTGGTGCTGCTCGCGGTGCTGGGCAGCCGCGCCTTGGCCGAGCAGGTACCCACCGCCCCGGTGGCCGAGCCTGTCGTTGCCCAGGGCTGACTTGCTGTCTCTCCACTTCTGTTGCGGTGGCGGAACCTCAGCGGTTCCCCCGCTGCCCGCTTTCTCGGTGTGGCCGCGATTTCTCCTGCACCAAGCCCGTGCACAGCGAAATCGCCGTCCTCGCGAGGGGACCGCTGAGAACCCGCTGGTGGTCCGTTTGGTGGTCGGCGGCGCAGCGGCTCCGCCGCTGACAGGACCCGCCGGGCAGGGCCGGAGACCCGCAGTGCGGCCGCGGGTGCACCGGCCGGCTGGAGCGTGTGGTGGGCTGGCGGTCGCCGCCCGCTGCCCAGCCGCGGGCGGCGAGGCGATCACACCGGCGTGACCAGGAGGAACCGAACCATGCAGACCATCCGCCACGACGTCACCGACGGCGTCCTCGTCGTCACGCTGGACCGCCCGGACCAGCTCAACGCGTTCACCGTCACGATGGCCGACGAGCTGGAGGACACCTTCGTCCGGGCGAACGCCGACGACTCGGTGCGCGCGGTCGTCGTCACCGGCGCCGGTCGCGCCTTCTGCGCGGGCATGGACCTCAGCGCCGAGGGCAACGTGTTCGGCCTCGACGAGTCGAAGGAGCCGACGCTCGCGGACCTGGCGGACCTGTCCGATCCGGAGCTGCACCGCGTCCGCGACACCGGCGGCCGCGTCACGCTCGCCGTGCACGACTGCGCCAAGCCCGTCATCGCCGCCATCAACGGTGCGGCCGTCGGCATCGGTGCGACCATGACGCTGGCGATGGACGCCCGGCTGATGTCGAGCCGCGCCCGCTTCGGCCTCGTGTTCGGGCGGCTCGGGATCGTGCCGGAGGCCGCGTCCTCCTGGTTCCTGCCGCGCATCGTCGGGCTTCCCCGGGCGCTGGACCTGGCCTACCGGGCGGACATCCTCGACGCGGCGGCCGCCGCGGAAGCGGGCCTCGCGAACAGCGTGCACGAACCGGAGGCGCTGCTCGACGAGGCGCTGCGGCTCGCCGACGCCTGGACCCGGGACCGCTCCCCCGTCGCGACCGCGCTGACCCGCCAGCTGATGCGCCGCGGCAGCGCCGCCCCGCACCCGCGCGACGCGCACCGGGTCGACTCGCTCGCGATGTTCTACACGAGCACCGGCGACGGCGCCGAAGGCGTCGCCGCGTTCCGGGAGAAGCGCACGCCCGACTTCCAGGGCAAGGCCTCCGACCTCCCCGCCTTCTACGCGGAATGGCTCGACGAGCAGCGGTGATCCGGGTCAGCCGTTCCGGACGAGACCGCGTTCGTCGTGGGTGACGGCGGGCCAGGGGCGGCGGGAGCGGTCCAGGGCGCGGCCGAGCACGTCGAGGACGTCGTCCAGTTCCGCGTCCACGTCCTCCTGGTCCACCGCCAGATCCGGTTCGGCGGTGCGCCGGAGGAACGCGGGCAGGTCCCGGAGGCGGTCCCGCAGCCAGGCGATCGGGTCGGCGGTGAGCTCGGCGTCGAAGACCCGGTCGCCGGGCTCGCCGTCCTCGACGCGCGGGTGCCAGTGGATGCGGTCGGCGCGGCCGGGGCCGGACTCCAGCAGGTCGAGGCGGCAGAACGCGGGCCGCACCGTCCACGGGTCGGAGGCGTAGATGCTGCCCTCGCGGTGCTCGTCGACCGCGCGGAACTCGATGCGCACCCCGCGTTCCCGCACGTCCGGTCCGGTCTCGGCGGGGTCGCGGAAGTCGACCTCCTCCGCGGTGATCGCCAGTGGTCCGAACTTCCAGGCCGTGAGCATCCCGGTTCCTCCTCTCGTGGTGCCGCGGCGGATCGTCCTACGGACGTGCGCCGTCGTGTCGCAGCACGACCTTGCCGCACGAGTCCGGTTCGGCCAACCGCGCGGCGGCGCGCTCGGCCTCGTCGAAGCCGAAGGCCGAGTCGACGACGGCGTGCAGCCTCGGCAGGCCCGCCGCACGCACCAGGTCGTCCGCGTCCGGCACCGGCAGCGCCGACCGGTGGTCGACGGCGACCAGTTCGGCGCACGCCCCACCGGTCTGCGCCATCACCGGCTGCCCGACGTCGACGCCGCGCACCTGGGCACCGACGGCGACGACGTGACCGGCCATCTCGAAACCCACCCGGTCCGCGGGCACCCGCCAGTCCGCGCTGTCCGGCACGTAGTCGCCGCGGCGCATCAGCAGGTCCGCCCGGTTCAGCCCGGCCGCCACCACCCGGACCAGCAGATCCGCCGGTCCGATCACCGGTTCCGGGCCGTCGGTGAGCTGCCACTGCACCGGTTCTCCCGCGCTGACCACCATTCGCACCACGCCGGTATCACGCGCTAGGCGCGGTGCAGGACGCCGGAGCGGGCGGTCCCCCAGATCGGGATGTCGCGCAGTTCCCGCGGATCCACCTCGTAGGGGTCCTCGTCGAGGACGGCGAAGTCGGCGTGCTTGCCGGGTTCGAGGCTCCCCGCGGTGCGTTCCATGCCCAGCACGTGCGCGGCGTCCACGGTGATCGCCCGCAGCGCCCGGTCGACGCCGATGCGCTCCCCGGGGGCGAGCACGGTCTCGCCGTCCGCGCCGAGCCGGTTCACCGCGACCCACGCGGCGGTCAGCGGGTGCATCGGCACGGCGACCAGCGCGAAGTCCGAGTGCAGGGCGAAGGTGACGCCTTCGCGTTCCAGCGAACCGAGGCGGCCGACGGCTTCGGAGCGGTCCGGCCCGTAGCCCTCGTGGCTGTGCACGTGGCTGCGGTAGTGCACGAAGTAGCAGTTGACGCTGGCCTGCGCCCCGAGCGCCTTCACCCGGCGCGCCTGGTCCGGCGTGCTGATGCAGTAGTGCTCCAGGGTGAACCGGTGGTCGAAGCGGGGCCGCCGCTCCTGCAGCTTCGCCAGCGCGTCGAGCGCGGCGTCGATGCTCTCGTCCCCGTTGGCGTGGCAGTGGATCGGGATGCCCGCCTCCCAGAACGGCAGCATCCGCTCGTGCAGCACGTCCCACGGCACGTCGTTGCGCACCCCGTTGCTCAGGTCGAGGTAGCCGGGGAAGCGGACCCGCAGCGACATGGCCGGGAACGAGCCGTCGGCGAGGAACTTGACGCCGCGGAAGAACAACGTCTCGCTGTTGCGCTCGTGCAGCCGCGCCAGGTGCTGCGCCGCGCCGGGGCCGTGCTCGTCGTGCAGCGTCATCTCGGAGGACACCAGGCCCATCCGCAGCGGGGTCGCCGGATCGTTGAACGCGGCGTCGTGGATGCGCCACTCGTGCTCGGGGTCGGTGAGGCCGAACAGCAGTTCCGCGGTGGTGGTGACGCCGGAGCGCACCGCGATCGCGGCCATGTCCCGCAGGCCCCGCTCGCCGGTGTCGGCGACGAGGTCGGCGGCCGAGCGCCCCACGGCGGCCTTGTGCGCGGCGAATTCGATGAACTGCCCGTTGAGCCTGCCGTCGGGGTAGCGCATCACGCCGTGGACGGTGCTGTCCTCGGTGACGCGGGTGGTGCGCAGTGCGGCGCTGTTGGCGTAGAGGTAGTGCGGGGCGAGGGAGATGATGAACACCGGCCGCCCCGGCACGACCTGGTCGAGTTCGTCGCGGTGCAGGTGCCCGCCCTGCACCGCCGGGTCGAAGCCCCAGGCGACGAGCGCCTCGCCCGCGGGGGTGCGGGCGTCGAGCGCGCGCAGCTCCGCCAGCACGCTGTCCCGGGTCGGATGTCCGGGGTTGGTGCCGCACGGGCCGGGCGACTCGATCGGTCCGAGGTACGGGACGCCGAGGTATCCGGAGGACATCGCGAAGTGGGTGTGCGGGTCGATGAACCCGGGCATGATCACCTTGTCCCGCAGGCTGTCGTCCACTTCGTAACCGTGCCGGTCCAGCCACGGCTTCATGGATTCGATGCTGCCGGTGGAGAGCACGCGCCCGTCCAGCACGGCGACCGCAGGCGCGGTGGGACGGCCGGGGTCCATGGTCAGCACGCGCTTGGCGGGGAAAACCGTGATCTTCGCGGTCATGAGGTGCACGCTCCTCTGCTGGACGCGGGGTCGGTCTCGGACAGCGGTCGGCGGGAGGTCTCCGGCAGGGTCCACGCGGCGACGAGCGCGATGAGCGACGCGCCCACCAGGTAGTAGGCCGGGGCGAGCGGGTCGCCGGTGACCTCGATCAGGAAGGTCGCGATGAACGGCGCGGTGCCGCCGAACACGGCGTAGGCGAGGTTGTAGGTCAGCGCCGAGGCGGTGTACCGCACCCGGGTGGGGAACAGTTCGACGAGCAGCACCGCGGTCACCACGTTGCAGGACACGACGCCCAGCGCCAGCAGCAGCTGCCCGCCGATCGCGGGCACCACCCCGGCACCGCCCGCGAGCAGGAACGCGGGCACCGCCCCGACCACGAGCAGCCCGGCGGCGGCGGCCATGGTGGTCTTGCGCCCGAACCGGTCGGAGAGGCGGCCGACGACGGGGCACAGCGCCGCGGCGAACAGCAGCGCGACCACGTTGGACAGCAGGGTGGTGTGCGCGTCGTGCCCGGTGAGGACCTTCAGGTAGGTCGTCATGTAGGTGGTGAACATGTAGAACGACAGCGCTGTGGTGCAGATGAACAGCCCGAGTTCGAGCATCGTCCGCCCGTGCGAGCGCAGCGCCTCCCGGACCGGTGCGGGGGCGACCTCGTCCTGCTCGGCGACGTGCTGGAAGTCCGGCGTCTCCGCCAGCTTCTGCCGGATGTAGAAGCCGCAGACGCCGAGCGGGGCGGCGATGAGGAACGGCAACCGCCAGCCCCACTCGGTCATCGCGGCCGCGCCGAGCGCCCCGCTGCAGGCGAAGGACACCACGGCGGCCAGGCCGAACGCCGCGAACGTGCTCACCGGCAGGAAGCTGGAGTACCAGGCGCGGCGTTCCCGGCGGCAGTGCTCCAGCACGAACGCGCAGGCCCCCGCGTACTCGCCGCCGCTGGAGAAGCCCTGCACGCATCGGATGAGCACGAGCAGGATCGGCGCGGCCACCCCGATCGCGGCGTAGGACGGCAGGACGCCGAGCGCGACGGTGGCACCGCCCATGAGCAGGATCGTGATCGCCAGCACCCGCTTGCGGCCGACGCGGTCGCCGAGCGCTCCGAAGTACGCGCCGCCGAGGGGCCGCAGCGCGAACGCGACCGCGAACGCGGCGAACGTCTTGAGCAACCCGGCCGTGGCGTCGCCGCTGGGGAAGAAGTTGGTCGCGATCTCGGTGGCCAGGAACCCGTAGAGCGCGAAGTCGAACCATTCGACGAAGTTCCCGATGGAGGCCGCGCGGATGACCTTGCGCAGTTCCGTCGCTTCGTGGTCTTTCGTCATGACACCTACCGGGGTCAGTCGCTGCGGAAGAGGCATTCGTCGGCGGCGATCCCGCACCGGATCTCGCGCACGGTCACGGGTTGCGGGCGGCCGGAGGCGTGCTGCAGCGCGCCTTCCAGCCACGCTTCGAACAGGTAGCAGGCTCGGTCCACGGAGCGGACCGAACCGGCGACGGGCAGCAGGGCGGAGTGCTCGACGCGCACGCACAGCTTGCCGCGCACGGGGTCGAGCAGGTCGATCGCGAAGCGGCCCCAGCCGCGGCGGGTGAGCTGGTCCAGGTAGTGCTCGACGGTCGCGGTCCCGGACAGCCCGAGCCGCGCCGATTCGTGCTCGCACCAGTGCCGCGCCGAGCGCCTGCCCGCGTCCCGGTACAGCTGACCGGCCTCGTCGCGGCCGACCCGGGCTTCCACCGCGTCGAGGTTGTTCACCAGCAGGTGCTGGGGCACCAGCACCATCGGCAGTCCCCCGACCTCCCACCGCCCGGACACCGGGTCGATCTCGACCGGAACCGGTGGTTCGAACTCGCCGTGGTTCTGCATGCAGAGATAATACAAAGACTCCTCCGCAGGTCAAGGGTCGTCGATCGATGTGCCAGGATGGTCGACATGGGACGGCGGCAGCGGACGCAGATGGAGCGCGCGTACTCGGAGGTCAAGGCTCGGTACATGACGCTGCGCCTCACCCCCGGCGAGTGGATCGACGACGTGGCGCTCAGCCAGGAGCTCGGCCTGAGCCGCACGCCGATGCGCGAAGCGCTCTTCCTCATCGCCTCCGAAGGGCTCATCCGCGCCCAGCCCGGCGGCGGGTTCACCGTGCGGCCGCTGGACCTCGCCGGCATCAGCGGCCTGTTCGAGGCGCACATCGTCACCGCGAAGGCGATCGCGCGGCTGGTCGCCAACCGCGCCACCCCGGCCGAGATCGCCGAGCTCCGCGCCGCGGGCGCGGCCGTCGACGACGCCATCGGGCGCCGGGACGCACCGGACATCGCCGCGGCCAACGCCGCGCTGCACCACCTCGAAGCGCGCATCGCCCGCAACGAGTACCTCTCGGCGCTGGCCGCGCGCATCCACGACGAGGGTCAGCGGCTGGGCTACCTGGCGTTCGGCGGCGCCGAGGACTGGAACGCCCGCCGCCTCGACGACCACTTCGAACGGGTCAGCCACGACCACTCCGCGCTCATCGACGCCTACGAGGCGCGGGACCCCGACGTCGCGGAAACCGTTGCAGTGGCCCACGTCCGGCTGTTCCGGGAACGAATCCTCACCTACATCGCCGCCAGCGGCGCCGACGACGTGGACCTCTCCGGCGATCTGCTGGCCTCGGTCCGGCTCGGCACCGCCGACGTGCGCGACGCCCGCTAGCCGAACCGGCGGTGCCCGACCGGCCGGACGGGCGCACTTCTCCACCCGCGCGGACATCCGTCGTGCTGCTCTACTCGTCGGGACATCGGCGACGAGGCTGGAGGCGACGCGTGGCAGCGCAGGGGCAGGAACAGGGGCACGACCGGACGGCGTACTCGATCCCGGGCCTGACCGGGCCGGTGGAGATCGTCATCGATCGCTGGGGCGTTCCGCACATCTACGCCGACGACACCTACGACGCGTTCCGCGCGCAGGGGTTCAACGCGGCGCGGGACCGGCTGTGGCAGATCGACTTCTGGCGGCGCCGCGGGCTGGGGCGGCTCGCCGAGGTCTTCGGACCGGAGCACGTGGAGCGGGACCGCGCGGCCCGGTTGTTCCTGTACCGCGGGGACATGCGGCGGGAATGGATCTCCTACGGCTCCGACACCAAGCGCGCCGTGACCGCGTTCGTCGAGGGCATCAACGCGTTCGTCGAGCTCACCCGGCACGACCCCGAGCTGCTGCCGGTCGAGTTCCGCGAACTGGGGTACGCACCCGCGCGGTGGGAACCCGAGGACGTCCCCCGGATCCGCAGCCACGGCCTCTTCCAGAACCTGCGCGAGGAGGTGGCGCGCGCCAGGACGCTGCGGGACCTGCCGCCGGAGGTGGAGGAGCTGCGGCGACGCCGCGAACCGGCCCGGGACCTGACGATCCCGGAGGGGCTCGACCTCGACCTCATCCCGGACGACGTGCTGGCGGTGTACGACCTGGCCACCACCCCACCCGTCTTCGGGCCGCCCGACCCGGCGAACCCGCTTCCGCCGGAAGGCAGCAACAACTGGGTCCTCGCCGGGTCCCGGACCCGCTCCGGGCGGCCGCTGCTGGCGAACGATCCGCACCGCGCCGCCGCATCGCTGCCCGGGCTGCGCTACCTCACCCACCTGTCCGCCCCCGGGTTCGACGTGATCGGCGGCGGCGAACCGGCGCTGCCGGGCGTGTCCATCGGGCACAACGGGCGGATCGCGTTCGGCCTCACCATCTTCGCGATCGACCAAGAGGACCTGTACGTCTACGAGACCGCGCCCGACGACCCGCACTCCTACCGGTACCAGGACCGCTGGGAACCGATGCGGCGGCTCATCGAGACGATCGCGGTGCACGGCGGCGAACCCGTCGAGGTGGAGCTGCTGTTCACCCGGCACGGACCGGTCATCCACCAGGACCCGGCTCGCCGCACCGCGTTCGCGGTGCGCGCCGCCTGGCTGGAGCCCGGGATGGCGCCGTACCTCGGCAGCATGGACTACATGCGGGCCCGCGACCACGACGAGTTCCTCGCCGCGATGAACCGCTGGGGCGCGCCGGCGGAGAACCAGGTCTACGCGGACACGAACGGCACCATCGCCTGGAAGGCGGGTGGCATGGCACCGGTCCGGCCGAACTGGGACGGCACGCTGCCGGTGCCCGGCGACGGCCGGTACGAGTGGGACGGCTTCTACGACGCCGACCAGCTGCCCGGCGTGGTGAACCCGGAGCAGGACTACCTGGTGACCGCGAACGAGTGCAACCTGCCCGCCGACTTCCCGCCAGACCGGCACCTGAGCTACGACTGGTCATCCCCGGCCCGGCGGCACCGCCTCGACGAGGTGCTGCCCCGCACCACCGACGCGACCCCGGCGGACATGGTGGTGCTGCAGAACGACTTCTCCAGCGTGCCCGCCCGGCGCATCCTCGCCGTGCTGCGGCGGCTGGACGTCCCGGCGGGCACCGACGGGCTGGCCCTGCTGCGGGACTGGGACGGCGAGCTGGCCGCGGATTCGGTGGCGGCCACCCTGTTCGAGGTCTGGTATCGGCGGCACCTGCGCCCCGCGCTGCTGACCCGGGCCGTGCGGCGGCACGTGGGCGCCGACGCCGCGGCGGAGGTGGCGCGCCGCATCTCCCCCTTCGAGGACGTGTCCACCGACTCCCGGATCGACCTGGAACTGCTGGAGGAACCGGGCGACCGGCTGGGTCCCGACCCGGACGGCTTCCTCGCCGACACCGCGGCGCACACCCTCCCCGCCGCGATCGCCGAGCTCGAAGCGCTGCTCGGCCCGGACCGGTCGGCGTGGCGGTGGGGACGACTGCACGTGGCCCGCGCCCGCCACCCGCTCGCGGCGCTGCTGCCCGGGGTGCCCGCGGACCGGCTCACCGCGGGACCGGAACCGCGCGGCGGCAGCGGCGACACCGTGGGGGCCACCGCGTACGGGCCGGACTTCGTGCAGAACTCCGGGGCGACGTTCCGGATCGTCGTCGACGTCGGGGACTGGGACTCCTCGCTGGCGATGAACGCGCCGGGCCAGTCCGGGCGGCTGGACGATCCGCACGCGACCGACCTGTTCGGGCCGTGGAGCCGCGGCGAAGCGTTCCCGCTGCTCTACAGCCGCGAGCAGGTCGAGGCGGCCGCCGAGCGGACCATCCGGCTCGACCCCGCGTAGCCCCGGAGCGCGCCGATCACCCGCGCGGCCCGGAGGGCCGGCGGCCGAGCGGCCCGGCACCGCGGTCCGAAGTGGACGGTTGCCAGGCCTCGCGGAAGCTGTGGCGGGCCCGGTGCAGCCGGGAGCGGACGGTGCCGACCGGCAGGGACAGCGCTTCGGCCATCTCCGCCTCGTTGAAACCGCACACGCGCAGCGCCAGGACTTCGCGGTGCGGTTTCGCGAGCCGTTCGAGGACGTCGTTGATGTCCACGCGGTCCAACGGGTTCGCCTCGTGCCGCACCTCCACGAGGGTCGAGGTGGTGCCGTCGCCGAAGCGCTTCACCGTGCGGACGGCTTCGCGGACGGTGACCGAGCGGACCCAGCCGTAGAAGGCCGCGGGCTCGCGCAACGTCGCGAGCCCGCGGAAGATCGCCAGCAGCGCCTCCTGCGCCGCGTCGGAGCTGTGGTGGCGGGCCACCGACGAGCACACCCGGGAGACGTAGGGCGTGATGTGGGTGAGCAGTTCGTTCATCGCCCGCCGCTCCCCCGCCTGGGCGCGGGGCAGCAGGGCGGTGACGGTGGACGGGTCCACCCGTGCGGTGCGCATCGCGATCACTCGCTCCTCCCGGACGCGGTCGGAGCGCCGCCGAACCCGGCCGGTGCGCGGGTGGCGAAGGACAGCAGCGCGGAGCGGACGTCGTCGCGGAACCCGCGCACGAACCGCGGCGTGAAGCAGGCGGTGTGGTGCGGCAGCTCGACCGACAGCCTGCCGTCGAACGCGACGACGCAGGCCATCAGCGGGCTGCGCCCGGCCTCCGGGAAGTAGTGCTCGCGAGCGGGCAGCAGCCGGACGTCGGTGACCTCGGCGTCGGCGGGCAACCGCGGCCCTGGCACGACGCCCATGTTGGTGGCGATCACCGTTGCCCGCTGCAGGGCCGGGTTCGCGGGGACGTGCGGGGTGATCCGCAGGTCCCGGAAGTGGTCGCCGCGGCCGATCGCCGCCCGCAGGTGCCCGCTCAACTCGCGCGCGACGGCGACCGGGTCCGGGTCGGCGTCGACGGGCAGCGCGTGCAGGTGGGTGGTCACCGCGGCGGCCAGCACCTCGGGCGAAACCGGCGGGGACAGCCGCGGACGCAGGTCGATCGGCGACAGGCAGCCGAGGACGCGCGAACCGCCGCCGCCGAGGCGGGCGCGGGCCGCGGTCAGCAGCGCCGCCCCGACCAGGCCGTGCACGGTGACGCCGAGACCGCGGGCGGCCGAGCGCAGCCGGGCGGTCTCCACCGCGTCCAGCCGCAGCCGCCGCACCTCGATCCGGCGCTCGGCCGGGTCCGCCGGATCGGCGTCGTAGGCCACCAGTTCGGCCGGGTGGTCCCGGGTCTCGGCGAGCCGGCGCCGCAGGTACCCGGCGGTCTCGGCCGGATCGGCGGGCGGCAGCAGCTCGCTGATCGGCACCGGGACGGGGCGCGGGACCACCGGCCGCCCGGACCCTTCGACGAGCGCGCGGTAGCGGTCCCAGATGGTGTTCTGCAGGGCGATGGCGCTGTGCCCGTCGGTGATCACGTGGTCCACCGACAGGGCGAACAGGTGCCGTCGCCCGCCCGGATCACCGGCGAGGACCGCGCGCACCAGCGGGCCGCCCACCGGAAGCGGGGTGTTCAGCTCGGCCGGGTGCGCCGCGTCCACATCGGAGCGCAGTGCCAGCCGCGGCAGCGCGTCCGCGCCGAGCGGTTCGAGTACGTGACCCGCCGGACCCGCGGCGATCCGGGTGCGCAGGACCGGGTGCTCGGCGACCACCGACTCGAACGCGGCGGCCAGCGCGGCCGAATCGAGCCGCCCCCGCACCGCGCAGAAGAGCACGGCTCTGCTCCGCTGACCGACGTACAACGTTTCCACGGGACACAGCGCGCGTCGCATCGTCCTGCCCTTCCGGATGCTCCCGCACCATTCCGGAGAACGGCCGGTGCTCCTTCGCACACGTGATTCTGCGGCGTGCCGAAATGGTGGCGGTCGAATCGAATCGATTTCGCCGGGCCGCAGCGCGAACAAGGTCAACACACGGAACGCTAGTGTTTTCCCCAAGATCGACTTTTCGGCCGTTCGCCCGCACCTCGCGGAACGCGCTCACCAGAACGTCCGACACTGCGCCGAAATGCGGAGAAGACCGCCGAACAGGCGTCCGCCCGCGCCGCGGGCGACCGACCGAACCCCGGGGAGTTGGCCGATTCGGCGGACCGGTTCGGAATGCGATCGGACTCGCTCCGCGCAAACGGATCAATCGGCACGAGCTAGTTCTTCCACTAGTTCGCCGACGCCTCCGCGACGGTTCGCCGTTGACCATTCCGCGAGATTTCGGGCAGGGTCGTTCCGCAGCGGACCGGCGCGGCGCGGTCTCGCGATTCCCGTTACCGGCGCGCCCGTTCTCCGACGCGACCCGACGTCCGCCGCGGGTGCCGAACCCGCGCCGCCGCCGCTTTCCACGTGCAAGCCGCTCGCCGCCGAGGGTTGGTGCCATGCCAGTTCACCAGAACGACCGTCGACCGCTGTCCGGGGCGCAGGAGGGGCTCTGGTTCGCCCACCGGCTCGTGCCCGGCAGCGCCGCCTACAACACCGGTGAGCACGTGGAGATCCACGGCCCCGTCGACGCCGAGCTGTTCGAGGCGGCGCTGCGGCGCACCGTGGCCGAGGCCGACACGTTCGCGCTGCGCTTCCCGGACACCGCCGACGGGCCGCGGTGCGAGCCGACCGCGGACGCGGACTGGCCGCTGCACCGCGTCGACGTCAGCGACCACGCCGACCCGGTGGCCGCGGCCGAGGAGTGGATCGCCCGCGACCTGGCGACCCCGGTGGACGTCGAATCCGGGCCGCTGTTCTCGCACGCGCTGCTGGAGTTGGCGCCCGAACACCACATCTGGTTCCTGCGCGCGCACCACCTGCTGCTGGACGGGTACGGCTACAAGCTCGTCGCGCGCCGCCTCGCCGATGTGTACTCGGCGCTGGCGGCCGGGCGAGAACCGGCGCCCGCCGGGTTCGAGCCGGTCGAGCGGTTGCGGGCCGAGGAGGCGGCGTACCTGGGTTCCGACCGGTTCGCGCGCGACCGGGCGCACTGGGCGGAACGGCTCGCCGGGCTGCCCGAGCCGGTGCGGCTCACCGACCGGGCCGCCCCGCCGGTCGCGCCGTTCCTGCGCCGCACCACCGAGTTCTCCGCCGCGGAGGCCGAGGAGCTGTCCGCTGCGGCGGCACGGCTGGGCGTGGCGCGCACCGACCTGCTGGTCACCGCGGTGGCCGCGCACCTGCACCGGATGACCGGCGGCGCGGACCTGGTGCTCGGGATGGCGACGATGAGTCGGTCGGGCAGTGCGGCGCTGCGCACCCCGGGCACCGCCTCGGACGTGCTGCCGCTGCGGGTGGCGGTCGCGCCGGAGCTGCCGCTGGGCAAGTTGGCGGGGGCGGTCGCCGACGAGCTGCGGGGGTTGCGCAGGCACCAGCAGTACCGCGGCGAGCTGCTGCGGCGGGACCTGGGACTGCTCGGCGGCGGCAGGCGGCTGCACGGGCCGGTGGTGAACATCGTGCCGTTCACCGCGGACCTGGAGTTCGCGGGCAGCCCGTCCACCTCGCACCACCTCTCCGGCGGCGCGGTGGAGGACCTGCAGATCTCGGTGCGCCCCGGGGAATCGGGCGGGTTGTGGCTGGCGTTCGACGCGAACCCCGCGGTGTACGACGCGGCCGAGCTGGAGTCGCACCTGCGGCGGTTCCTGCTGGTGCTGCGGCAGCTCACCGAGGCGGACCCCGAGTCGCCCGTCGCGGACCTGGACCTGCTGCTGCCCGGCGAACTCCCGGCGGACACCGCCGCGCCGGAGCACTCGGTGACCACCACGCTCGCGGCCTGCTTCGAAGCGCAGGTGGCGCGGACACCGCAGCGCACGGCCGTGTCCGACGCGTCCTCGTCGCTGACGTACGCGGAACTCGACGCGGCCGCCAACCGGCTCGCGCGGCTGCTCGTCGAGCGCGGCGCGGGCCCCGGCCGGTCCGTGGCCGTGGCATTGCCGCGCGGAACCCGGCTGGTCACCGCACTGCTCGCGGCGTTGAAGACCGGCGCCGCCTACCTGCCGCTGGACGTGCGGCATCCCGCGGAACGGCTGCGGGTGGTGCTGGCGGACGTCGACCCCGCCGTCGTCGTCACCGACGGCGCGCACACCGGGCTGCTGCCGGACGTTCCGGCCGTGGCGCTGGGCGAGGCGGACGTCGAACGCGACCTGGCGGGGCGCGCGGACGCTGTGCTCGACGACGCGGAGCGGACCGGGCCGACGGGTCCGGACGACATCGCCTACGTCATCCACACCTCGGGTTCCACCGGACGCCCCAAGGGCGTGCCGGTGCCGAACGCCAACGTGATCCGGTTGTTCGAGGCCGCCGCCGAGCACTTCGACTTCGGGCCCGCGGACGTGTGGACGCTGTTCCACTCGTGCGCCTTCGACTTCGCGGTGTGGGAACTGTGGGGTGCACTGCTGCACGGCGGGCGCCTGGTGGTGGTGCCGCACGAGGTCAGCCGGTCGCCGCGGGAGTTCCTGCGGCTGCTGCGCGCCGAGCGGGTGACGGTGCTCAACCAGACGCCGTCGGCGTTCGAGCAGCTGGCGCAGGCCGACGCCACCGAAGAGTCCACTTCGGACCTGTCGTTGCGGTACGTGATCTTCGGCGGGGAGGCGCTGCGGCCGGAGCGGCTGCGCGGCTGGGCCGACCGGCACGGGCTGGACTTCCCCGCGCTGGTCAACATGTACGGGATCACCGAGACCACCGTGCACGTCACCCACCACCGGCTCACCCGCGCCGACCTGGACGATCCGCGCCGGGCCGGGATCATCGGGCGGCCGCTGGCGGACCTGCGGGTGCACGTCCTGGACGCCGCGGGACGACCGGTGCCGCCGGGCGTGCTCGGCGAGGTGCACGTGTCCGGCCCCGGGGTGGCGCCCGGCTACCTGAACCGGCCGGAGCTGACCGAGCAGCGGTTCCCGCCCGACCCGTTCGGCCGGCCCGGTTCGCGGATGTATCGCACCGGCGATCTGGCCCGGCGCCGTGCCGACGGCCTGTTGCAGTACGGCGGGCGCGCCGACGAGCAGGTGAAGATCCGCGGGTTCCGCGTCGAACCCGGCGAGGTGGCGGCCGCGCTCGCCGAGCACCCGTCCGTCGCGCACGCGGCGGTGGTGGCCCGCACCGCGGTGGACGGCGCGGCGCAGCTCGTCGGCTACGCGGTGCCGGGCGAGGGCGCGCGGCCCGAGCCCGCCGAGCTGCGGGCGCATCTGGCGGCGCGGCTGCCCGAGCACCTGGTGCCCGCCGGGTGCGTGCTGCTCGCCGAGCTGCCGCTGACCGCCAACGGCAAGCTCGACACCGCGGCGTTGCCCGCGCCCGACTTCGCCGCCGCAGCAGGAGGAACACGTCCGTCCACTTCGGACGAAGAAGTGGTGTGCGCGCTGTACGAGGAGGTGTTGGGCCTGCCCGGCGGCACCGTCGGCGTGGACGACGACTTCTTCGCCCTCGGCGGGCATTCGCTGCTGGCGACCCGGCTGCTCGGGCGGCTGCTGGCCGAGACGGGCGCGGAGGTGCCGATCTCGGCGCTGTTCGACTCCCCCCGCCCGGCCGCGCTGGCCGAGCTCGCGCGGGCGGGCGGTGCGCGACCGCCCGCCTGGACCGCGGGGCAGCGCCCGGACCGGGTGCCGCTGTCGTTCGCCCAGGAACGCATGTGGTTCCTGGACCGGCTCGGCGAGGCGTCGGCGACGTACCACATCCCGCTGGTGGTTCCGCTGCGCCACGAACTGGACGAGGACGCGCTGCGGGCCGCGCTCGGCGACGTCGCGGACCGGCACGAGAGCCTGCGCACCGTCTTCGCCCCCGACGGCGACGGGGTGCACCAGCGGGTGCTGCCGCCCGGGGAACTGCGGCCCGGGCTGCGGATCGTGGACTGCCCGGCCGCGGAGGTCGACGCGCACGTGGCCGCCGCGCTGCGCCGCCGCTTCGACCTCACCGCGGACAGCGCGCTGCGGGCGGCCGTGTTCGGCACCGGGCACGAGCGCACGCTGCTGCTGGTGCTGCACCACAGCGCGGGGGACGGCTGGTCGCTGCGGCCGCTCGCCGACGACCTCGGCGCCGCCTACCGGTCCCGGGTCGCGGGCGGCGCACCGGACCTGGCGCCGTTGCCGGTGCAGTACGCGGACTACGCGTGCCGGCAGCGGCAGGCGCTGGCTCCCGGCGGCCCGGGCCGGGTGGAGCGGCTGGTGGAGTTCTGGCGCGCGGCGCTGGACGGCGCCCCCGCCGAGAGCGTCCCGCCCGCCGACCGGCCCCGTCCTGCCACCGCTACCGGTCCGGGTCAGGGCGCGGCGGTGACCGAGGCGGTGAACGCCGAGCTGCACCGGGAGCTGCGGCGGCTGGCCGATTCGGCGGGCTGCAGCCTGTTCGTGGTGCTGCACGCCGCGGTGAGCGCGCTGCTGACCCGCTGGGGCGCGGGCGAGGACGTGCTGCTCGGCACCCCGGTGGCGGGCCGCGGCGACCCCGCGCTGGACGAGCTGATCGGCCTCGTGGCGAACACCGTGGTGCTGCGCGCCGACACCTCCGGCGACCCGTCGTTCCGCGAGTTGCTCGGCCGGGCCCGCGAGTTCGACCTGGCCGCGCTGGACCACCGGGACCTGCCGTTCGACCGGCTGGTGGAGGAGTTGAACCCGCCGCGGCACCCCGCGCGGCACCCGCTGTTCCAGGTGATGCTGGCGCTGCAGAACAACGAGCGCGCCGTCCTCGACCTCGGCGGCGATCGGGTGCCGTTGCGGCCGACCGCCACCGGCACCGCCAAGTTCGACCTGTTCGTCGACGTGCTGGAGCAGGCGGCGGGCGGCCTCGAACTGCACGTCGAGTACGCGACCGCCCGCTACGACCCGGCCACGGCCGCGGAGTTCGCCGCGGAGTTGCGCGCCCTGCTGGCCGCGGTGTGCGCCGCCCCGGACGCGCTGCTCAGCGCCCTGCCCGGCCGCCCCCGACCGGCCTGCCCCGCCGAGGCTGCCGACGCGGAGCACGCGCGGCGCCGGGCCGCGGAGGTGCCCGGGATTCGGGACGCGGTCGCGCTGCCCGCGGCGGACGGTGAGCCGGTGGTGTACGTGGTACCGGACCGGGCCGGGGCCGCCGAGCAGGTGGAGCGGCAGCTGACCGGAGCGGCGGTGCGGGTCGTCGCGGTCAACGATCTGCCCCGCACCGCCACCGGCGCGCTGGACGCCGACGCGCTGCGCGCCCTGCCGGTGGTCGACGCCCGGGCCGCGCGGGACTGGCGGGAGCGGCTCGCGCGCGTGCCCGGCGTCCGCGACGCGCAGGTGCGGCTGGAGGAGGTCCCTGCGGAACTGGAGCGCCGCCACGCGGGGCTCGCCCGCTCCGCCGCACCGGACCGCTCCCCCGCGATCGGCGGGGACGTGCCCGCGCTGTCCGAAGGCAGCGTCCAGCCGGAGCCGTCGGTGCCCGGCTGGGCGGCGGCGCTGCGCCGCGCCGCCGCCGGCTCCGCGGCCGGGATCGTGCACGTGCGCCCGGACGGCAGCGAGACCACCCAGAGCTACGCGGAACTCGCCGAGGAGGCGTCCCGGGTGCTGGCGGGCCTGCGCCGCGCCGGGCTGCAACCGGGTGATCAGGTGATCCTGCAGTGCGACGACAGCGCCGACTTCGTCGCCGTGCTGTGGGGCTGCATCCTCGGTGGCTTCACCGCCGTGCCGCTGACCGTTCCCGGTTCGTACGCGGTCGGTTCGGCGGCGCGGGCGAAGCTCTCCGGCATCTGGCGGCTGCTGGGCAGGCCGCTGGTGGTGGCCTCACCGGACAACGCGGCCGGGGTGCGGGACCTGGCGGCGCGGGAGCGGTGGACGGGCCTGCGGCTGAGCACGGCCGCGGAGCTGCGCGCGCACACCGCCGACCACGACTGGTACCGGGCCGCCCCGGACGACCTGCTCCTGCTGCTGATGACCTCCGGCAGCACCGGCCTGCCCAAGGCGGTCCGGCAGACCCACCGCAGCGTCCTCGCCCGTTCCGCGGCGACCGAGGTGGTGAACTCGCTCGGTGCCGCGGACGTCTCGCTGAACTGGATTCCGCTGGACCACGTGACCGGGGTGGTGATGTTCCACCTGCGCGACGTCTACCTCGCCTGCACGCAGGTGCACGCCCCCACCTCCTGGGTGTTGGCGGATCCGGCGCGCTGGATGGACCTCGCCGACCGGCACCGCGCCACCGTCACCTGGGCGCCGAACTTCGCGTTCGGGCTGCTCGCCGAGCACGCCGCCGAGTTCGCGGACCGCGACTGGGACCTGTCCCCGATGCGCCTGGTGATGAACGCGGGCGAGGTGGTGGTGGCCGCCGCGGCCCGCCGGTTCCTGCGCGCGCTGCGCCCGTTCGGGCTGCCGCAGCACGTGATGCACCCCGGCTGGGGGATGTCCGAGACCTGCTCGGTGGTCACCGACCACGCGCTGCCCGGCGAGCCGCCGGGGTACGACGAGTCGTTCGTCAGCTGCGGCCCGCCCTACCCCGGTTTCGCCATGCGGATCACGGACGAGCGGGGCGAGCTGCTCACCGAGGGCGAGGTCGGCAGGCTCCAGGTGCGGGGCGCCTCGGTGACCGAGGGCTACCACGACGACGCGGCGGCGAACGCCGGCTCGTTCACCGCCGACGGCTGGTTCGACACCGGCGACCTGGCGTTCCTGCGCGCCGGCGAGCTGCACATCAGCGGCCGCGCCAAGGACGTCATCATCGTCAACGGCGTCAACCACCACAGCCACGAGATCGAGGCGTGCGTCGAAGAACTCCCCTCCGTGGTGCGGAGTTTCACCGCGGCGTGCGCCGTCCGCTCCGACCCGGCGGCGGGCACCGACGAGCTGGCGCTGTTCCTGCACCTGGCTCCGGGGCAGGACGCGGCGGTGGCGCTGCGCGAGATCGGCGGCAAGGTCACCCGCGAGATCGGCGTGAGCCCCGCCTTCCTGGTCCCGGTGCCGCAGGACGCGATCCCGAAGACGGAGATCGGCAAGATCCAGCGCACCAAGCTGCGCGCCGCGTTCGAGGCGGGCGAGTTCGACGCGGTGGTGCGCGAGACCCAGCTGCTGCTGGGCACCGGCGACACGCTGCCGGACTGGTTCCTGCGGCCGGTGTGGCGGCGGGCCGAGGTGCTGCACCACCGGGAACGTCCGGCGGGGCACCACACCCTGGTGCTCGCGGGACCGGGCGCGGAAACCGCCGCCGACCGGGTGGCCGAGCGGCTGCGCGGCGGAGGCGGGCTGTGCACGGTCGTCTCGGACGGGGCGGCGTACGAGCGCGTCGACGCCGCCCGCTACCGGATCCGGCCCACCGACGAGCGGGACCACGCGGCGCTGCTGGCGCGGCTGGCCGCGGACGGGCGGGAGGTCGACGACGTGGTGCTGCTCGCCGCGCCGGGCGCCGAGACCCCGCACGGCGAAGCCCGGTGCAGCGAGGATCCGTGCGGCGACGGCGCCGAGCGGCTGCTGGCGTTCGCCCGGGCCCTGGCCGAGCGCCCGCCGCTGACCCTGCTGCTCGTCACGGCCGGCGCGCAGGCCGTGGCGGACGACGAGCTGCCCGCGCTGGAGCACGCCGCGACGGGCGGACTGCTCAAGTCGCTGCGCGCGGAACTGCCGTGGTTGCGCGGCGTGCACCTGGACCTCGCGCCCGGTGCCGAGCTCGCCGAGCACGTGGTGGCCGAGCTCGCCGCGCCGCCGGCCGACGCCGAGGTCGCGATCCGCGGCGGGCACCGGTACGCCCGCGGGCTGGTACCGCTGCCCGAAGCGCCCGCGACCGCACCACCGGACGAGGGGTTCCAGCTGGTCAGCGGCGGGCTCGGCGGTGTCGGCGGCGAGCTCGCCGCGCACCTGCTCGCCACCCCGGGCACCCGGCTGCTGCTGCTCGGCCGCACCGCGCCGACGGCACCGTCCCGCGCGGAGGCGTTGCGGCGGCTGCAGCGGCTCGGCGAGGTGCGCTACGAGACGGCGGACGTCACCGACGTCGCGCAGGTCCGGGCCGCGGTGCGGCGGGCCGCCGAGGCGTGGCGGGTGCCGCTGACCTCGGTGCTGCACCTGGCGGGCGCCTTCGACCAGCGACCCGCGCGGGAACTGCCCACCGCGGACTGGCGTGCGGCGCTGGCGGCGAAGGTGCACGGCGCCTGGGTGCTGCACCGGGTCGCCGCCGAGCACCCGGTGCGCTCGTTCACCACCTTCTCCTCCGTCAACGGGCACTTCGGCGGTGCGATGAGCTCCGCGTACTCGGCGGCCAACGCGTTCCTGGACGCGCTGGCGGTGCACCGGCGCCGCAGCGGGCTGCCGGGGCAGAGCCTGGCGTGGAGCACGTGGCGCGACCGCGGCATGAGCAGCGGGTACGGGCACACCGAGCTGACCGAGGCGCGCGGTTACCGGGCGCTGGACCCGTCCGCGGCGCTGCGGTCGTTCGACCTGGCCCGCGCCACCGGCGAGCCGCACGTGCTGATCGGCGCGGACCGCACGGCGCCGTGGGTGCGCAGCCACGTGCTCGCGCCGGTGCGACAGCTGCGGCGGCTCGCGGGACGGGTGGCGCTGGCGGACGGCACCGACCTGGGCGCACTGCACGAGGCGGCGGAGCCGGACCGGGACGACCGGGTGCTGCGCTCGGCGGGCACCGCCGAGCCCGGTGCGGAAGCCGACACCGGGGCGCAAGCCGACACCGGGGAGCTCCGCCGGTTGGAGGGCGAGCTGGCGGCGCTGTGGTGCGGCGTCGTCGGGCGCGACCGGGTGGGACGCGACGAGAACTTCTTCGACCTGGGCGGGAACTCGCTGCTGCTGGTCACCGCCCAGTCCGCGATCAACGCGGCGCTGGGCTGCGAGCTGACCGTGGTGGAGCTGTTCGCGCACCCCACGGTGCGCGACCTCGCCCGCCACCTGGCCGAGCGGGGCACCACCGAGGCCACCCCCGAACCCGCCGCGGCCGGACGGGACCGCGCGGCGGAACGAGCACGGCGGCGCACCGCCCGCCGGGAGCGGAAGGACCGAGGACGTGGCTGACGCGCAGCACGAGGACGCCCCCGCCGTCGCGGTGATCGGCATGGCCGCCCGGATGCCGGGCGCGGCGGACGTGGACGCGTTCTGGTCCGCGCTGGCCGCCGGACGCGACGCGGTGCGCCCGATCACCGAGGAGGAGTTCCGCGCCGCGGGTGGCGATCCGGCCGACCTGGCCGATCCGGCACTGGTCCGCATGGTGTCCACTGTGGATGGCATGGATCTGTTCGACGCCGGGTTCTTCGGCTGCAGCCCGGCGGAGGCAGCCGTCGTCGACCCGCAGCAGCGGCTGCTGCTGGAGACCGCCTACCACGCGCTGGAGGACGCGGGCCGCAGCGGCGGGACCGCGGGCGGCGCGACCGGCGTGTACGCGGGCAGCGGGGACAGCCGCTACTACCCGGCGCACGTGTTCCCCCGGTTCGCCGGCGAGCCCGGGTCGATGGAGCAGATGCACGCGGCGACCGCGAACTCGCTGGGCACGCTCGCCACCCGGATCTCCTACGAGCTCGGGCTGACCGGGCCGAGCGTCTCCGTGCAGACGGCGTGCTCGACCGCGCTCGTCGCCGTGCACACCGCCTGCCAGGACCTGGTCGAGTTCCGCTGCGACACGGCGCTGGCCGGTGCGGTGTCGCTGAACCCGTCGGCGCTGCTGGGCACCCGGCACGTGCCCGGCGGACCGTTCTCGCCGGACGGGCGCTGCCGCGCGTTCGCCGCCGACGCGGCGGGCACCGCCTCCGGCGACGGGGTGGGCGCGGTGGTGCTCAAGCGGCTGGAGGACGCCCTCGCCGACGGCGACCGCATCCGCGCGGTGGTGCGCGGCAGCGCGGTGAACAACGACGGCCGCCGCAAGGTCGGGTTCACCGCGCCCAGCGCCGCCGGGCAGACCGAGGTGGTCCTCGCCGCGCTGGCCGAAGCCGGGGTCGACGCGGACACCATCGGGCTGGTCGAGGCGCACGGCACCGCCACCCGGCTCGGCGATCCGATCGAGGTAGCGGCGCTCACCGACGCGTTCCGACGGAGCACCGTCCGGCGCGGTTTCTGCGCGCTCGGCTCGGTCAAGACGAACATCGGGCACCTGGGTGCGGCGGCCGGGATCGCCGGGTTCATCAAGGCGGTGCTGGCGCTGGAGCACCGGCTGATCCCGCCGAACCTGCACTTCACCGAACCCAACCCGCTGATCGACTTCGCGTCCGGGCCGTTCCGGGTGCCGACCGAACCGGCGGACTGGCCGGCGCAGGAGCACCCGCGGCGGGCCGGGGTGAGCGCGTTCGGCATCGGCGGCACCAACGCGCACGTCGTGCTGGAGGAAGCACCCCCGGCGCCGCCGGAACCACCGCGAGCACCGGAGAGCGGTGCCCGGCAGGTGTTGGTGCTGTCGGCGCGGACGGCGGGCGCGGTGCGTGGCCAGGCGGCGGCGTTGGCCCGGCACCTCGAAGCGCGGCCCGAGCTGCGGCTGGACGACGTCGCGCACTCGCTGCGCGCGGACCGACCCGCCCTCCCGCACCGGGCCGCGATCAGCGCCACCTCCACCGCGGAGGCCGTCGCCGCGCTGCGCGCCACCGGACCGGCGCCCGGCCCCGTTCCGGAGGAGCCCCCGCGAGTGGCGTTCCTGTTCCCCGGCGGCGGGACGCAGCACGTCGGCATGGGCCGCGAGCTGCACCGCGACGACGAGGTCGACCGGGACGCGGTGGACCGCTGCGCCGCGATCCTGCGCCCGGCGATCGGATCGGACATCCGCACGGCGCTGTTCGAGCACGCCGAACCGGGCAGCCCGGAGGCGATGCTCGCGCTGGTGGTCACCGAGTACGCCCTGGCCACGACCTTGTCGGCGGCGGGTGTGCGGCCGGACGCGCTGATCGGGCACTCGCTCGGCGAGTACACCGCGGCCTGCCTCGCCGGCGTCCTCGACCTGGACGAGATGCTGCCGGTGGTCGCCGAACGGCTGCGGCTCATCGTCGCCTCCGGGGGCGCCACGGTCGGCGTGGCCTGTTCGGCGGCGCAGCTGCGGCCGCTGCTGGGCGACGGGCTGTCGCTGGCCGCGATCAACGGGCCCGACGCCTGCGCGGTCGCCGGGGACGTCGCGGCGGTGGACCGGCTGGAGGTGGAGCTGTCCCGCCGCGAGCTGCCGTTCCGGCGGCTGCGGGTGGCCGGTGCCGCGCACTCGCACCTGCTGGACCCGGTGCTGGACACCTTCGCCGGGCACCTGCGCACGCTCACCCTGCGCCCGCCGGAGATCCCGTACGTCACCAACGTCACCGGCGGCTGGGCCACCGGCGAGCAGGTGACCGGCGTGCGGCACTGGCTGGACCACTTCCGCGGGACGGTGCGCTTCGCCGACGGCATCGAGGCGCTGTGCGCCGACACGCCGCCGGTCCTCGTCGAGATCGGCCCGGGTGACGGGCTCGGCAGGCTGGCGCAGAGCCGGTTCCCGGACGCGGTGGCAGTGCCGACGATGCGGCACGCGAAGGCCGCGCGGCCGGACGGGCTCGTGTTCGCCGAGGCGCTGGGCAGGTTGTGGAGCGCCGGGGTCGACGGCGCGCTGCCGGAGGTCGGCGGCGAGCCGCGCCGGGCCCCGCTGCCCGGTTACGCGTTCGACCGCGCGCGGCACTGGATCGACGCGCCCGGCGCCGCACCCCGCCCCGGAAGTCCACAAGAGACGGACGGGACGGGCGGCCTCGCGCCGCGCCCGCACCTGACCACCCCGCACGTCGCGCCCCGCACCGACCGCGAAGCGGCCGTGGCCGGGGTGTGGGAGGCGGCGCTCGGCATCGGCGGCATCGGCGTGCACGACAACTTCTTCGACCTAGGCGGGGATTCGATGCGCGCGGTGCTGCTGGCCGGGCGGCTGCGCCGCGACGGGGTGCTGGACGTGCCCGCCTCGGCGCTGCTGGCCGCGCCGACCGTGGCCGGGACGCTGGCCGCAGCCGACCGGGGCACCACCGGCGCGGCGCTGGGACCGCTGCTACCGCTGCGGGCCGAGGGCTCGGCCGTGCCGTTGTGCTGCGTGCACCCGGGCGCCGGGGTGTCCTGGCGCTACAGCGGGCTGCTGCCCCACCTCGGGGCCGAGCAGCCGGTGTTCGGCATCCAGGCGTTCGGCCTCGACGGCACCCGGCCGCCCGCAGCCGACGCCGCCGCCATGGTGCGGTCCTACGCGGACCTGGTGCGGGAGGTGCGGCCGCACGGCCCGCACCGGCTGCTCGGCTGGTCCTACGGCGGGTTCGTGGCGCACGCGGTGGCGTGCGCGCTGCAGGAGGCGGGCGAGGAGGTCGAGCTGCTCGCCCTGCTCGACGCGCCGCTGCCGTCCGCGATGCCGCGCACCCCGGACGGCGTCGAACGGCAGGTGGTCGACCTGCTGACCCGCCTGGCCGGGCTCCCGGAACCGGTTCCGGACGTGGCCGCGGTCCTCGACCGGCTCGGGGAGTTCGCGGACGGGGACGCGCCGGTGACGCGGGCCGAGGCCGGCTCGATCGCCACCGTGCTGCGCAACAGCCTCCGCATCGCGCCGCAGTTCCAGCCCGGCGTGTTCCGCGGCGACGTGCTGTTCTTCAGCGCCACCGCGGACACCCCCGGCTCGGTCGAGGACTTCGCGGCGGCGGGCGGGAAGGCCGCGGGCTGGCGGCCGCACGTCGCCGGACGTCTCGCGGAGCACGCCGTGGACTGCGACCACTACGCGATGACCGAGCCCGAGCCGATCGCGCACATCGGGAAGGTCCTCGCCGACGTCCTCCGCCGGTGACACCGGCGACCACGGCACCGGCGACACGGGCGGCGGGAGCGCAGGGCGGCGGGAGCGCAGGGCGGCGGTAGCGGAAGCAGCGGTAGCGCGGGCAGCGGTGGCGCAGGACCCGCCGGTGACGCGGGCGAGCGCCCGGCGGGTGGGCCGCCGGGCGCTCGGGTTCGGGCCTCAGGCCTGGAGCTGCTTCTTCAGGATCTTGCCCGCCGGGTTCCGCGGCACCTGCTCGATGAACTCGATGCGGCGCGGCCGCTTGTACGGCGCCAGGTTCTCCGCCAGGTGCGCGAGCAGTTCGCCCGCGGTGGCGCCCTCGGCGACGACGTGCGCGACCGGCACCTCCCCGTAGTCCTCGTCCGGCACGCCCACCACCGCCGCGTCCCGCACCGCCGGGTGCGCCAGCAGGGCGCGCTCGACCTCCGAGGGGTAGACGTTCTGGCCCGCGCGGATGATGAGGTCCTTGCTCCGGTCGACCAGGTGGATCCGCCCGTCCTCGTCCAGGAAACCCAGGTCGCCGGTGACGATCCAGCCGTCGAGGGTCACTTCCCGGGTCGCCTCGGGGTCGTTCCAGTAGCCCTGCATGACGCCCGGCCCGCGGACCACGATCTCGCCGATCCGCCCCGTCGGCACCTCGCGGCCCTCGGTGTCGACGGCGCGCGCGGACATGCCGGTGATCACCCGTCCGCACGGGATGCGGGTGGTCACGTCGCCGGGTGCGGGGTGCTCGTCCGGGCCGAGGGTGACGAACGGGCCGCCGACCTCGGTCATGCCGTACACCTGCCGGAATCCGCAGCCGAGGCGCTGCACGGCCTCGGCGTACACGTCGACGGGCATCGGGGCCGCGCCGTAGAGGACTTCGCGCAGGGAGGACAGGTCCGCGCGGTGCGAGGCCTTCGCGTGCAGCATGAACCGCAGCATCTGCGGTACCAGCCACACGTGCGTCGCCCGGTGCTCCGCCACGGCGGCGAGCGCCTTCTGCGGCGTGAAACCGGGCAGCAGCACCAGGGTCGCGCCCGCTGCCAGGTAGGTCAGCGAGACGACCATGCTGCCGTGGTACAGCGGGCAGCAGTTGACCAGCACGATGTCCTCGGTCGGCCGCGCCTGCACCAGCCAGCCGAGCGCGATGGCGCGGAACGAGCCCGCGTCGACGGTGACGCCCTTGGCCCGACCGGTGGTCGCCGAGGTGTGCAGCACCGCCGCCGGATCGGTGTCGGCGATGTCGGGCAGCGCGATCGGCTCCGCACCGCGGCCGAGTTCGGCGAACCCGGCCGCGTCCACCGCGATCCGGATCCGCACCGAGTCCGGCAGCGCGGCGTGCCGCTCCAGCAGGTCGGTCTCGCCGAGCACGGCGACGGCGCCCACCCGCTCGACGATCGCGGCCACCTCCGGTGCGGCGAGGCTGTGGTTGAGCGGCACGAACAGCGCACCGAGCCGGGCGAGCGCGAAGTAGCTCTCCACCACCTCGATCCGGTCCTGGGAGAGCACCACCACGCGGTCGCCGCGCGCGATGCCGCGCGCGGCGAGCCCGCGGGCGAGCTCCGCCACGCGGTCGTGGAACCGGGACCAGGTCACGCTCCGGTGCTCGTCGACCAGGGCGGTGCGGTTCGGGAAGCACTGGCGGTTGCGCTCCACCAGCTGGGTCAGCCACATCACGCACCGCCGGCGGGGCGTGCGGCGTGCTCGTCGAGGAAGTGCTGGTAGTCGGCGATGGTGCGCAGCCGTTCGGCGTGCTCGGCGGTGATCTCCACGCCGGTGCGCTCCTCGATGAGCAGGACCAGGCGCACCAGGTCACCGGAGTCGATGCCGCTGGCGGCGAGGTCCACGTCGTCCCCGACGGCATCGGCGTACTCGGCGGTGCCGGTGAGTTCGACGAGCAACGTCCTGATGGTGCTCATGGCGCTTCTCCTTCGTCGTCGACGATCTCCCGTGGAAGAGGTGCTCCGGCCGCCGCGCACTCCCCCGAGATCACGTGGCGTGCATCACATGCCGAGTCGGCGGTCCGCGGGATGGTGCGCGCCGCGCCGCACCTCTTCTCCGGTGAACGGCCCGACCACGTAACGGCCTGACCACGTCGAGCCGCGAACCACGTCGAGGGAGTGATGCGGGTGCACCAGCAACAGGTGGCGGAGCAGGCATCCCGAGGACCGGCGGAGAAACCGGCGTCCGAAGCGGAACTCACCGCGCGCTTCGAGGCTCGGCTGGCCGCCGGCCAGGTGGTCGAACCGCGGGACCCGACCCCGGACGGCTACCGCCGGATGCTGCTGCGCCAGATCGCCCAGCACGCCCACTCCGAGATCATCGGGATGCAGCCGGAAGGTGCCTGGCTGACCCGCGCGCCCTCGCTGCACCGGAAATCGGTGCTCATCGCGAAGGTGCAGGACGAGGCGGGGCACGGCCTGTACCTGTACTCGGCGGCCGAAACCCTCGGCGCGGACCGCGACGAGCTGCTCGACGCCCTGCACCGCGGACAGCAGCGGTTCGCCGCGACCTTCAACCACCCGGCGCTGACCTGGGCGGACACCGGGGCGATCGCCTGGCTGACCGACGGCGCCGCGGTGCTCAACCAGGCCCCGCTGTGCCACACCTCCTACGGCCCGTACGCCCGCGCGATGCGTCGCGTCTGCCAAGAGGAGACCTTCCACGTGCGGCAGGGCTACGACCAGCTCCGCGCGCTGTGCGGCGGAACCCCGCGGCAGCGGGAGATGGCGCAGGACGCGGTGAACCGGTGGTGGCTTCCCGCGGTGGCGCTCATGTTCGGCCCGCCGGACACCGTCGCCGGCGGTGCCGATGCGCGCACCGCGGCGATGGGGGCGGCGGTGTCGCGCCGCGCCATGGCCTGGGGGATCAAGCGGCACACCAACGACGAGCTGCGGCAGCGCTTCGTCGACCAGGTCGTGCCGCAGGCGGCCGCGCTCGGCCTGGCGCTGCCCGACCCGGCGATCCGCTGGAACGCCGAGCGCGGCCACTACGACTTCGGGCCGATCACCTGGGAGGTGTACCGGAACGCCCTCGGGGACGACACCCATTCCGCCCGGCGGCGGATCGCGCACCGGATCGCCGCCCACGAGGATGGGGCGTGGGTGCGGGAGGCCGTCGCCGCGCACGCCGAGGCCGGATCATGAGCGGCCTGCGGCTGCCCTCCTGGGAGGTGTTCCTGCGGCCCCGCCGGGGATTGGCGCACCAGCACGTCGGATCGGTCCTCGCCGCCGACCCGGAGATCGCGCTCGCGCACGCCCGCGACCTGCACGCCCGGCGGGGCGAGCCGCTGTCGCTGTGGGTGGTGCGGTCGGACTCGGTGCACGCGGTCTCCCCCGAGGAGCACGACCCGTTCTTCGGCGCCGCCGAGCACAAGCCGTTCCGGCGACCCGAGCAGTACCCGTCACCGGCGGAGGAGGCCGCGGATCATGGATGAGCCGATCGCGGTGGCGGAGCAGACCGACCCGACCGTGCAGGCCGACCCGCCTGTGCAGGCCGACCTGGCCGAGCTGGTCCTGCGCCTCGGCGACGACGCGCTGGTGCTCGGCCAGCGGCTGTGCGAGTGGATCACGCGGGCGCCGACGATCGAGGAGGACCTGGCGCTGTCCAACATCGCCCTCGACCTCGTCGGCCACGCCCGCGCGCTGCTGACCCGCGGCGGACGGCTGGACGGCACCGGGCGCTCCGAGGACGACTTCGCGTTCACCCGAACCGAGCGGGAGTTCCGCAACGCGCTGCTCGTCGAGCTGCCGCGCGGCGATTTCGCGGTGACCGTGGCCCGGCAGCTGGTCTACGCGCACTGCGCGGCACCGCTGTACGCGACGCTGGCCGGGTCCGCGGACCCGGAGCTCGCCGCGTTCGCCGCCCGCGCCGCGACCGAGGTCGCCTTCCACCGCAGGCACGCCGACGGCTGGGTGGTGCGGCTCGGCCGCGGCACCGCGGAGAGCGCCCGCCGGATGCAGGCGGGCCTGGACCTGGTCTGGCCGTACGCGCCCGAACTGTTCGAGGAGGACGCGGTGCTGCGGCGGCTCGTGGCGGCCCGGCTGGTCCCGCCGCTGGACGAGGTGCGCGCCGAGTGGGACACCGGCACCGCCGACGTGGTGGCCCGCGCCGGGCTCACCGTGCCCACCCCCGGCTGGCAGGCGCGCGGGGGCCGGGCCGGGTTGCACTCGGAGGCGTTCGGCCCGCTCCTGGCCGAGCTGCAGTCGGTGCACCGGCAACACCCGGGAGGCCGCTGGTGACCGCCGCACGGCTCGACGCCGACCGGGTGCGCGCGGCGGTGGAGGCGCTGCCCGACCCGGAACTGCCGGTGATCACGCTCGGCGAACTGGGCGTGATCGGCGCGGTCCGCACTGCCGCCGACGGGGTCGCGGAGGTCGAGTTCACCCCCACCTTCCTGGGCTGCCCGGCACTGCCCGCCATCACCGCCGCCATCGCGGACGTGCTGCGCGCGTGCGGCCACCCGGACGGCCGGGTGCGGCAGGTGCTGGCGCCGCCGTGGTCCCCCGAGCGGATCACGCCGTCCGGGCGCGCCGCGCTCGCCGCGCACGGCATCGCCCCGCCCGCCGGGGCGGGTGCGCCGCAACCGATCCACCTGGGCGCCGGTGCACCCTGCCCGCACTGCGGATCGCCGGACACCCGGCTGCACAGCGCCTTCGGCCCGACCCGCTGCCAGTCGCTGCTGCGGTGCACCGGCTGCCAGGAGATCTTCCCGTGCATCACGGCGATGTGAGGTGACCGCATGAACGCAGCACCCGCCCCGGGCCTGTTCCGGCTGCCGGTGGCGCGGCTGGAGCGCCTGCCCGCCGGTGCCGTCGCGATCACGCTGCAGGTGCCCGCCGAGCTGGCGGCGACCTTCGCGCACCGGCCGGGCCAGCACGTGGTGGTGCGGCACGGCGCACTGCGCCGCAGCTATTCGGTATCGCCGCCACCGGGTGCCCCGGACGCGCTGCGGCTCGTCGTCGAACCGGTGCGCCCGGACGGGTTCGGCGCGTTCGCCCGCGACCGACTCGCCGTGGGCGACCTGCTCGAACTGTCCCCGCCGACCGGCCGGTTCGGGCTGGTGGAGGCCCCGGACGCGCACCACGTGCTGATCGCGGGCGGTTCGGGGATCACCCCGCTCGCCGCGATGGCGGCCGCGGCGCTGCGCGGCGCACCCGACTGCCGGGTCTCGCTGGTGCACGCGGTGCGCACCGCCGCGGACGCACTGCTGGCCGACGAGCTGGCCCTGCTCAAGGACGAGTTCACGGACCGCTTCGACGTGCTGCACGTGCTGTCCCGCGAACGCGCGGCGAGCGAGCTGCGCACCGGACGCCTCGATCCGGGCAAGCTGCACCGGGCGCTGTCCGCCGTGGACGCCCGGCCCGGTCCCGGCGCGCACTTCGCGCTCTGCGGTCCCCCCGGCCTGGTCGAGTCGGTCCGCGCGGCGCTCGTCGGGTGGGGCGCCGCCGCCGACTCCGTGCGCTGCGAAGCGTTCACCGGCGCGGCACCGCCCGCACCGGAACCGGCGGCCCGGCCCGAACCGGTGCGGCGGATCACCGCGGTGCTCGGCGGGCGCACCAGCGTCCTCACCATGCGCCCGCGGGACGCGGTGGTCCTCGACGCGCTGCTGCGCCACCGGCCCGAAGCACCGCACTCCTGCCGCGAAGGGATCTGCGGCAGCTGCCGGGCGAAGGTCGTCACCGGCGCGGTCACCACCGGGACGCAGCACGCGCTCGACGCGGGCGACCTCGCCGACGGCTACACGCTCGCCTGCCGCGCCCGCCCGAGCAGCGACGACCTCACCCTCGACTTCGACGCCTGACCCCGGGTCCGAGGTCGCCACGGAAGGAGCGGACCATGACCACCCCACGCCACCACGGCCGCACCGCGCTGGTCACCGGCGGCAGCCGCGGCATCGGCAAGAGCATCGGCGCGCGGCTCGCCCGGGAGGGCGCCCTGGTCGCCGTGCACTACGGCCACGACCACGAGGCCGCCGCGAAGGCGGTGCAGGAGATCACCGCCGACGGCGGGCGGGCCTTCCCGGTGCACGCCGAACTCGGCGTCCCCGGCGACGCGGACGAGCTGTGGCGCGCCTTCGACCGCGGGCTGGCCGAGCAGGGCGCCGAACCCGGGCTGGACGTGCTCGTCAACAACGCGGGCATCACGCTGCCCCGCAGGACCGCCGACGTCACCGAAGACGACTACGACCGGATCTTCGCGATCAACACCCGCGCACCGTTCTTCATCGTGCAGCGCGGGCTGGGGCGGCTGCGCGACGGCGGCCGGATCGTGAACATCTCCTCGGTCACCACCAGGATCGCGTTCCCGCCGATCATCGCCTACACGATGACGAAGGGGGCGCTGGACACCCTGACCCTGGCGCTGGCCGCGGAGCTCGGGCCGCGCGGGATCACGGTGAACGCGGTCGCACCCGGCTTCACCGACACCGACATCAACCCCACGCTCGCGGATCCGGAGGTGCGGCGCGGCTACGCAGCCAGGTCGGTGTTCGACCGGCTCGGCACGCCCGCCGACATCGCGGACGTGGTGTCCTTCGTCGCCGGTGACGAGGCCCGCTGGATCACCGGGCAGTGGCTCGACGCCAGCGGCGGCGTGCAGCTCTGAACCGACCGCCACCTCCCCCAGGAGTTGTGATGAACGAACGCACGACCACCGTCGCGGCCGAGCCCGCCCGGCTCTCCCCCGGCGCGAGCCCCTACGACGAGTACGTCCACGCCTCGGTGCTGAACTCGCTGCAGCAGCCGCTGACCGAGGCGCCCGACGAGATGGGCTTCCTCGTCACCACCCAGGTGATGGAGCTGTGGTTCACGCTGATCGTGCACGAGTGGCGGGCCGCCCGGGACGCGTTCGCCGCGGACGACCTGCCCGCGGCCACCGAGGCGCTGGTGCGCAGCCGCCGCGCCCTGCGGGCGCTGGTGTCCTCGTGGGCGCCGATCGCCGCGCTGACCCCCGTGCAGTTCAACGGTTTCCGCGCCGCGTTCGGCACCGCGTCCGGGTACCAGTCGGCGATGCACCGGCACCTGGAGTTCCTGCTCGGCCAGAAGTCCGCGGCCCTGCTGCGCGGGCACTCGGACACCGTCCACGAAGGACTCGCCGCGGCATTCGCGGAACCGTCGCTGTACGACGAGGTGCTGCACTTCCTGCACCGACGCGGCCACCCGATCCCCGCCCGGGTCCTCACCCGCGACGTCACCGCCACCCACGAGTCCGATCCGGCCGTCGTCGAGGTGTGGCGGCGCATCTACGCGGGCCCGCAGCACGATCCGCTGCTCGCGCTGGCCGAACTGCTCACCGACGTGGCCGAGCAGGTCGACCGGTGGCGGTTCGACCACGCGATGGTGGTGCGCCGCGCCATGGGGTCCAAGCCCGGCAGCGCCGGTTCGTCCGGGCTCGCCTACCTGGAGCGGCGCGCCCGGCTCGTCGCGTTCCCCGAGGTCTGGGAGGCCCGCGGTGCCGTCTAGGCCGATCTCCGCGCACGCCGCCGAAGAGGAACGGCGGGTGCTGGGCCTGCGCCCGGTGCTCGCGCCGAGCCGCGGCAGGTACGGCGAGCACCCGCAGCACTCCTACGACGCGTGGCCCGGCGACGGGCCGCTGGTGGTGCTGCTGCACGGCGGGTACTGGCGCTACGACCGGCTGCACCTGACGCCGTTCGCCGCGTTCCTGGCCCGGCAGGGCTTCTCCGTGCTGCTGCCCGGTTTCCGCCGTTCCGGTGGAGCCGGGGGCTACCCGGAGACCTTCGACGACGTGGCGCGGCTCGTGGACGTGCTGCCCGCCGGGCGGCCGTACGTGCTGGCCGGGCACTGCTCGGGCGGGCACCTGGCGCTGTGGGCCGCCGCCCGGGGCCTGCTGCCCGCGGACTCGCCGTGGCGCACCACGCGGCTGCCGGACGCGGTGCTGGCGCTCGCCCCGATCACCGACCTCGAGGCGACCCGGCGCGCGGACCTCAGCGACGGGGCCGCACGCCAACTCCTCGGCGGCACCGGGGAGTTCGAGGCGCGGCTGCCGCTGGTGGATCCGTTGACGCTGCTCCGGGGCGCCGGATCGACCGGGGTGCGCACCGTCCTGCTGCACGGTGCCGCCGACGAGGAGGTGCCGCCGCAGCAGTTCGCGGACTACGCGGCCGCGCACCACGACCTGGAGACCGCGGTGCTGCCCGGTACCGGCCACTACGCCCTCATCGAACCCGACACCGCCGCGGCCCACCACGTCGCCCGCACGCTCCGGGACCTCACCGCACGTCGGTGAACGTGCGCGCGGGTCGTGCCGTCCGCTTGTCAGCGGGAAGCCGCTGGGCCACGGTCCAGGTGGGCGACCGGCACCGCGGCCGAGGTTCCGCCACGCACCCCGCCCCGCGACGGGACGGGACGGCACACCGAACGAGACGAGACGCGCATGACGACCGCACCACCGGCGCTGGCCGACCTCGCCGCCGAACTGGACGCCGCCGATCCGCTGGCGGGCGTCCGGGACCGCTTCCTGCTGCCGGAGGGGCTCGTCTACCTCGACGGCAACTCGCTCGGCCCGCTCCCGGCCGCGGTGCCGCCGGTCGTCACCGACGTGCTGCACCGGCAGTGGGGCACCGGACTGATCCGGTCGTGGAACGACCACGGCTGGTGGGACGCGCCGCTGCGCGTCGGCGACGCCGTCGGCGGGCTCATCGGCGCGGCACCCGGGCAAACCCTGGTCGGTGATTCCACCAGCGTGCAGCTGTTCACGGCGCTCAGCGCCGCGGCCCGGCTGCGCCCCGGCCGCGAGCTGCTCGTCACCGATCCCGGCCACTTCCCCACCGACCGGTACCTCGCCGACTCCGCAGCGGAGCTGCACGGGCTGCAGGTGCGGCACGTCCGCCCAGCGGACCTCGACGGTTTCCTCGCCGTGGAGGGCGAACGGGTGGCCGTGGTCAGCTACTCGCCGGTGGACTACCGCACCGGCGAGTTGCACGACATGGCGGCCGCGACCCGCGCCGCGCACCGGGCGGGCGCGCTGGTGCTGTGGGACCTGTGCCACGCGGCCGGGGCCATGCCGGTCCGGCTCGACGAGCTCGGAGCCGATTTCGCCGTGGGCTGCGGCTACAAGTTCCTCTCCGGCGGTCCGGGCGCACCGGCGTTCCTCTACGCGGCCCGGCGGCACCACGACGCCTGGCGGACCCCGCTGCACGGGTGGACCGGGCACGCCGACCCGTTCGGGCTCCAGCAGGACTACGCCCCGGCACCGGGCATCGCCCGCGCCCGCATCGGCACCCCGCCGATCCTGGGGCTGCTGGGCCTGGAGGCCGCGCTGACCGCGTTCGACGGCGTCGACCTCGACCAGGTTCGGGCGAAGAGCCTGTCGCTGACCGGTTTCCTCCTGCGCTGCACCGGAGAACTGCTGGCTCCGCTGGGCTTCGAGCCGGTCACCCCGGCCGATCCGGCGCGCCGCGCCAGCCAGGTCTCACTGCGCCACCCGCACGCCTACGGGCTGGTGCGGGCGTTGGCGGAGCAGGACGTGCTCGCCGACATGCGCGCCCCGGACCTGCTGCGCTTCGGCGTCAACGCGCTCTACACCTCGCACCGCGATCTGCTGACCGCCGCGACCCTGCTGGCCCGCGTCGCCTCCACCGGCGCCTACGACCCGGCCCCGCCGGAGGCGGGCACGGTCACCTGACGGCTCGGCGACGCGGGGGCGGCGAGCCGCGCTGAGTCCCCCGCACCGTCCGCCCCCGCACCGTCCGCGGAGCCGCCGCAGCGGACCGGCCGGGACTCCCCGCCGGAACCGCGCCGATCACGCGTCGTAGTCGACGGTGACCTCGTCGGAGCAGGGCAGGGTCTGGCAGGTGAGCACGAACCCGGCGTCCACTTCGGACTGTTCGAGGGCGAAGTTGCGCCGCATGTCGACCTCGCCGCCGGTGACGAGCGCGCGGCAAGTACCGCACACACCGCCCTTGCAGGCGAACGGCAGGTCGGGCCGGGACCGCTGCGCACCGTCCAAGATGGACGTGTCGCGGGGCGTGGACATCGAGGTGGCCCGGCCGTCGAGCACGACGGTGACCTCGCTGGCCGCGCCGTCCACCGCCGCGTCGGGGTGCCGCACCGGTGCGGGCGGGGCGTCGTCGACGAAGAACAGCTCCAGGTGGATGCGGTCCTCGGCGACCCCGGCGCCCGTCAGGTGGTCGCGGGCGGCGGTCACCAGTTCGAACGGCCCGCACAGCCACCAGTGGTCCACCGCGCCGAGGTCCCCGAGCAGCGGGCCGAGCGCGGCGAGCTTCTCCGGGTCGAGCCTGCCGGTGAACAGCTCGGCCTCGCGCGGTTCCCGGGACAGCACGTGGACGAGTTCCAGCCGCGCCGGGTGGCGGTCCTTCAGGTCGGCGATGTCGTCGGCGAACATCACCGTGTCGGTGCGGCGGTTGCCGTACAGCAGGGTCACCGTGGCGCCGGGTTCGCGCAGCACCGTCGCGGCGATCGACAGCATCGGCGTGATGCCGGAGCCCGCGGCGATGAGCACGTGCCTGCCGGGCACGTCGGGTTCGGGGGTGAAGTTCCCCGTGGGCGTGCCGACCTCGACCTCGTCGCCGGGGCGCAGGTCGCGCACCAGCCAGGTGGAGAACAGCCCGTCCGGGACCTCCCGCACCCCGATCCGCGGTGCGGAGCCCTCCGGGGAGCAGATCGAGTAGGAGCGGCGTTCTTCGCGGCCGTCGACGGTGCGCCGCAGCGTCAACGACTGGCCGGCGCGGAACGCGTAGCTGCCGGCGAGCTCGTCCGGCACCTCGAAGGTCACCGCCACGGCGTCGTCGCACAGCCGGGAGACGTCGGCGACGCGCAGCGGGTGGAACTCACCGCGCAGCCGGGACGCAACGGGGGTGCTCACGTCAGATCTCCTTCACGTGCTCGAACGGCTCAGCGCAGGAGCGGCAGCGGCGCAGCGCCTTGCACGCGGTCGCGGCGAACCGGGACACCTCGACGGTGTCGGGCGAACCGCACTGCGGGCAGGTCACCCGCCGCACGGTGGGGCCGAGGGTCAGCGGGATCGGCCCGGCCGTCGGCGACGGTCCGGTGCCGGGCGGCGCGATGCCCGCTTCGGCGAGCTTGCGGCGCCCGTCCGCGCTGATCCAGTCGCTGCTCCAGGCGGGCGTGAGCGCGGTGCGGATCTCCACGTCGTCGTACCCGGCGGCGCGCAGCGCGTGGTCGAGGTCGTCGCGCATGGTGTCCATCGCCGGGCAGCCCGAGTAGGTGGGCGTGATCGTGACGACGACCCGGCCACCGGACTCGGAGACCTCGCGCAGCACGCCGAGGTCGGCGAGGGTGAGCATCGGCAGCTCCGGGTCCACCACCGTCGCGGCGACGGCGCGCGCGTCCTGTCGCAGGCCGGTCACCACGTCGCCCCCGGCATCGCGCGGGCCACGCTCTGCAGCTCGGCCAGCAGGAATCCCATCGACTCGGTGTGCACGCCGTCGCGGCCGGTCCGGTGCGAAACCCCGGCGATCGGTGCCGCGTCCGGCTCGGCCAGCGTCGCGGCGGCGAACACCTGCGCCAGCACCGCGTCGAACTCGGCGCGCAGGCCCGCGGGGTCGACGCCGATGCCGTCCGCGGCGAGCGCCGCCTCCACCGGGTGGGTGGTGAACAGCTCCGCCACGTACGGCCACACCGCCGCGAAGCCCGCCGTGACGCGCTCGTGGGAGTGCTCGGTGCCGTCGCCGAGCCGAACCACCCACTGCGCGGCGTAGTCGCGGTGGTAGGTGACCTCCTTGACGCCCTTGTCGGCGATCGCGGCCAGCACCGGGTCGCGGGAGCCGGTGAGCCGCTGCAGCAGCGCGAGCCGCCAGGTGGCGAACACCAGCAGCCGGGCGACCAGTTCGCCGAAGTCACCGCGTTCCAGCTCGGCGAGCCGGACGTTGCGGAACTCGTGCTCGGCGCGGGAGAACGCGTAGTCGTCCTCCCCGCGGTCCCGGCCTTCCGCCTTCCCGGCGCGGGCGAGCAGCAGCCGCGCCTGGCCCAGCAGGTCGAGGCCGATGTTCGCGATCGCCACCTCGTCCTCCAACTCGGGCGCCCGGGTGCACCACTCCTGCAGCCGGTGCGAGAAGACCAGCGCGTCGTCGCCGAGCATCAGGCAGTACGCGGCGAGCTCGGCGCCGTCGACGCCGGCCGGGACGGTGGTGTCCACTCCGGACAGCGGGTCCTCGAATCCGGTGCCGAACGCCCAGCGGGCGTCGCCCTCTTCGGTGAGGGCTTCGTAGGCGTTGTCGAAGGACATCGGGGCCTCACATGTGCGGAACGGACTCGGGGATGTCGTAGAACGTCGGGTGCCGGTACACCTTGTCGCCGCTGGGCGCGAAGAACGGGTCCTTCTCGTCGGGCGAGGAAGCGGCGATCGCCGCGGCGCGCACCACCCAGATGGACACGCCTTCGTTGCGGCGGGTGTAGAGGTCGCGGGCGTGGTGCAGCGCCATCTGGTCGTCGGCGGCGTGCAACGAGCCGACGTGCACGTGGTTCAGCCCGCGCTTGCCGCGGACGAACACCTCGTACAGCGGCCAGTCGTGCCGGGCTCCACCGGAGTTCGAGTCGCTCATGCGGTCCCCTCCTCGTGCTTCTTCGCCGCGTGCGCGGCCGCGGCTTCGCGGACCCAGGCGCCGTCCTCGTGGGCGCGGCGGCGGCGGGCGATGCGCTGGGCGTTGCACGGGCCGTTGCCCCGGAGCACGTTCTTGAACTCGGCCCAGTCGACGGCACCGAAGTCGTAGTGCCCGCGGTCGGCGTTCCACGCCAGGTCCGGGTCCGGGAAGGTGACGCCGAGGGCGTCGGCCTGCGGCACGGACATGTCGACGAAGCGCTGCCGCAGCTCGTCGTTGGTGTGCCGCTTGACCTTCCAGGCCATCGACTGCTCGGTGTTCGGCGAGTCCGCATCCGGCGGGCCGAACATCATCAGCGACGGCCACCACCAGCGGTCGACGGCCTCCTGCACCATCTCCCGCTGCTGCGCGGTGCCGCGCATCATCGTCATGAGCAGCTCGTAGCCCTGCCGCTGGTGGAAGGACTCCTCCTTGCAGATCCGCACCATCGCCCGCGCGTACGGGCCGTAGGAGCTGCGGCACAGCGGCACCTGGTTGCAGATGGCGGCGCCGTCGACGAGCCAGCCGATCACCCCGACGTCGGCGAAGGTCAGCGTCGGGTAGTTGAAGATCGACGAGTACTTCTGGCGGCCGGAGATGAGCTTCTCGGTCAGGTCCGCCCGGTCCACGCCGAGGGTCTCCGCCGCCGAGTACAGGTACAGCCCGTGCCCGGCCTCGTCCTGCACCTTCGCCAGCAGGATCGCCTTGCGCCGCAACGAGGGCGCGCGCGTGATCCAGTTGCCCTCCGGCTGCATGCCGATGATCTCGGAGTGGGCGTGCTGGGCGATCTGGCGGACCATCGTCTTGCGGTAGCCCTCGGGCGACCAGTCGCGCGGCTCGATCCGCTGGTCGCGCTCGATGGTGCGCTCGAAGTGGGCTTCGAGCTCGGTCTCGGGGAGCGTGGCGGTCATCGGTCCTCCTTCGCGACGAGGGTGAGCACGTCGTACTTCGCGACCGAGTCGCCGTCCTGGTTGGTGACGTCGGCGTCCCACCGGACCTCGCCGTAGTCCTGGTCCACGCGCGGGGTGATCTGCTTGGCCGTCAACGTCACGGTCAGCGCGTCGTCCACCTGCACCGGCGTCAGGAAGCGCAGGTTCTCCAGCCCGTAGTTCGCCAGGACCGGACCGGGTTCCGGGGAGACGAACAGGCCCGCGGCGAAGGACACGACCAGGTAGCCGTGCGCGACGATGCCGCCGAACAGCGGGTTCGCCGCGGCCGCTTCCGGGTCGGTGTGGGCGTAGAAGGTGTCGCCGGTGAACTCGGCGAAGTGGTCGATGTCGGCGCGGGTGACGGTGCGCGGCCCGGCGACGACGGTGTCGCCGATCTCCAGCTGTGCCAACGACTTCCGGAACGGGTGCACCTCGGCTTCTCGGCGAGGGGCGCCCTCGACCCAGCGGCCGGTGACGCCGCTGAGCGCGGCGGGCGAGCCCTGCACGGCGGTGCGTTGCATGTGGTGCAGCACGCCGCGGACGCCACCCATCTCCTCACCACCACCTGCGCGTCCGGGGCCGCCGTGCACGAGCTGCGGCATCGGCGAGCCGTGCCCGGTGGACTCCTGCGCGTCCGCGGCGTCGAGCACCAGCAGCCGCCCGTGGAACGGTGCGACGCCGAGCACGACCTCGCGCACGAAGTCCGGGTCGGCGGACACGACGGAGCCGACGAGGCTGCCGCCGCCGCGGGCCGCCAGCTCGACGACCTGCTCTGCGGAGGTGTAGGGCAGCAGGGTCGAGACCGGTCCGAACGCCTCGACCTCGTGCGGTTCGGGCCGTTCCGGGTCCGCGCGCAGCAACACCGGGGACAGGAACGCGCCGGTCTCGGCGTCCGCGCCGGTGACCTCGACGTGCTCGGGGTCGCCGTAGACGACCGATCCCGCGGCGAGCAGCGCCTTCAGCGAGCGGCGGACCTCCTCGCGCTGCTCCAGGCTCGCCAGCGCGCCCATCCGGACCCCGTCGGCGTCCGGGGCGCCGACGGTGACCTTCGCGAGCCGGGCGGACGCGGCCGCGGCGACGTCGTCGAGGAGCTCGGCCGGGACGAACGCGCGGCGGATCGCGGTGCACTTCTGCCCGGCCTTGACCGTCATCTCGGTGGTGAGCTGCTTGACGAACAGGTCGAACTCCGCGGTGCCCGGGACCGCGTCGGGCCCGAGGATCGAGCAGTTCAGCGAGTCGGCCTCGGCGTTGAACCGCACCGAGTTCCGCACCACGGCCGGGTGCGCGCGCAGCTTCTGCGCCGTGGCGGCCGAGCCGGTGAACGACACCAGGTCCTGCGCGGTCACGTGGTCCAGCAGGTCTCCGGCGCCGCCCGCGACGAACTGCAGCGAGCCTTCCGGCAGGATGCCGGATTCGACGATCAGCTCGACCAGCCGGGCCGTCAGGTAGGCGGTCTGGCTGGCGGGCTTGACCAGGCTGGGCACCCCGGCGAGGAACGCGGGGGCGAGCTTCTCCAGCGGTCCCCAGACGGGGAAGTTGAAGGCGTTGATCTGCACGGCGACGCCGCGCAGCGGAGTGGCGATGTGCTGCGCGAGGAATGTGCCGCCCTTGCTCAGCGGCTCGACGGCGCCGTCGACGTAGACGGTGTCGTTGGGCAGTTCGCGCTTGCCCTTCGACCCGTAGGCGAACAGCACGCCGATGCCGCCGTCGACGTCGAACTTCGAGTCGCCGAGCGTGGCGCCGGTCTTCGCGGACAGCGCGTAGAGCCCCTCGCGGTGCTCGCGCAGGTGCGAGGCGAGCGCCTTGAGCAGCGCGGCGCGCTGGTGGAAGGTCAGCCGCCGCAGCGCGGGACCGCCGACGTCGCGGCCGTACCGCAGCGCGGCGGCGAAGTCGATCCCGGCCGAGGAGATCCGCGCGACCTCGTCCCCGGTCGCGGCGTCGTGCAGCGGCGCGCCCCCGTCCGCCGCCGTGTGCCACTCCCCGGAGACGTAGCTGCGCAACAGCTCTGTCGCGTGACCCATCAACCCTCCCCAACCATTAACCGACCGAACGTTCGGGAACTAATGCTAACGCGCCCGCCGGACCGGGGGAAGCGCGAACGCCGAAGTTCGCGCGCCGCCGGTCCGGCGACCGGCTAGGAGCTGTTTAGGAACCTGGGGCCCGCTGGTGGAACGCAGTGAGGTCTCCGGTAGATGGATCAACGACCAAGAAGATCGACATCTATCCGGAGACCTCGGTGGGAAGCGTATCGGTTGGCGCGCGTCAGGATCTGACGGATCGGCAATGGGCGATGTTGCGGCGTGTGTTGCCGCCTCGGCCGGTGGTGGGGCGTCGTCCGAAGTGGACTCGGCGGCAGTTGCTCAATGGGGTCCGGTGGCGGGTGCGGGTCGGTGCTCCGTGGCGGGACGTACCGGAACGCTATGGGCATTGGCAGTCGATCTACCAGTTGTTTCGTCGCTGGCAGCGTGCGGGCGTGTGGCCCTGGATTCTCTCGGTGCTGCGGGCGTGGGCGGATCAGGCAGGGTTGATCGATTGGCAGGTGTCGGTGGATTCCACGATCAACCGGGCTCACCAGCACGCCGCCGGAGCTCGCCGTCGGCCTGATGAGCAGGTCGAACCTCCCGGTGATGAACCGGCCGATCACGCCCTGGGGCGGTCCCGTGGTGGGTTCACCACGAAGATCCACCTGGCCTGTGAACAAGACCGCAAGCCACTATCGATACTGATCACTGCTGGTCAACGCGCCGATAATCCTCAGATGGCCGCTGTGCTGGACGCGATTCGGGTGACACGTACCCGCGGACGCCCGCGTACTCGCCCGGAGAGGGTACTGGCGGACAAGGCCTACTCCTCCCGCGCGAACCGTTCCTACCTGCGTCAACGCAAGATCATGGCAACGATCCCGATCCCGAAAGACCAAGCCGCCCACCGCCGCGCCCGAGGCCCGGCCGGAGGCCGGCCCCCCGCTTTCGACTCCAAGACCTATCGCCGGCGCCACGCCGTGGAGTGCGGGATCAACCGGCTCAAACACCACCGCGCCGTGGCCAGCCGATACGACAAACTCGCCGTCCGCTACGAAGCCACCGTGCACATCGCCACCATCAACATCTGGCTCCGCGACCTCACCAAAACCAATTCCTAAACAGCTCCTAGTCCCAGTTGTGGAAACCGCGCCCCGTCTTGCGCCCCAGCTCACCCGCCGCGACCTTGTCGCGCAGCAGTCGCGGTGGCGCGAACCGCTCCCCCAACGCGCCGCGCAGGTGCTCGGCGATGGCGAGCCGGACGTCGAGGCCGACCAGGTCGGTCGAGCGCAGCGGTCCCATCGGGTGCCGGTAGCCCAGTTCCATCGCGGCGTCGATCGCCGCCGCGTCCGCGACGCCCTCCTCCAGCATCCGGACCGCCTCCAGCCCCAGCAGCACGCCCAGCCTGCTGGTGGCGAACCCGGGCGAGTCGCGCACGACCACGTCGGCCTTCCCCAGCCCCCGGACCCACTCGCGCACCTGCTGCACCACCTCGCCTGCGGTGTCCGGCGCGTGCACCACTTCGACCAGCTTCGACGCGGGCACGGGGTTGAAGAAGTGCATGCCGAGGAACCGGGACGGGACGCGCAGCGCGGCGCCGAGTTCGGTGATCGGCAGCGAACTGGTGTTGCTGGCCAGCACGGTGCGCTCGCCGAGGACGGCCTCGGCCGCGGCCAGCACGCCGACCTTCAGGTCCGCCAGCTCCGGCACCGCCTCCACGACCAGGTCCGCGTCCGCCGGGAGCCGATCGATGCCGTCGACGACGGACACGCGCACCAGGACCGCCTCCGGGTCCTCGGCGAGCTTGCCGCGCTCGGCGGCCTTGGCCAGCCCGTCGGCCAGCCGCGCGCGGGCGGCTTCGGCGGCCGCCGCACCGTTCTCGACGACCGAGACCCGGGCGCCGCCGGTAGCGAAGACCTGGGCGATGCCCGCTCCCATCCGGCCACCGCCGATCACCCCGACCTCGCGGGGAGCTCCCTGGACGTCCTGCACGACCACCTCCGTTCCCGGAACCGGGCGGACCGGTCCCGCTCCTGCGACCTCGCGGCGGGCGCCGCGAACCCGTTGCGCCGCGCGGACTTCCGCGCTCGTGCTCCCTTGACATCCGGCGCCCGCGCCGCTTTTACTGAGCTCACATTACTTACCGTCCATTCGGTCGGTTTTCAAGGCCGCGGCGCCGCGGACCCCCACCTCGGCGGGACGTGCGGCCCGCTTCGCGAGACCTCGGCAGCCAAGGGATTCCATGACCACCACGCCCGGCAGGACCACCGCACCCCGCCCCGCGACCGCCGATTCCGGCGCCGACCGCTCCGGTGCCGCCCCGCGCTCCGGTGCCGTGCCGCGTCTCGGTCCCGCACCGCGTCTCGCCGACCTCACCCCCGACGAGCGCCTGAGCGTCGACGAACTGCGCGCCCGGCAGCTGGACCGGCTGCGGTGGACGCTGCGGCACGCCTACGAGAACGTGCCGTTCTACCGCCGCAGGTTCGACGAAGCGGACGTGCACCCGGACGACTGCCGGGAACTCGCCGACCTGGCGAAGTTCCCGTGCACCACCAAGCAGGACCTGCGGGACGAGTACCCGTTCGGCATGTTCGCCGTGCCGCAGGACCGCGTGCGCCGCCTGCACGCCTCCTCCGGCACCACCGGGAAGCCGACCGTGGTCGGCTACACCGAGCAGGACCTCGACACCTGGGCGACGGTGCTGGCCCGCTCGATCTTCGCCGCGGGAGGGCGGCCGGGGCACAAGGTGCACAACTCCTACGGCTACGGCCTGTTCACCGGCGGGCTCGGCGCGCACTACGGCGCCGAGAAGCTCGGCTGCACGGTGATCCCCGCCTCCGGCGGCATGACGGCGCGCCAGGTGCAGCTCATCACCGACTTCCAGCCCGAGGTCATCATGGTGACCTCCTCGTACATGCTGACGCTGCTCGACGAGTTCGAGCGCCAGGGCATCGATCCCCGCACCAGCTCGCCGCGCATCGGCATCTTCGGCGCCGAACCGTGGACCGAGCAGATGCGCCGCGAGATCGAGGAGCGGATGGACCTCGACGCCGTCGACATCTACGGGCTCTCCGAGATCATGGGGCCCGGCGTGGCGCAGGAGTGCGTGGAGAGCAAGGACGGCCTGCACGTCTGGGAGGACCACTTCTACCCGGAGGTCGTCGACCCGATCGACGGCGACGTGCTGCCCGACGGCGACACCGGCGAGCTGCTGTTCACCTCGCTGACCAAGCAGGCCATGCCGGTCATCCGCTACCGCACCCGCGACCTCACCGCGCTGCGCCCGGGCACCGCGCGCCCGTCGTTCCGCCGGATGGACCGGATCGCCGGCCGCAGCGACGACATGATCATCCTGCGCGGGGTGAACGTGTTCCCGACCCAGATCGAGGAGATCGTGCTCGACGTCGACGGCCTGTCCCCGCACTTCCAGCTCCAGCTGACCCGCCACGACCGGATGGACCGGCTGACGGTGCGCGTCGAGGGCCTGGACGGCATCGACGCCGACCAGCGCGCCGCGGCCGCCCGGGAGATCGGGGCGCGGGTCAAGGACGGCGTCGGGATCTCCGTCGGCGTCGAGATCCTCGAACCGGATTCGCTGGAGCGCTCGGTGGGGAAGCTGCGCCGCGTGATCGACCGCCGCGAGCCGCGGTAGCACCGCGGACTGCACCGAACGCCGCACTTCGCTCCGCCGGACGGACCCGCACGGGGGCACGTTCGCCGGTTCGGCGCCGCGAGATTCACGACTACCGTTGTTCCACGTCGGGAAACTCGACGAGCCCAGATGGAGGGACGGTCCATGCCGAAGCCCGAATCTGCCACCAAGGACCCGGACAAGGGGTATGTCGCGCTCCTCGGCTGGAGCCTGAACGCGGTGGAAGCCCTCGACCGGTTCGACCGGAGGTACGTGGTCGTCGCCCCGGACTGGGCGGAGGAGTACTGCGCCGAGCACGACATCCCCTACCTGCGCTGGAACTTCGAGCGGCTCAACGACCGCTCGATGGAGATCGCGGAGCTGTTGCAGGACCGCGGCGTCGACGTGGCGATCCCGCTGTTCGAGGAGACCGTGGAGTGGGCCGGGGCGATCAACTCGGTGCTGCTGGACAACCCGCGGCTGCTGGGCCAGGCGATGTTGTTGCGGGACAAGGCGTTGATGAAGCGGCGCGCCCAGCTCGGCGGCATCCGGGTGGGGATCTTCGAGGAGGCGCACGACCGGGACGACGTGATCAGATTCCTCAAGCGGGTCAACCAGACGCTGCTCAAGCTCGACGGCGACCCGAACGATCCGATCCACATCAAGGCCTTCGACAAGGCCGGTTGCCTCGGGCACCGGGTCATCCGCACCCCGGACGAGATCGACGCGATCCCGGACGAGGAGTTCCCCGTCCTGATGGAATCGCACCTGGACGGCTGGGAGTTCGCCGTCGAGGCGTGGATCCACAACGGGAAGATCATGTTCCTGAACATCTCCGAGTACGTCACGCTCGGGTACTCCGTGTTCGTCCCGGCGACGCCCGCGCTGGAGCGGTTCCGGCCGCAGATCACCGAGCAGGTCGAGAAGCTGATCAAGGCCTTCGACATCGAGTTCGGCTTCGTGCACCCCGAGTACTTCGTCACCAGCGACGGCGAAATGTACTTCGGCGAGGTCGCCTACCGGCCACCGGGGTTCCGGGTCTTCGAGCTGCTGGAGCGGGCCTACGGGTTCAACGCCTACCAGGGGCTGGCGCTGGCGTTCGACCCGAAGACCACCGAGGAGGAGATCAGCGATTTCTTCCCGCGCGAGGTCGTGGACGCCACCGGCGTGGCCGGGTGCTTCGGGGTGTACCCGCGGCGCCGCGTCGTCAGCGAACTCCAACTGCCGGAGGAGACCGAGGACGACGACTACTATGAGTCCCACGATCTGACGGCCCCACCGGAGGAGACCGTGACCAAGCGGACCGCGTTCGGCAACCACTGGGGCCTGGTGTACTTCTTCGGGGACGACCCGCACCGGATGCGCGACCTGTTGAAGCAGCAGGAAGAACTCGACTTCTACGTCTGAGGTCTCCGCGCACGCGGGAGGCCTCGCAGGGAGAGACCCGTGGAACCGACCGCCGACGCCGCAGGTGCGCCGACGACGCTGGACCGGCGCGTCGGTTCGCTCGACGACGCCGTCCGCGCCCTGTCCGAGACCCGTGCCTTCGGCAAACCGGCGAAGCTGCGCCGGGTGCTGGAAGCGCTGCGGCGGGTCCTGCGGCAACCGGGCGGTGCGGCGGCGGTCCAGGCCCGCGCGCAGGCGCTCGACGAGGCCGGGTTGTTCGACGGCACCGACTGGTCCTCGCCCGAGATCCTCATCCCGGCGCTGGCCGGGCCGGGACTGCGCTGCGAGAACGCGGACACGCTGGTGCTGGAGGCGACCAGCGAGCTGCGGCTGCTCGCCGTCGCGCGCGGCGAGTACGCCCACCCGTCGTTCTCCGCCGACGACGCGCACCAGTTCCTCTCCCAGGTGCTGGCGATGAACCTGGACCTGCTGTTCACCCCGCCCAACGAGGCGGAGCGCACCCGGCAGGGGCGGAACGCGCAGCTGATCCGCGACCTGTTCCAGTACCTCGCCGACGGCATCGGCTACGACAGCGTGCTGGGCGAACTGGTCGACGAGATCTGGCGCATCCTGCGCCAGCGGCCCATCCAGGTCGAGCAGGTGCAGTCGCTGATCACCCGGATCTCCATCTACCGCAGCGATCCCGACGTCGACTTCGGCGCCACCTCCGCGCAGGGCCTGGACCGGCTGATCACCAGCCTGTTCGGCACCACCGAGGCGTGCCGGGACGATCCCGGGGTCGAGGTGTTCCGGGAACGGCTGGAGGCGATGGACACCAGCGCCCTGCAGTACGAGGCCAGCGGGTTCGCGCGGGCCATGCACGACACCGGGCTGGTCTCGCCGTACCACGCCGAACTGCTGCGGTTCCTGCTGCGCGGCAGCGACTACCTGGTCCCGGAGGCGCTGGGGCTCTCCGACATCGGCCGCACCTGCCTGCTGCGCTACCGCGACCTGGTGCACCGGCTGATCGAGGACGCCGTGCACCCGCAGACGGCGCAGTGCGTCTACGGGCTCGCGCTGCTGCTGGACCGCGGCGTGCTGCACGAGGCGCCGGTGGAGCCCGCGCTGTGGCGGCAGCTGTCCCTGGAGCTCTCCCCCGTCGCCCGGGACCGCCTGACCGCCGTCTTCGGCGACCAGCCGGGTCCGGTGGCGCGGCTGACCGCCGGGGTGATCTCGATGCTGGGCCAGCCGCTCGGCGTCGGGCAGGGCGACAACCCGACCTGCCAGTCCGCCCGCGCGCTGTCGATGTGGGCGTACAACGACCCCGACTACCTGCTGCAGCTGGTCGTGTGGGCGGCGCGGGACGACGAGATCACCATGCACTTCGAGGGCAGCCCGGTGTCGTCGCGGGACAGCGCGGGCGGAGTCGCCAAGACGCTGCCGGTCGACCTGGACCCGGTGTCACTGGTCGTGGTGCCGCACCTGGACCGGATCTACGCCGAGATGGGCCGCCGCTGCGCCGACCGCCCCGGCGACCCGCACCGCTGGGTCAACCCCGAGTTCCACGGCTGGTGGGCGGCCCGCGGGTTCTGGATCAACGTGGACGTGGCGACCGGGAACCTGGTGGACCTGGACGAGTTCCTGCGCCGCTTCCACGCCGGCTACCACCCGGGCTACAACGGCGGACGGCCGCTGATCCACCCGCAGCCCGCCGGGATCGCCGTCACCGACAGCGCGGCCCGCTACATCGGCTGGCACGCCATCACCATCCTGCGCGTCGCACCGGATCCGCAGGACGTCGTGCGGGTGTACTTCTTCAACCCCAACAACGACAGCGGGCAGGACTGGGGCGACGGGGTCGTCGTGTCCACCACCGGGCACGGCGAGCGGTTCGGGGAGGCATCGCTGCCGTTCGACCAGTTCGCCTCCCGCGTCTACATCTTCCACGTGGACCCGCTCGAACGCGGCGAACCGGAGCGCGTCCCCGCCGAGGACGTCCAGCGGATCATCGGCTACGTCGAGCGCAGCTGGGGCCGCGACCGGCTGCGGCCCGGCGCGCTGCAGGCCTCCGAAGGACCGCACCACGAGTCCACAGTGGACTGACTAGCCCGCGTCGGCCTCCGGATAGCCCTTCCGCTCGGTCCACAGCTCCGGGCGCTTGCGGCCCGCGAACTCGTGCACGTACCCGCACCGAGCGCAGATCAGACCCGTGGCCGACCGGTTCGCCCACGCGAGATCGAGGAACTCGGCACCACCGGTGTTCATCTTGATCTGCCGGGACCAGAACAACGCGTACTCGCACACCACGCAGCGGAAAGGGCGTCGCAGCACGGTGGCGAGCTTCGGACCGGAGTTGATCGCACCCATGCGCCGATGTTGCCAGCCCTCGACCCCGAACAGGGACGAAATGCCCCGAACGGATCCCCCCGACACCCCGACGAACCAATCCGGCCGTCGGGTGCGTTCCCCCTGATCTCGCAACGACGAGTCGGCCTGTCGACGGCATCCTGTCCCGGAACAGCGGCCGACCGCGGTACCGGTCGTCGTGATCGCCCGATCGATGAGCCGCTGGCGCCTGCGGCGGCCGGACACCCGAAAACCCGTTGGTGGAACCGCGGCGTCCACTGCTACGTTTCCGGCGCCGTGGCGAGAGGTCGAGGAGGTGGTACCCGTGCAGGCGACATCGACGTGGGTGCTCCCCTCCGGGTTCACGGCCGGGCGATAGCAGGTCGCCCGGGAGCGCCGTTTCCTACGCACTCCCGAGAGGCACGACCATGCACTTCACCTCCGAGCAGCTCCTCGACGACGGCGTCCGCGAACGCGAGTTCGCCCTCGGCGAGGTCCCCGGCATCCTGTGGACCTCCAGGCCGGCGCCGGCGCCGTTGATCCTGCTCAGCCCGCCTCCGGTCGGACTACGCACGGCGTACCCCCGCCTGGTGGCCCGGGCCCGGCACGCGGCGGCGGACGGCTTCGCCACCGCCACCATCGAACTCCCCGGACGCGGCGACCGGCCCCGTTCGCCCGCCGCCGAACAGGCCCTCGCCGACCTGCGCCGCGCGGTGGACGCCGCCGAGCCGATCTCCGACGAGATCATCGATGCCCTCATCCTCCCCCTCGTCGACCAAGCGGTCCCCGAATGTCAGGCCGCCCTGGACGCCCTCCTGGCACTGCCCGAGATCGGCGGCCCGGTCGGCTATTCGGGAGGAGTGATCTCCATCGGAACCCGGCTGGCGGTGGTCGAGCCGCGCATCTCCGCCGCCGTGCTGTTCGCCGGGAGCTTCATCCCCCGCGTCATGTTCGAGGAGGCCCACCGAGTCACCATCCCGCTGCACGTCCTCCTGCAGTGGGACGACGAGGGGAACGACCGCCGGGCGGCCCTGGACCTGTTCGACGCCTTCAGCTCCACCGAGAAGACGTTGCACGCCAACACGGGAGGGCACACCGGCGTCCCGTACTTCGCGGACGACGCCGCAGGCCGGTTCTTCGCCCGGCACCTGAACCGGGACCGCGCCGGCGGCGAACGGTAGCCGGTCCCGCCCCGGGCACCCGACCGCCCGAGGCAGCCCCTCCGCGGTGCGGGGCTCCTGCCCGACCGGATGCTGGTACGTGTTCGTGGTCATCTTCTCACCGAACGGCGTCGTGAGGTCGTTTTCGAGCGCATCGGCCGAGCGGGAGTGCGCCTGCGCCCGCCGGCCCGGCTGCGCGTTCCCGCTCGCGGTGTGCGGCGACCGAACGGAAGTGCCGCGGTGATCGGGGTTTCTGCCCGGTCTCGGTTCCGCGCAGAGCGACCGGTGATACGCCGGGGAGCGCCGCTCCGGACTTCCGGAGCTCACCCCGCATACCTGCCGCGCACTGCGTGCCACACCGGTCGAACCGACAGGGGCAAAGACCCTGCACGGGGCTGAGGGAGGTGACCAGCTTGACTGATGAAATCGGCTCGCATCCGCTGGCCGTGCTTGACGATCCGCTCGGCGTCGAGGTCGCGGACACAAGCCGAACGAGCATCCGCACGAGCCGAGCTGGACGGCGCGCCGGACGCTGACCGACGGGGAGATCTACGCGGTGATCGATGTGCTCGGGGACGTGGGGCCGCCTTGGCGGACGGCAAGCCGGAGACCCTGAGCAAGGTCTACAACAGCCTGCAACTCCGCTTAAAGCACGAACCACACGCGCGAGTCGTAGAAGCTACGATCTCGCCACGTGTGGTTAGTGCGCGTGTCCGAGGGGGGACTTGAACCCCCACGCCCATTAATAGGGCACTAGCACCTCAAGCTAGCGCGTCTGCCATTCCGCCACTCGGACGCCTCAGCGCCGCCTGTGTTCCTCGGCGGCTCCGTTCTGTTGTGACACTAGATTAGCTGATCGATTTCAGGGCTTGGGACCCACCCCCCTGTAGGGGTTCGGAGTGATAGAAAGGCCTGGTGAACGAGCATATGGAGACCGCTGCGGACGATCATGGGGCGGGCCTGCGGCTGGCCGAGGACGAGGTCGTCGAGCTGGCGAGCGAGCTGATCCGGATCGATACGACGAACACGGGCGATCCGGCGACGCTCGCGGGTGAGCGGGTGGCCGCCGAGTACGTCGCGGGGAAGCTGGCGGAGGTCGGGTACGAGACGACCTACGTGGAGTCGGGTGATCACCCGGGCCGCGGGAACGTGATCGCGCGGCTGCCGGGGTCGGGCTCGGATCGGGGTGGACTGCTGGTGCACGGGCACTTGGACGTGGTGCCCGCGGACGCCTCGGAGTGGTCGGTGCACCCGTTCTCGGGCGCGGTGCAGGACGGCTACGTGTGGGGCCGCGGCGCGGTGGACATGAAGGACATGCTGGCGATGAGCCTGGCCGTCGCGCGCCGGTTCAAGCGGGACGGGATCACGCCGAAGCGGGACATCGTGTTCGCGTTCCTCGCGGACGAGGAGGCCGGTGGGCTGCAGGGCGCGCAGTGGCTGGCGGATCACCGCCCGGAGCTGTTCGAGGGCTGCACCGAGGCGATCAGCGAGGTCGGCGGCTATTCGGTGACCTTCCAGGACGGGGTGCGCGCCTACCTGGTGCAGACCGCGGAGAAGGGCATCCGCTGGCTCAAGCTGCGGACGCGCGCGCGGGCCGGGCACGGGTCGATGGTGCACGACGACAACGCGGTCACCCAGCTCGCCGAGGCCGTCGCGAAGCTGGGGCGGCACCGGTTCCCGCTGGTGCTGAACGACTCGGTGCGCGAGTTCCTCGACGGCGTCACCGAGCTCACGGGCTGGGACTTCCCGGCCGACGACCTGGACGGGTCGGTGGCGAAGCTGGGCAACCTGTCGCGGATCGTGGGGGCGACGCTGCGCGACACAGCGAACCCGACGATGCTCACCGCCGGGTACAAGCACAACGTGATCCCGTCGGTCGCGGAGGCCGCCGTGGACTGCCGGATCCTGCCGGGGCGCGAAGAGGCGTTCGACCGGGAGCTCGCCGAACTGCTCGGCCCGGACGTCGAGCGGGAATGGGTGGGGCTGCCGCCGGTCGAGACCAAGTTCGAAGGCCGCTTGGTCGACAAGATGAGCAGCTCGCTGATCGCCGAGGACCCGGCGGCGAAGACGTTGCCGTACATGATGTCCGGCGGCACGGATGCGAAGTCCTTCAGCAGGCTCGGCATGAACTGCTACGGCTTCGCGCCGCTGCGGCTGCCCGCCGAACTCGATTTCAGCGCCCTGTTCCACGGTGTCGACGAACGCGTTCCGGTGGAGGCGCTGCGGTTCGGCGTCCGCGTCCTCGACCGGTTCCTGCAGGAAGCGTGAGGGCCTGCCGCCGCGGAGCACTCCGGTGGCCGCGGCGGCCTGGCCGGCGGTCGATGCGGGCGCGGGATCAGTGCTGCGCGCTCGTCGTGGCCCACCCGCGGTCCGGTGGGGCTGCACCGGCGTCCGCAGGGGCGACGTCACGCGCGGATCGGCGGCTCGGGATCGGGGGCGACGCCGGTGCCGGCGGCGGTGAACTCCCACAGCTCGCGGGCTAGCTCCGGATCGCGGGCGGCCGCCGAGCGGCGGGCGGGCCCGGCTGGGCCGCGCGTCTCGAACCGCCCGGTGGGGCCCACGTAGTCGCCGCCGCGCACCGGTCCGGTCGCCGCGCGGAGCTGGGGCGCGATCCCGGCGGCGACCGGTTGGGAGAGGAGCCGGTCCGGGAGCACGAGCAGGCGAGCCCGCCAGGTGCCGCCGCGGCTGAGGCTGTTGTTCAGCAGCTCGGACGCCGTCAGCCCGGGGTGGGCGGCGACGGACAGCACCGGGTCCCCGGTCAGCCGCAACAGCCGGTCGAGCTCCGCGGCGAACAGCAGGTTCGCGAGCTTCGACGCCCCGTAGGCGAGCGTGGGCGAGTAGCGCCGGCGATCCCAGTGCGGATCGGTGAGATCGAGTCCGCCGGTGCGGTGCCCGAGGCTCGACGTCGTCACCACCCGGGAGGGCAGCTCGGGGCTCCCCGCAGCCCGCAACGCCGGCATCAGCAACCAGGTGAGCGCGGCCGGGCCGAGGTGGTTGGTCCCGATCTGCAGCTCGAACCCGTCCCGAGTCCGGTCGTGCGGGCCCAGCGACACGGCGGCGTTGTTGATCAACACGTCCACCCGGTCGCCGGTCCGGTCCCGGACGTCAGCGGCGGCGGTGCGGACCGAAGCGAGATCGGCCAGGTCGAGCAGGACGGCTTCGGCCGAGCCGCGGCCCTGGAGTCCGTCCCGCACCTGGTCGACGGCCGCCGCGCCGCGTTCGGCGTCGCGGACGGTCATCAGGACGCGGGCACCGGCCCTGGCCAGGGCGCCGGACAGGGCGAGGCCGAGGCCGGACGTCGTGCCGGTGACGACGATGGTGCGCCCCGCGAGGTCGGGGAGCGGTTCGTGCGGCGGTGCCATGGGAGTCGATGCCTCCTGTAGGGATGAGCCTGCTGCGCGAGCGGGTCGGTGTGGTGCCGCGAAGTGCGGGCCGCGCCGACGCCGTCGTTGCCGGATCCGACGTTGCCGACGGGAAGGCTCGCTCGCGGCGCGCGGGCATCGTCGGCGGACAACTGATGTGACAGTGTCACATGAACAACCGTTCCCCATTCAGATGACGCTGTCAAGTAAGGTCGTCCTCGTGACACGGGCCCAGGCTGCTGCAGCGACTCGGCGCACTCTCATCCGCGCCGCGTCCGAACTCCTCGACGAGGGAGGGCCCGACGCGGTGACCCTCCGCGCGGTGGGCGCCAGCGCCGGCGTCTCGCGCGGTGCGCCCTACGGGCACTTCACCAACAAGGAACACCTGCTGACCGAGCTCGCCATCGGAGCCTGGAACTCCCTGGCCGACGAAGTGGAAGCGCTGCGGGGAGATCCGGGCTTCGAACCGGGCGCGCGACTCGAACGAGCCCTGCTGGCGCTCATCGACGTCGCCCGCCGGACACCGCACCGGTACGCGCTGATGTTCAGCACGTCGGCCGGCACCCCGGTGGCCGCCGAAGCGGCGAGCCGCCTGGAGAACGAGTTCCTCGCCCTGGTCGCCGACATCGTCGGCGAACCGGACGCGCGCCGCTACGGTGCGCTGCTGATGTCGAGCGCGCACGGCATCGCCGGCATGGAACTCAGCGGACATCTGGCGAAGGACGGCTGGCACGTCGGCGTGGAACAGCTGGTGAGCATGCTGATCGACGGGATCCGCCCCGGGGTCTGATCCGCCCACCACCCGTCCGCGACCGTCGATCACCGCATCAGCAGCATCCCGCTGCCACTCACACGACGACACCGGATCCTGGTGCTCCCCCGTCGACGTACGACCATGAAACGCGAAACACATTCCGCCCGCTGAGCGAGCAGCGCTGCCTCGACGCTTGCGTGGTCGCGCATTGACCCAACCCGCCGAGACGTCCTGCCGACCCGATACTCACACGCCCCGCTCCCCTCGCGATACACCCCACCAACGAGACACAACGTCGGACGAGCATTGACGCACCCAGCCGAACGATCACCGGAACGGCCCATCGCTGGTTTCGGTGCCGGACGGTGTGCCCGTGCCCGCAACCCGCCGAGCCCGGGCATCGAGCTGCGCAGGACGCTCGGGTTCCAGTTGCGACGGACACGGCACCTGCTGATCATTGAGAGCCCGCACGATTCATGCCATCCAAGCCCATTCGAATCGGATTCACCGGCATCGCCGCGATCTGCACCGCGCTGCTGTTCGTCAGTACTCTCGCCATCCGTGTTGCGATACTCCACGGCAAGCCCAACGAAATCCGGCATTCGAGACGGGCGCTCGCCGAATCGGTCAGAAAGCCCGCCTGGCGCTTCGCCGTGTGCGGCGCCCCATTTGCGCGGGAACTCCCCCGGAACAGGCCGAACTTCGGTTCCTCGAGCGGCTTTCAGCATTGGGCACCGACCTCGCGGTAGTGCGGATCCGCCCCAGCCGTGCGGCGGCGATCGCCGAGCGGGTGCGCGAGCTGCGCGCGGGTCGCTGGTCCCGGCCGAGTCAGTGCCCCGCTGCTCCAGCATGCGAGTGCTCGGTCAGGAGGCTGCCGGGACCGGCCTCGCACGCACGGGAAGTCGTGGCCGACGGACACGACGAAGGGCGCTCGCCGTCGCGTGGTTCCGTGCCGTGTTCGCGAGCCGGCTACTCGGCGCACCCGGCCGACCTCCGGGGACACGGGTTCGCGCTGCTCAACACCACCACGATGTCCATCGCAGGCATCGGCCCGCTGGTCGTCGGCGTGTTCGCGGATCTCTTCCCGGTCGTCCGCACGAACGCGCTGATCGGGATGAGCAGTGTGCGCACCACGCTTCTCGCGCACGACGCGGTCCACCTACGCGCGTCCGACTGGAGCCACGGTTGTTCTTGATGTGGGCAGGCATCCGCAGTCGTCCGCTTGGACAGAAGGCGTCGTTCAGCACTACCCGTTGGAGTAGCGAACGCTACCCGAACGGGGACTCGGCAGTCCGCTCCGATTCCATAAACTCGGAGACATGGCACACGAGGACTGGGGGCGGGTGCTGCACGCGCTGGAACTCGCCAAGAGCTTGGCCGGTGCACCACTCGAGGAGATCCTGCCGACGCTGTCGCACGGGATAGCCGAGCTCGTCGAGCACCAGGCGCTGATCATGCTCACCGGTGACTGCCCGAAATCCGCCACCTGGAACTGCGGGGACCGGGAGCTCGCGGAGACGGCGACCAGCGCGGAACTCGCCGCACTGGCGACCCGGGTGGACGTGGCGCGGCCGTGGTGCGGCACCGCAGTGGTCGCCGGCGAGGAGCGCCCCGTTCTCGCGGTCGCCTCCGCACCCGAAGGTTCGGCGGGGGCGCTGCTGACCGTGCTCACCACTGGCGGCCGACCCGATGCGGCGGTGCGCGAGCTCGTCCAGCGACTGTGGGACCTGGCCACCGCGCGGATCATCGAACTGCTGCCCGCGGCCGTACCGGTGGACGTCACCGGACCGTGGCTCGCCAACAGCGAGCGCGCCCGTGTGCTCACGAACCTCACCGAGGCGCACGCCGCCACGCTCACGACCGTGCTCGGCGCACTGCGCTCCCGCACCCTCGACGATGCCGGTGCCCGACGCTCCGCGACGGACATCGCCGTGTCCGCGCTGGTGGAGCTGCGCGCGAACAACGCCGACGAGCAGGCTCCTCCGGAGGAGTCCACCGCGGAGGCGTTCGACCGGATGACCGAGATGCTGGGACTGCTGTCCCGGTACGGCAACATCGCGCTGGAGTTCCGGCCGCCGGAACGCGGTGATCGGCTGCTGCCGCCGGAGATCGCGCGCGCAGCCCGCACCACCGCGCGCGGCACCGTGCTCACCATGCTGGAGCAGGGCGATGTGGGACGGATCCGAGTCAGCTGGGAGGTGGACGACACCGAGCTGCGCACCAGCATCCGGGACGACGGCCCCGGCACGCTGGCCGCGGAGACCCTCGCCGTGCACCGGCTGACCGATCGCGTGGCCGCGCTGCACGGGACGCTGCACGTGGATTCGGTGCCCCAGTGGGGGACGATCGTCACGACCCGGCTGCCTCTCGCCGCCCCGGACGCCCCGCGCAACGACGCGCTGGGCGAGCTCAAACCGCGCGAACTCGAAGTGCTGCGGCAGCTCGCGCTGGGCAGGCGCAACCGTGCGATCGCCGAACAGCTGCACGTCAGCGAGCACACCGTGAAGTTCCACGTCGCGAAGATCTTCCGCAAGCTCGGCGTCAGCACCCGCGGAGAAGCCGCCGCGCTCGCCCGCGCCTCCGGAGTCCCGATCCCCACCGCCGTGGCGACCTAGGAACCTGTCATCGCGGCCTGAGCGATGGCTCGCTCAGCGGAACCTCACGGCCTGCCTCGCTGCTTCTGCGTAGTAGTCGGGCAGCGGAACCTCAGCGGCTTCCTCGCTGCGGGATCGATCTCTCGAGTGGGTCCGCCACACGTGACATCGCTGCCCTCGCGAGGAAGCCGCTGAGAACCCGCTGCGGGCCCGGTGTCTCGGGCGGTCGTCGGCTCAGCGGCTGCGCCGCTGACAGGAAACCGACCCCGCCGGACAGGTTCGGAAACGGGCGATCTGGCGGCTTCCTCGCCGCGGCGTACCGGTGACCTCGCACGCCCACGGCGAAACCGACGTCGTTCCCGAGGAACCCGCGGCGGACCTGCCGGTGCGCGGGTCGCCCGAGCTGCTCGACGGCTCCGCCGCTGGCAGGACACCCGGTCGAAGATCATTCTGCACGAGCTCGTCAGCTCCGCTGCTGCGGTTCCCGGTCCGCGCGCGGGAGCGGTCCAGCACTCCACGCGCGGTCCGGGAACCGGACGGCTCGCGCATGCTCGAAACGCCGAAGCGCTCAGTCCATCACCAGCACGATCTTGCCCGCGCCGGAACCGGCGTCGATCAGCCCGTGCGCCCGTGCGACATCGTGCAGCGGCACCGTCTCCGCCACGTGCACTCGCAACCGGCCGGCGTCGACCTCGTCCGCCAGCGCGGCGAGGCCGGCGTGGTCGGGTTCCGCGGTGAGCACGGAGCAGCGCAGTCCCCACTCCGCGGCACGCGCGAACAACCGCTCATCCCCCATCCCGACGAGTGTGATCAGCAGGCCGCCGGGGCGGAGGACGTCGAGCGAGCGCAGCGCGGTGGCACCGCCGACGGTGTCGAGCACGACGTCCACCGGCGCCACCACCGAACCGAAGTCCACGGCCCGGTAGTCGATCACCTCGTCGGCACCGATTCCGCGGACGAACTCGTGCTTGCCGAGGCTCGCGGTCGTGACCACCTCGGCCCCGCGGGATTTCGCGAGCTGGACGGCCACATGGCCCACCCCGCCACCGCCTCCGTGCACCAGCACCCGGTCCCCCGCACCGACCCCGGCGGTGTCCACCAGCGCCTGCCAGGCCGTCAGGCCCGCGAGCGGCAGCGCAGCCGCCCGCACGTGGTCGAGTCCGGCGGGTTTGCGGGCGAGGTGCCGGGAGGGCACCGAGACGAACTCCGCGTAGCCGTTGGCCGGGTGCGGGATGCACGGCATCCCGAACACCTCGTCGCCCACCGAGAACCTGGTCACCCCGGGCGCCACTTGCACGACCTCGCCGGACACGTCCCAGCCGAGCGTGAACGGCGGTTCGCCCAGCCAGCGCAGGAAACCCGAACGCAGGAGCGCGTCGACCGGGTTCACCCCGGCCGCCCGCACCCGCACCACCACCTCGTTGACCACGGGGTGCGGCCGGTCGCCGCGCACGACCTCCAGCACCTCCGGACCGCCGAGGGACCGCTGGGTCACCATCCACATGGTGGCGCTCACGACACCTCCGCGATCAGCTCGGCGGCGGTGCCGTCGGAGGGCAGGCCCTGCGCCACGTCCCAGTGCTCGGCGAGCCGGCCGTTCTCGACCCGCCAGATGTCCACCACCAGCGCGCTCGGGGTGTCCGGGAACGCCCGCACGACGCCGCAGGTCCACACGAAGTCGCCTTCGGCGATCGAACGCAGCACGGTCAGCGTGAAGTCCGGCAGCGGAACGCCGACCTGTTCGCGGAAGGTCTCGATCGTGCGTTCCCGGCCCGTGCCGACACCGGTGTGGTGGTTCGCGAAGTCCTCGGTCAGCATCGGCCGAGCGCGGTCGAAGTCCTTCTCGTTGTAGAAGATGCGGATGTATTCGAGGACCAGCCGCCGGTTCGCGGACGCGACGGTGTCAGTCACCTGATCAGATGAACTCATCGATTCTCCTCGCCTTTCGGATCATTGGAAGCCCGTGCGGTGGCCGTCATTCCTTGATCCCGACGACGATCGAATCCGGCCCGATCAGGTGCTGCGACCAAGATCGACTGAAACCGGCCGCACGCAGCCATTCCTGGCATTCCGCCGTGGTGTACCCGAATCCCCCATCGGTTACCGCCATCATGTTCAGGCTCATCATCAACGCGAACACGTTCTCCGACCGGCCGTCGTCGATCATCGAATCGTACAGGATCACCGCACCACCGGGCCGGAGCGCGCGCCAGGACTTCTCCAGCAGCAATCGCTTCCCCGCGAGGTCCCAATTGTGCAGCACGTGCCCCATCGTGATCACGTCCGCGGACGGGAATTCGTCCTGGAAGAAGTCACCGCCGACGAATCTCAGCCGTTCGGAGAGACCGGCCTCCGCCACGTAGTCGTCGAACACCGGCCGCACCGCGGGCAGGTCGAAACCGATCCCGTCCAGGTGCGGGTTCGCCAGCAGGATCTGCACCGCCATGTCGCCCTGCGCCGTGCCCAGGTCTGCCACCGTGCGATAGCCGCTCCAGTCGAAGCGAGCGGCGAGCTGGCGGTTCGCGGCGTGGCTGACGCCGGTCATCGACGCCAGGAACTGCGCGAGGCGTTCCGGGTCCGCGTACAACGCCCCGAAGGTGTCCGCGCCGGGCTGCTCGGTCTTCGACTCGTCCTGCGCGCGACCGGTGCGCAGCGCATCCGCGAGACCACCCCAGATGCCGTACAACCTGGAGTTCGCCATCTCCAGCAGGCCGCCCATCTCCCGGTACGCGGGTTTGGCCCGGTCCAGGTAAGCGTCCGCATCCGGCGCGTTGCGGTAGCGGCCGTCCGAACGTTCCAGGAACCCCATCGCGACGAGCGCGTCGAAGAAGTCCCGCGCGCCCCGCTGGTCGACGCCCAACCGCGTCCGCAACTCCTCGCCGTCGGCCGGTCCGCGCGCGAGCTCGGTGAAGACCCCGAGCTCGACGGCGGCCAGCAGAGTTCTCGACTCCTGGAAACCCATGCCCACCCGCATGATGCGGTGCGGCGACGGTGCGGAAACGTTCATCTCACTCCCTCGTTCCTGCGGAATCCAGATCCGCTCGGTCACCTGCCAGCGAACGCACGTAGTTCTGCGCCGCCGGTTCGAACTGAAGCGCCCGGTGCGTGGCCACCGAGTTGACGTCGCGCCAGAGGCGCTGCAACGGAGCGCCGGCGAGCTGGCCGCCGGTGCCCGCCGCCAGGAACATCCGATTCACCGCGCCCGTCAGCACTTCGATCGCGAACGCGCTGTCCCGGGAATTGCGCGCGACCTCGGCCGCGGTGAGCGAGCCGGTGTCGGCGACCGCTGCGGCACGCCGCAACAACAGCTCGACGGAGTCGATCTCGGCGGCCGAGCGGGCGAGCGCGGCATCGCGACCCGTCTGCGATCCGGCAGCGCCGCGGCCCGAGTGCCGTTCGGTGAGTGCGCGCAGCGCCCCGCGCGCGGCTCCGAGGGCGGGCGCGACGAACGTCAACCCGTTCACCGCGCCCAGCGGCACCGGGCCGCTGAACAGCTCGGCGAGGTCGCGCATCCGCGACGCGGGAACCGCCACGTCCGCCAGCACCGCCGTGTGGCTGCCGGTGGCGCACATCCCGGCGCTCTGCCAGGTCCGCTCGACCCGGAGGTGAGCGGCCGGGACCGCCACCAGCTTCAGCTCCGGTTCACCGCCCGGGCCCTCCAGCGCGGCGCACAGCACCGCCCAGTCCGCGAACTCGACGGCGCTGAGGTACGGCCACCGCCCGGAGACCCGCACTCCGTCCCCGTCCGCGGCGGCCTTCCCGCACGGGATGGTGGAAGCCACCACCACGGCGTCGGGACCCGTCGCCCACACCTCGTGCCGCACCTCCTGGGGAAAGGGTTCGAGGAACCGCGTCGTGGCGGCGAACAGCGAAGCGCACCAGGCCGAGGCGGCGCACTCCGCGCCGATCAGCGCGACCGCGTCGAGCAGTTCGCCGAACCCGCCGCCACGGCCGCCGAACTCGGTCGGAACGCAATGCCGCATGAAGCCGGCCTCGGCCATCCCCGTGATCACATCCGCGTCGATCCCGCAGGCGATCTCCATCCCCGCGGCACGTTCGGCGACCAGTTCCGCGACCGCCCGCGAACGTTCCGGCAGTGTTCGGGCGACTTCTCGCATGACACCTCTCCTCCGGTGCTTCACAGGAATTCGTAATCGCTCGGATCGGCCCGGCGGGTGAGCCGCCAGTATTCGAGCGCGGAGAACGGCCAATTCGTCGCGGACCGGCCGTTCTCGTTGTACCAGCCACCGACCGCGGAGAATCCCCAGGCGCGCTCCCGGTTTCCCGCATCCACTCGATCGTTGAACCGATCATGCACCTCGCGCCGCACCCGCATCGACCGCTTCCCATCCGTGAGCAGCAACCGGATGGCGTCGATGATGTGCGCGGCCGCACATTCGGAGAAGTACACGATGCTGCCGCCCTGGCCGACGAGGTTCGTGTTCGGCCCGTACATGCAGAACAGGTTGGGGAATTCGGGCATCGCGATGCCGAGGTAGGCGCGGGCATCGCGGGCGGGCATTTCAGCACCGCCCCGCCCGAGGACCCGCATCGGGGCGAGGAAGCCGGATGCCTGGAACCCCGTCGCGTAGACGATCAGATCCAGGTCGTGCCGGCGCCCGCCCGCGACGATCCCGCGCGGCTCGACCCGTTCGACCGGATCGGTCACCAGCCGCACGTCGTCCCGCCGCAGCGCGGTCAGCCAGCGGCCGTCGTCGCGCAGCACCCGCTTCGCTCCGACCGGATAGCGCGGCACCACCGCGTCGAGCAGTTCCGGTTCCCCGGCCAGCTGGTCCCGCAAGTACTGCGACAAGGAGGCGCGCAGCCGTTCGTTGGGACCGGACACCGCGCGTTCGGTCGGCGGGTGGTCCGGGTCGACCACCCAGCCTTCCAGGATTCCCCGCAGCCCTGGGGCGAACAGCCAGAACCGGTACCACCGCGCGTAGTACGGCAGGTTCTCGAACAGCCACCGGGCACCGTCCCGGATCGGGCTGCGGTAGTTCGGCGTCGGTCGCAACCACGGCGGGTTCCGCTGGAACACCGCGACCTCCGCCGCGGTGCCCGCGATCTCCGGCACGATCTGGAACGCGCTCGCACCGGTACCGACCACGCCGACCCGCTTGCCGGCGACGTCGATGCCCTGTTCCCAGCGGGCGGAGTGCACGCTGGTGCCCGCGAAGCCGTCCCGCCCAGGAATGTCCGGCACGTGGGGTCGGTTGAGCTGCCCGACCGCGCTGATCACCGCGTGGTGCCGCGCCGTTCCGCCTTCGCGCAGTTGCACTCGCCACTCGTGTTCGGCTTCGTCCCAGCGCAACTCGGTGACCTCGGTGCCGAACCGGATCCGCCCGGCCACGCCGGTGCTCGCGGCGAACTCGCGCAGGTAGTCCTGCACCACCTCGCGGCGGCAGAAGTGCTCCGGCCAGTCCGAGCGGGGCGCGAACGAATAGTTGTAGAGGTGGCTCGCCACGTCGGTGCGGCAGCCCGGGTAGGTGTTGTGCGCCCACGTCCCGCCGAGCTCGGTCGCGCTCTCGTAGATCACGAACGGGATGTCCGCCTGAGCCAGCCGGTAGCCGGCCAGCAGGCCGCTGAACCCGGCGCCGATCACGGCGACGTGGAATTCCCGCTCCGGTGCGAGCCGCGGCGCGGTCCAGTCCGGAGACCGCGGATCGGCGCCCGGCGCGATGATCTCCTCGGCCAGCAGCGGCAGCAGTTCGTCGACGTCGCCACCCAGCGCCCAGCCCGCGATCTCCCGCAGCAGCGGGAAATCCGGTGGGTCGGGCCAACGCCAGCCGCCCTCCGACCGCAGCCGGGTGAGCTGGTCGAACGCCACCTCCCGAGCCGCCTCCTGCTGCGCCGCGGACAGGCCGCCCTGTTCGGAGAACAGCCAGCCCGGCGCGAGCGCCGCGGGCTCCAGCACGGACGGATCGCCGGTGAGGTGCGCGAGCGTCATCATCAACGCGGGGACGTCGGCCTCCGCCAGGTGCGCGGACAGCTCCTCGTCGGAAACGGGTGGGCCGGACAACGTGCCGTCACCTCCAGGTCCAGGATTCGGGCGGGTCATATCGTGCGCAGCGCGGAGAAACCACGGTCGTAGTAGACGACCGGCACACCGTCGTGCAGGAGTTCGTGACCGACCACGGCTCCGACGAGGATCAGGTGGTCCCCCGCGTCGTGGCTGCGCTCCAACCGGCATTCGACCGCCGCCAGTGCACCGTCGAGCACCACTCCCCCGTGTTCGGAACGCACGAAGCCGCCCGCGGCGAACTTCCGCGCCCCGCTGGTGGCGAACCTCCGCGCCACCTCGACGTGCTGGTCGCGCAACACGCTCACCGCGAAGTCGCGGGTGCGGGCGAACACCGGGAAGGACTTCGCGGATTTCGCCACGCACACCAGCACCAGCGGTGGTTCCAGCGAGACCGGGCAGAACGAGCTCACCGTCATCCCGTGGGGCTGCCCGGTCTCGTCGCGCGTGGTGAGGATCGCGACGCCGCTGGCATAGCGGGCGAGCACGTCCTTGAGTTCGTCGGACATCCACGCGTCCTCGGTCAGCTCGACGCGGGTGCGCGGTTGACCGCGTCCAGCAGGTCGTCGGGAGTTCGCAGTCCCGCGACGTCGTCGTCGCTGAGCCGCACCCCGTACTCGGCGGCGATGCGCGCCGCGGTCTCCATCAGGGCCAACGAGTCGTACCCGAGCTCGTCGAAGCCCCGGCCCCGCATGTCGCCGGAGAGTTCCCCGTCGTTCTCGCCCGCGCACTCGGCCAGCACTCGGCGCAGGTCGTCGATGGTCATCCGCATGATCAGCTCCTTGGTAGGTCGGACGGTCGGCCGGGTGCCGCGCGCACCACGACGGCGGCGTTGAAACCCCACTTGCCCCTGGCGAGCACGAGGGCGGTCCGGATCGGCCCGTGCCTCGGTTCGCCGCGGACCAGGTCGATGGCGTAGTCGGCGGGCGGCTGCACGGCGGTCGCGGTCGGCGGCACCACGCCTTCCGCGATGGACATCAAGGCGGTGGCCACGTCGACCGGGCCCGCACCGGAGTACAGCCGTCCGATCAACGCCTTCGGCGCGGTCACCGGAACTTCGAACGGTCCGAACAGTTCGGCGATGGCGGCGGCCTCCGCGCGGTCCAGCTCCGGTGTCCCGGCCGCGTCGGCGAAGACGACGTCGACCTGCTCGGGTTCCACGCCGGCGTCCGCGAGCGCCAGCTCCGCTGCCCGCCGCAACCCTGGCGGGCGCGGCACTCCGGGCGGCGGGTCGAAGGTGCACCCGTGCCCGGCGATCTCGCCGTAGATCCGCGGCGCGCCGCGGCGCAGCGCGGTCTCGGCGGATTCGAAGACGAGCACAGCCCCGCCCTCTCCCGGCACGCAACCGTTCGCCGTAGCGCTGAACGGCGCGTAGGCGTGCTCCGGGGATGTCGAGGGCGACAGCCGCCCGCCCGCGATCTGGGAAGCCCAGCCCCACGGATCGAACGCCGAATCGACCCCGCCGGTGAGCACCAGTGGCGTGCCGCGCAGGACCGCGCGCCGCGCGTGCCCGATCGCGTCGAGGCCACCGGCCTGTTCGGCGACCACCGCGCTGCCCGGACCGCGCAGTCCGTGCCGGATCGAGATCTGGCCGGTGTTCACCGCGTAGAACCAGGCGAACGACTCGTAGACGCTCACCGCGGCAGGACCGTCCGACCACAGCTTCTTGAACTCCCGGTGGGTGAACTCGAAGCCGCCCGCCGCGTTGGCGGTGATCACGCCCATCTCGTAGTCGGCGTAGTCGTCCCGTGCCAGCTCGGCGCCGCCCAACGCCCAGTCCGCGGCGACCAGCGCGTAGCGGGTGGAGACGTCGGTCTGCGGCAGCAGTCGCCCCGGCAGGTGTTCGGCCGGATCGAACTCGTCGATCTGCCCCGCCAGCCGTATCGGGTAACCGGACGTGTCGAACCTGGTGAGCTCGCCGATCCCGGTCCGCCCGTTCAACGTCGCGCGCCAATGCTCTTCCAACCCGATCCCGTTCGGCGCGAGCAGGCCGATGCCGGTGACGTACACCCCGTTCACCTCGCGGCCCCCGGCCTGCGCAGCAGCATCGCGCTCTGGAACCCGCCGAACCCGCTGCCCACGGTCAGCACCTCGCGCAGCCGCACTTCCCTGGGCAGCAGCGGAACGTAGTCGAGGTCGCAGTCCGGATCCGGGTCGTACAGGTTCGCCGTCGGCGGGATGATGTCGCGCTCGATCGCCAGCGCGCACGCCGCGATCTCGATGGACCCGATGGCGCCGAGCGAGTGGCCGACCATCGACTTGATGGAACTGATCGGCACCTTCCGCGCGTGCTCCCCGAGGCTGCGCTTGTAGGCGGCGGTTTCGTGCCGGTCGTTCTGCTTCGTGCCGGAACCGTGCGCGTTCACGTAGCCGATGTCCTCCGGAGCGATGCGGGCCTCGTCCATCGCGACCCGGATCGCCTCCGCCATCTCCCGCCCGTCGCTCTTGAGCCCGGTCATGTGGAATGCGTTGCACCGCGCGGCATAACCGGAGATCTCGGCGTACACATGGGCACCGCGGCGCTCGGCGTGGTCGAAGTCCTCCAGCACGAACATGGCCGCGCCTTCGGCGAGCACGAACCCGTTGCGGGAGCCGTCGAAGGGCCGGGAGGCGCCTTCCGGTTCGTCGTTGCGCGGGGTGGTCGCCTTGATCGCGTCGAAGCAGGCGACGACGATCGGGGTGATCGGAGCGTCGGCCGCTCCGGCGAGCACCACGTCGGCGTCGCCCTCGCGGATCACCCGGGCGCCGTGACCGACGGCGTCGATACCGGAGGTGCAGCCGTTGGACAGCATGGTCACCGGTCCCTCCGCTGCGACGGTCCACGCCACCTCGGCCGGCAGCACGCTCGGTACCAGGTAGTCGAACATGTGCGGGCTCACGCTCATCGGATCGACCAGCCAGTTCCGCCCGCCGTCGGAGAGCACCAGGTACTCCTGCTCCAGGCTGGTCGCCGCAGCGACCGCGCTGCCCACCGACACCCCGACGCGGCCGGGATCGACGTCGCCCGGCACGAAACCGCCGTCGGCGGCGGCTTCCCGCGCGCACACCACCGCCAGCTGCGTGGCCCGGTCCATCCGGCGCACCTCACGCGGCGACAATCCTTCCGCCACCGGGTCGAACCCGGTTTCGGCCGCCACTTGAGACCGGAAGGGCGCCGGGTCGAACAGGCTGATCCGCCGGGTCGCGGTCCGGCCCGCGGTCAGCAGTTCCCAGAACTTCGTCACTCCCGTTCCGCCGGGAGCGCGGATGCCGATGCCGGTGATCGCGACCCGTCTCACCGGACACCGCCCGGCATCCGCCGGAACTCTGCGTGGCTCATCCGGAGGGCTCCTCTCCGATGTGGGAACGGGCGCTGCGGCCCGGTGCGGCAGGCGCCGCTGGGACGTGTCGAGCGTCGGCTCGCCGGTTCGAGGCTCGCTCGAACTCCGCTCGCGGCGGAGCCGTTCCAGCGACGGTCGAGCGAACTTCGAACCGGTGCGGCGATCGTGGCCGCCCGGCCCGCCCGGCCGGGCGGCTGTTTCGACGAGTGGGGAGCGAAACCGGATGGAGCACACGCGCACCGCCTTCATCACCGCCGCACAGCAGGTCGGTGCGGCCGCCGCGGCGGCCGCGCCGCGTGCCGAGCGGGACCGGCGGCTGGATCCCGAGGTCGTGCGCGGGCTGGTCGCAGCCGGCTTCGCCCGGCACTTCGTCCCGGCGTCCTGCGGCGGCGATGAGGGCACGTTCCTGGAGCTGAACCGGGCGGTCGCAGCCGTCGGCTCGGGCTGCACCGCCACCGCCTGGTGCGCGTCGCTGACCTCGCACGTCGGCCGGATGGCCGCGCACCTCCCGGCAGCGGGCAGGCACGAACTCTGGGCGGACGGCCCGGACGCGTTCCTGGTCGCCGCGCTCACTCCGGGCGGCCGCGCCGAGCCGGTGGCCGGCGGCTACCGGTTGTCCGGACGGTGGCCGTTCATCAGCGCGATCGACTACGCGGACTGGGCGTTGCTGGCGGCGCTGGTCGACGAGGACGGCGGCGAGCACCCCCGGGTGTTCGCGGTACCGCGCGCCGCACTGCGGATCGAGGACACCTGGCACAACGTCGGGATGGCCGCGACCGGCAGCCACACCGTCGTCGTCGCGGAAGCGCTGATCCCCGCGGCGCGCACCGTCACCAGAGCGGATCTGTTCGCCGGGCGAGCGGATTCGAACGCGCCGTGCCACCGGATACCGATGCAGGCGACGACGATGATGTTCGCGACACCGGTGCTGGGCGCTGCCCAGGGCGCGCTGGCGGCGTGGCTCCAGCACGTCACGCCGAAGATCCGCGCAGCGGCCGAGAACCCGGTGGCACCGCTGCCGGGAATGCCGTCGTTCCACCGCGTCGGCTACGACGTGGAGCTGGCCGAGTGCACGGCCCGCACGGACGCGGCCGAACTGCTGCTGGAGCGCGCCGCTTCGACCGCGGACCTCGGGCCGGAGATCACCGAGTTGCAGACGATGCGCAGCTGGCGGGACTGCGCGGTGGCGACCGCGGACCTGGTTCGCGTGGTGGACGGGCTGTTCCAGCGGTGCGGCACGTCCGGACAGTCCACCGCCCACCCGGTGCAGCGGTTCTGGCGGGACGTGAACTCGGTGGCGAGCCACCAGGGATTGCGGACCGAGGCCGCCGCGACCGCGTACTCCTATCGGCTGCTGGGGATCTGACCGTGGCCGCGATCGATCCACGCGACCTGATCGGCACGTGGTCGCTGGAGTCGTTCCACGTCGTGGGTTCCGACGGCGCGCCGGCCGACGGGCCGCTCGGCCCGGAACCGCGCGGATTACTGATCTACGGCGCGGACCGGCACGTCTCGGTGAGCATGATGTCCACCGCTGAACCCGTTGCCGCGCAAGGTGATCCGCGCACCCGCTTCATGGGCTACGCGGGCAGGTGGTGGCTGGCAGGGCTCCAGGTGCACCACTGGATCGCGGTCGGCTCGCACCGCTACCTGATCGGCAGCACCCAGGTGCGGGAGCTGTCGTTCGCGGGGGAACTGCTGGTGTTGTCCGGTTCGGCCGCCGACGCCGGCGGCCCTGCCGGGCGCGGCGTGCTGCACTGGCGGCCGGCTGCAGGCTGACGCACGTGCGGCGGGCCGTCACCGGTGATCCCGGCGAGGGCCCGCCGCACGACGCCGCCGAGGAGTCCTCGCGGACGGCTCTTGTTCAGTGCCTCGTCAGCGGCCGGAGCCGCTGAGCAGCGACCAGCTCATCGCCGGCAGGTCCTCAGCCACTTCCTCGCGAGGCCGGCATCTTCCCTCATCCCGGAGCCGCTCGGAAAAGTGCCGGCACACCCGGACAGGGTCGCCGCGAGGTACCCGCCGAGTTACCGCTGCGCGCCCCGCCCGCAGGCCGTTCCGAACGGACGCCGCAACCGGATTCCGCATCCCGAGGCGTCACGCCGCCTGTTCGGCGCGCTTGAGCAACAGGGTGTGCTCGGCGACGCGCTGGCCCAAGTGTGCCCCGGTCAGCAGGTCGGCCTTGTTCATCAGCTCCGGGCCGTCGTTCGCAGGGCACCGGCCCATCGCACCGAGCCAGCCGCCGAGCCGGTTCAGGTCGCTGTCGTCCGAACCGGGCAGCAGGTCCAGGTTCACCCAGTGCATGCCGTGCTGCGCCGCGAGGACCGTGAAGTAGTGCAGAGTGTGCAGCTTGTCCCCGCTCATCCCGCTGGACACGGTGAATCCGGCGGCGACCTTGTCCTTCCACGCCTGCCCGTACCAACGGCCGCTGCTGTCGTGGGCGAAGGCGTGGAACGCGGGACTCGCCGAACCCATGTAGGTCGGTGAGCCGAACACGATCGCGTCCGCGCCGTCCAGCCGAGCCCAGTCCTGCTCGCTCAGCGCGTCCAGCGGCAGCAGCTCGACACCGGCCCCTGGCACGGAGGCGGCACCGTCCCGGACCGCCTCGGCCATCCTGGCCGTGTGCCCGTATCCGCTGTGGAAAGCGATGACGACGGAAACGGAAATGTCGGACATGAATATTCCTTCCGGATGCACTATCGAGTCACGACCGCCGGCGGATGCGCCGACAACCGATTTCAACCCCCATGACCAGTTTCACGACATCACCGCACACCCGGCACTAACCGTTCGAACAATTTCCACTACCCGAAGGAGGAGCGAATCGCCGCAGTTACCGAACCGACTTCACCCGGACACAGCAAAACGACCACATTGTGCCGTGATGTTAATCACAGTCACTTTGGTGGCAGGCGATCTTCATGTCCGGATACTCTCCGTTAAGTCGATACCTGGGGCACTAACCTCGACGGACCACTTCATCATGCACGACGTCCACGGTAACCGTTAGACCCGAATCGACGGCAGGGAGCCACGAGCAGCCCTGCCTCTCACCGCGCCGAAACTCCCGACGATGCGGGAATCCGACGCGCACAGCACCGGGGGAGCACGACCGCTGGGGGAAAAATGGAGTTCAACCTGCTCGGACGATTCGAGATGGTGGCTGATGACGGGCGTTCCTACCTTCTGACCCGATCCAAGATAAGCCAGTTGCTCGGGGTGCTGCTGGCGCACAACGGCGAGACGGTCAGCACCGACACGCTGATAGCCGAGATCTGGGGGGAAAAGGTCCCGCGAAGCGCGCTGACCACGTTGCAAACCTACGTCTACCACGCGCGCAAGATGTTCACGAGCATGGGAATCGATTCGAACCTGCTCATCACCAGGCCGTGCGGATACACCATCCAAGCCGCCCCGGACGCGATCGATCTCAACCGGTTCGAACTGCACGTGCAGCAGGCCAGGAAAGCGCTGGAGGACGCTCGTCCGGACCAGGCCTTGGAATTCGTCGAGCAGGCGTTCCGGCTCTGGCGCGGTCCGATGCTGGCCGGAATGATGACCGGTGCCGTGCTGGATGCGGCGATCACCTACCTCGACGAGTTGCGGTTCTCCGCGACCGAATTGCACATCGAGGCCGGGCAGCGGCTCGGGAGGCACCAGGAGCTCGTCCCGCAACTGCGCATGCTCGTCGCGCAGAACCCGTTGAACGAAAGCCTGCACGCGCAACTCATCAAAGCGCTGCACAAGTGCGGCCGGCGCGCGGAGGCGCTGCAGAGCTACCGCAGGCTGTGGCAGGTCCTCGACACCGAGCTCGGCGTCGAACCCGCGCCCGAACTCCAACGACTGCAGCACGAACTGCTCGACCTCGGCGCCGCGCGCCGAGGTGCGCGGCGCGGCGGCACCCCGGTGTCCCCGCAATGAGGCCCGGCGTGCCACGGATGCGCCGCGCACGCTCACCCGAGCAAGGCGACGACCCGCGTCCAGCCCGCGCCGGCGCCCGCGATCGCGACTGGGAAGCAGGCCACCGAAAAGCCGGTCGGGGCGGGCAGCTCGCCCAGGTCGGCGAGCTTCTCCAACTGCGCGTACTCGTGCTCGCGGCCGTACAGGTGCGCGGGCCAGAGCCAGCCGTTGTCCCCGGTGCGGCGGTAATCGGCGATCATCGAGCGCATCGGCCGGTCCACACCCCACGCGTCGATGCCGATCACCCGGACACCGCGCTCCACCAGGTAAGCGGTCGCGGCGCCGGTGAGACCGGGGTACTCGGTCAGGTACTCCGGTGTACCCCACAGGGCGTCCGCGCCGGTCCACAGCAACACGATGTCACCGGCTTGGAGCCGATGACCGCACGCCGACAGCGCTTCGCGGACCTGCTCGACGGTGATCCCGTCGCCTGGGGGGACGTGCCGCAGGTCGAGGCGCACGCCCGGCCCGAAGCACCACTCCAGCGGGACCTGGTCGATGCTCTTCGCCGGTGCACCGCCGCTGACCGGCCCGTAGTGCAGCGGGGCGTCCATGTGCGTTCCGGTGTGCGTGGTCAGGGTGACGGTCTCGTTGGAGATCGCGAGCCCGTCCGGGAAGTCGCTCGCGGCGAGTCCGAGCACCGCGGCCGCGTCCGCGTGCCCGAGAGGTTCGATCCGCACCGGGGTGGCTTCGCTAGGGCAGTTCCGCGTGCGGACGCTGAGATCGACGAGTCTGGTCATCCGGGCAACCTCCTGGCCGGGGCGGGGTGCGCGCTGCAACGGGGACCGGCCGAGCGCCGAGCGCGGCACCGGGGAGCGTGGTTCCGCCATGGCGGGTCCGCTCGTCCGTTGTTCTGCGCGGGCAGTGTCCGGTAGCACGTTCGCAGATCGCTCGAGAACCGCACGGGAGCCGCGGCGGCGCAGCGCGGTTCACCGTGGCGCGACCGGGTGCGGCACCCGAGCCCGGCGCGTTCGGCTCCGCCCGGCCCGAGGACCGTCCGGTGCCGCGGTCGGACCGCGCACCGGACTCCGGAACGGCGCGGGAACACGCGCCGCTCCGCGAGGAACCGAGACCATCCACTTCGGACACTTCGGCGGTGGCTCCGGATCCGGGGACTCGGTTGCTCATGACGTGCGGCGCACTTCGCCGCGCATGTCCAGTGGTCCGCGACGCGGACCTGAAAGATGGAGGGGTTCACCATGGTCTTCCTGGGGGAAGAAGCCGATCGCCGCTCGGCCGACGGCGGTCGTCCGCCGCACCGGGCGGGATTCGGCCCGACGACGGTCGGTCCGGACGACCCGCGGTACGCGGAACTCGTCGTCGGGTTCAACCGGCGCTGGCACGCACGGCCGGATTCGGTGCGACTGGTCGGCAGCACCGAGCAGGTCGAGGACGCGGTGCGCGAAGCGGTGCGCACCGGCAAGCGCCTTTCAGTGCGCAGCGGGGGGCACTCCTACGCCGACTTCGTCTACAACGCGGAGACAGAGCTGATCATCGACCTGTCGTTGATGCGGGAGATCGGCTACGACCCGCGACGGCGGGCGTTCGCCGTGCAGAGCGGGGCTCAGCTCGGTGAGATCTACGAGGTCTTGTTCCGCGGCTGGGGTGTGACGCTGCCCGGCGGGGTGTGCCCGACGGTGGGCATCGCCGGGCACGCCACCGGTGGCGGGCACGGGTTGCTGTCCCGGCAGCACGGGTACGTGTGCGACCAGATCGAAGCGGTGGAAGTCGTCGTGACCGACGGGTGCACGGTGCGCACGGTCGTCGCTTCGCGCTCGGACTCCGGCGCGCTCGGCGATCTGTGGTGGGCGTGCACCGGTGGTGGCGGCGGGAGCTTCGGCATCATCACCAAGTTCTGGTTCCGCAAGCCGGACGCCACCGGCTCCGATCCGGGAGAACAGCTGCCCCGGCCGCCGCGCGAAGTGCTGATCAGCACCGTGTTCGCCGGGTGGGATCAGCTCGACCGGACCGGGTTCGCGAACCTGCTGCGCAACCAGTGCCAGTGGTACGTCGACCACAGCGAACCGGGTGATCCCGGCGAGGCGTTGTGCGGTCTGCTGTTCGCGCAGCACGTCTCCAGCGGGGCCATCGGCATGCTCACGCAGGTCGACGCGACGGTCCCGAACGCGGACGAGCTGCTGGACGAGTACCTCTCGGCGGTCACCGCGGGAACCGGCATCGAGGGCCCGTTCCCGCGACGCCGGCTGCCTTGGATGGCCTCCACCGAAACCCTCGACACCAGCAACCCGACCGTCATGACGAACGCGACGCTGCGCGGCTCGACCAAGCACGCCTTCCTGCGCAAGCCGTTCACCGACGAGCAGCTCGACGTGATCTACGAGTCGCTGACGCGCCCGGACTACGCCAACGCGACGCCGGGCAGCTCGATGTTGCAGCTCGGGGCGATGGCGGGCGGCCGGATGAACGAGCCCGCGCCCGGTGACACCGCCCTGGTGCAACGCCGTTCCGCGTTGGTCGCGATCTTCGAGAGCTTCTGGGTCGACGAGGCGCAGGACGACCGGCATCTGGGCTGGGTGCGCGAGTTCTACCACCGGACGTTCGCCGCGACCGGCGGGTATCCGGTACCGGGCGAACGCTACGAGGGCTGCAACATCAACGCGCCCGATCCGGACGTGCTCGACCCGGCGTTCAACCGCACCGGGCTGCCTTGGCACTCGTTCTACTTCGGCGGGAATTACCCGCGGTTGCAGCGGATCAAGGCGCGCTGGGACCCGGCCGACGTGTTCCGGCACTCCATGTCGGTGCGCACCTGCTGAGGGTCCCGCCGCGGCGCTCCGCGGCCGGCGAGGCACACCGGTGGGGTCCGGGCCGCCCGATCCGGACCCCACCGTTCTTCTAGACCGCACCGCGAACCTGGGGCGCACATCGAATTCCCGTCTTCGCAGAGGAGTCGAGCGTGCGCCCCAAGAACGTTCACGACACCGAGCACACCCGCATCGTCGACGCGCCGCCGCGGGTGCTCTACGAACTGCTCGCGGATGTCACCGCGTGGCCCGCCCTCTTCGGCCCCAGCGTGCACGTGCGGCATCGGGAACGCTCCGAACGCTCGGAACGCTTCGAGATCTGGGCGATGGTGAACGAGAAGGTCGCGAGCTGGACCTCGCGGCGGGAACTCGACCCGGACGAGTTGCGGATCGCGTTCGCGCAGGAACGCAGCAGCGCGCCGGTGCGCACGATGAGCGGTGAGTGGTCGCTGCGAGAGCTGCCCGGAGGCCGGACCGAGGTGTCGTTGCGGCACACCTTCACCGCGGTCGACGACTCGCCGGAAGCGGTGCGGACGATCACCGCCGCGTTGCGCCGGAACAGCCCTCGGGAACTGTCCGACCTGGCGCGGGTCGCCGAACTCGGGCTACCGGTGGCCGACGTCGTGCTGTCGTTCACCGACGACGTGGAACTGCCCGTGCCGGTGGACCGGGCGTACGAGTTCATCGCGCGAGCCGACCGGTGGGCCGAACTGCTGCCGCACGTCCGCAGCGTGCGGTTGGGCGAGGACGAGCCCGGCATCCAGGACCTCCGGATGGAGACCGAGACCGGTGACGGTGCGCGGCACGAGACGCGCTCGGTGCGGGTGTGCGAACCGGCCGAGTGGATCGCGTACAAGCAGCTCCGCCCGCCGATGATGTTGACCGGCCACAGCGGGCTGTGGAGCTTCGAGCCGGTCGCGGCCGGCACGTTGCTGACCTCGCGGCACACGATCGTGCTGGGGCCGGCCGCCGTCGTGGACGGCTCGTCGGCCGCCGAGGCCGGCCGGCGGCTCAGGGTTGCGCTGCGGCGCAACAGCCGTACGACGATGGCGGCCATCGCGGAGCGGCCCTGAGGAGTTCGGCACGAGCCCGTGCTCTCCTGATCATCGCGTTGTCGGCGATGCCGCCGAGCAGCGACCGAGCGTGAGCAGGCCGACCACCGGCGGGTTCGCAGCGGCTTCCTCGCGAGGACGGCGACTTCTCGGCGGCACAGCGGGGAAGCCGCACAGGTCCTGCTACCTGGCCCGCTACGCGCACCCGCTCACTCGAAGCGCAGTCGGTCCTGGCGGACGTGACGCGACTTGTTGAGCAGTCCTCCATCGGTGCGCACCAGCAGGTCGGACACCGTGCAGCTCGGGCCGAGTCGCGGCGCGGTGGCGCCGGGCCGCGTGTCGACCACGTAGGCGTAGAACCGGGCGCCGAGTTCTCCCCTGCCGAGCTCGTCGAGCACGATCATGTCGAACCAGTGCCTGCGGATCATCGGGTCGTCGTCGAAGCGGCGGTGGAAGCGCTGCAACTCGTCGACGATCTGCGCCCGTCCGTGAGCCGTCTGTCCAGGGGTGTGGCTGAACTCCCCGGCGGGGATGAAAGTCGCGGCGAACGCGGCAAAATCGCGCTCATCCATGAACTGCATCTGGCGGGCGTAGAAGTGCTGCACTTCCGCGTAGGTCTCGGCGGTCGGCTGGTCGATCGGCATGGTTTCTCCTCCGGTACGCGGTATCGCGCCGACACTGCCGTCCGCTGATCGCGCCTGGCTCGAATCCGGGACGGGCCGCGCTGGATCGAGGACTGTTCGACCGGTCTTCGAGCGGACCCGGCGACCATCCCGGAAACCGCTCGAAGGGGGAGCCGATGTCACCGAGCCGTCCGATAGCGATCGTCACGGGCGCGACCAGCGGGATGGGCCTGGCCATCACCGAGCACCTGGCCGCCGATGGGTGCCGGGTGTTCCTCTGCGCCCGCGCCGCCGACGAGGTCGCGGCAACCGTCGAGAAGCTTCGCGACGCCGGCCTCGAAGTCGACGGCACCACGTGCGACGTATCGAATCCCGAGCAGGTGCACCGGTTCGTCACCGCGGCGACCGAGCGGTTCGGCGAGATCGACGTGCTCGTGAACAACGCCGGACGCAGCGGCGGCGGCACCACGGCCGAGATCTCCGACGAACTGTGGTTCGACGTGATCGCCACCAACCTGCACAGCGTGTTCTTGATGACGAAGGCGGTGCTCACCACCGGCGGGATGCGCGACAAGACGTGGGGACGGGTCATCAACATCGCCTCCACCGGCGGCAAGCAGGGGGTCGTGCACGCGGCGCCGTACTCCGCCTCGAAGCACGGCGTGGTCGGGTTCAGCAAGGCGCTCGGCTTGGAACTGGCGGCCACCGGGGTCACGGTGAATGCCGTGTGCCCCGGTTTCGTGGAGACGCCGATGGCCGCACGGGTGCGCGAGCACTACGCGGGGATCTGGGGCGTGTCGACCGATGAGGCGTTCGAGCGCATCACCACGAGGGTGCCGATGCGCCGGTACGTCGAACCGGACGAGGTCGCGGCCATGGTCCAGTACCTGGTCAGCGACCGCGCGGCGGCGGTCACCGCACAGGCGTTGAATGTGTGCGGCGGGCTCGGCAACTACTAGTGCTCCGGGAGGTCGTCCCGCAGCGAGGAAGCCGCCGAGGTCCGACCCTGACCCGCCTCGCAGGCCATTCTGAAAGGACTCCCCATGGAATCGGCGGTCGACAACGGCGAGATCGCGCTCATCACCGGCGCCAACAAGGGAATCGGGCGGCAGATCGCGCACCGCTTGGCGCGAGCGGGCATGACGGTGTTCCTCGGTGCCCGGGACGCCGAGCGAGGCGAACGGGCCGCCGCGGAGCTGCGCGAGGACGGCTCCGACGTGCGGTTCGTGCAGTTGGACGTGACCGACCAGGCGCAGGTGAACGCGGCGGCCGAGCACGTCGGCGAGGCGGCCGGGCGGCTCGACGTGCTGGTCAACAATGCCGGAGTCGTGTCGGAGTGGGGCGTACCGGTCACCGGGATCACGGCCGAGCAGATGCGCCGGACCTTCGAGGTGAACGTCTTCGGCGTGGTCGCGGTGACCCAGGCGTGCCTGCCGCTGCTGAGCCGCTCCGCGGCAGGGCGCGTGGTGAACCTGTCCAGCCCGCTCGGTTCGCTGGCGCTCCTCAGCGACTCGCAGAACCCGATCTCCACCCGGGGGCTACTGACCTACAGCTCGTCCAAGGCCGCGTTGAACGCGATCACCCTGGTGTACGCGAACGCGTTGCGGGACAGCGGCATCCGGGTGAACTCGGTCAACCCCGGGCTGGTCGCGACCGATCTGAACGCGCCATCGCCGTTCAGCCGGGGCGTGCTCACTCCGGAGCAGGGCGCCGAAGTCCCCGTCCGGCTGGCGCTGTCCCGCGACAGCGGCCCTACCGGGGAGTTCCGCGGCGACATGTCGGGATCGGCCGACGAGCACATCCCCTGGTGACACCACTGATCGTCACGATCTTTCGATCGTCGCCGTGGCAGCGCTGAGGTTCCGCCACCCGAGCACTACGCGGCAGAAGCAGCGAGGCAGGCAGTCAGAGGCTCCGGCGATGTGGCGCATGCCCTGCTGCAGGATCGTGGTGTGGTTGAACAGCAGCATGGTGGTCGCACCCGCGTCGAGGGCACGTAGAGTCCACAGTGGATCGTTGCTGCCGACGCGGACCAGTGCGGCGATGCCGGCTGCGCCCGCCGCCCGGAGGCGGTGTTCCAGTTCCGAGCTGCCGGCGAGGCCGTGTTCGGTGTCGACGAGGACGAAGTCGAACCCCAGGTGACCGGCCGGCGAACTGCCGGGATACCTGCTCTCCGGGGATCTGACTCCGGGACAGCGCATCCCGCCTGAGCGGGCGCTCGCCGAAGCGCTGAACGTGGGCCGCGCCGGCGCTGAAGAGGACTGGTTGCTCACCTACGTCCGAGACGAGCAAGCGGACCAGCAGCGCGGCCGCATCGTCGTCAACGCCGACGACCGCGAAGGTGGACCGACGGCGATGGATCACTTGCTCCCGACCGGAGACTAGACATGAACTATTGACCAGTTTTACCTTCAAATCATGACCAATCGGCTAGAGCCACGAACCTGCCTCGTCTCGGGGGCGGGGCGCGGGATCGGGGCTGCGGTGGCGCGGCGGCTCGGTGCCGCGGGGAACCGGGTCGCCTTGGCCGCCCGCACCGCCTCGGAGCTGGAGGCGGTCGCCGCCGAGCTGCCGGGGCCGACCCTCACCCTGCCGCTGGACCTGACCTCCCCGGATGCCGCGGAAACCGCGTGCACCGCGGTCGAATCCCGGTGGGGGCACGTCGAGGTCCTGGTGCTCGCGGCCGGAGCCGGGACGTCCGCCCCGTTGGCGTCGACCACTGATGAGCAGTGGGAGCAGATGCTCGCGCTGAACCTGACGGCCCCGTTCCGCCTGCTGCGCCGGGCTACCCCGCCCATGGCCGACGCGGGGTGGGGCCGGGTGGTGTCGATCGCCTCGGTGGCCGCCCGGCGCGGCGAGCGCTACGTCAGCGCCTACTCCGCCAGCAAGCACGGGGTGCTGGGGCTGGTGCGCAGCGCGGCGGCGGAGCTGGCCGGGACGGGCGTCACCGTCAACGCCGTGTGCCCCGGGTACGTGGACACGCCCATGACCGACGCCACGGTGGCCGCGATCAGCGCCCGCACCGGCCGCGACCTCGCGTCTGCCCGAGCGGTCCTGGCCGCCAAGCAACCGATCGGCCGGCTCATCACCGCCGAGGAGGTCGCCGACGTCGTGGCCGTCTGCGTCGCCAGCGGTGCGATCAACGGCCAGGGCATCGTCGTCGACGGCGGCGGGGTGCACTCGTGATGGACCGCGTGAATCCCCCCGAGCTGGCCCGGCCCTCCGGGTTCAGCCACGCCGTCGTCGCCGAGGGCCGGATGGTGCTGCTGGCCGGGCAGACCGGGACCGACGCCGAGGGGCGCATCGCCGACCCCGGTGTCCTCGACCAGTTCGACCGCGCGCTGGCCAACCTGGTGGCGGCGCTGCGCGCCGCGGGCGGCACCCCGGACGACCTCGCCCAACTGACGATCTACCTGGTCGACGTCGAGGCCTACCGGGCCGCAGGCCGCGAACTGGGAGCGGTCTGGCGGCGGCACGTCGGCGCGCACTACCCGGCGACCGCGGCGATCGGGGTGACCCGGTTGTGGGATCGCGCGGCCCTGGTCGAACTGCAAGGCATCGCCGTGCTCGACGCCGAGCCGCGGAACCCCTAGTCACCTGCGAGCGAGGAGGACCTGGCCGTGGTGCCGACGTCGTCCCTCAACCCGTCCGCGCACATCGACACCTTCTGCCGGGACCGGCTGCCCGCCGAGGAGGACTGGCCGGAGCTGCTGTTCGAGCTGCCGGAACTGCACTACCCCGCGCGGCTGAACGCGGGCTCGGAGCTGATCGACGCCACGATCGCGCGGTACGGGCCGGACCGCCCGGCCCTGCTCGCCCCGGAGCCGAACCACGTCTCGTGGACCTACGGCGAGCTGCGGGACCGCGCCACCGGCGTGGCCGCCGCGCTGACCCGGGAGCTCGGCGTCGTGCCGGGGAACCGCGTGGTCCTGCACGGGCCGAACACCCCGTGGCTCGCGGCCGCCTGGCTCGGCGTGCTCAAAGCGGGGGCGGTCGCCGTCACGACGGCGGCGATGCTCCGGCCCGGCGAACTCGCCACCATCGGCGGGCTGACCTGCCCGGCGGTGGCCCTGTGCGACCACCGCTTCGCGGCTGCGCTGGCGTCCGCGGGCATCACCGGGATGCCGATCGTGCCGTTCGGCGGTGACGGCCCCGACGACCTCGCGGTGCGCGCGGCCCGGCAGGGCCCGTTCGACGACGTGCCGACCTCGGCCGACGACGTCGCGCTGCTGGCCTGCACGTCCGGCACGACCGGCGAGCCGAAGGTCACGATGCACTTCCACCGCGACCTGCTCGCGATCGCGGACACCTTCGCCCGCCACGTCGTGGCGCTCCGCCCGGACGACCTGGTGACCGGGACGCCGCCGTACGCCTTCACGTTCGGGCTGGGCGGGCTGCTGGTCTTCCCGCTCCGGGCCGGTGCCGCGGCGCTGCTGCTCGAACGCGCCACGTCCGAGGAGCTCGCCGAGCACGTGGCCGCGCACCGCGCCACGGCGCTGTTCACCGCCCCCACCGCCTACCGCGCGCTCGCCGGCGACGGCCGGCCCGAGCGGCTGGCGAGCCTGCGCCGCTGCGTGTCGGCCGGTGAGCCGCTGCCCGCGTCGGTGTGGCACGGCTTCCACGCGGCCACCGGGATCCGCCTCATCGACGGGATCGGATCGACCGAGATGCTGCACGTGTTCATCTCGGCCGCCGACGCGGACAGCAGGCCCGGGACCACCGGCCGGGCGGTTCCCGGGTACCGGGTCGACGTCGTCGACGACCTCGGCCGCAGCGTGCCCGACGGCGTGCCGGGTCATCTCGTGGTGCGGGGGCCGACCGGCTGCCGCTACCTCGGCGGGCGCAGGCAGCGGGAGTACGTCGTGCACGGCTGGAACCGCACCGGCGACATCTACGTCCGCGATGCCGACGGCCGGTACCGGTTCCAGGCCCGTTCCGACGACATGATCATCACCGCCGGGTACAACGTGGCCGGGCCGGAGGTGGAGCAGGCGCTCCAGCAGCACCCCTCGGTCGCCGACTGCGCGGTCGTCGGCGCCCCGGACGCGGAACGCGGCCACGTCGTCACCGCCCACGTCGTGCTCCGGCCGGGGGACACGGCCACCGCAGCCGAGCTGCAGGCGTTCGTGAAGAACCTGATCGCCCCGTACAAGTACCCCCGCCGCATCCACTTCGTCGACGCGCTGCCGCGCAGCAGCACCGGGAAGCTGCAGCGGTCCGCGCTCCGCGAGGCGGTCTGAGGTGGCGGGCATGCGGATCGCGATCGCGGGCGGCGGCCCGGGCGGCCTCTACCTGGCCGCCCTGCTGGCGCAGCTCGGCCCGCACGACATCACGGTGTGGGAGCAGAACGCCGCGGACGACACGTTCGGCTTCGGCGTCGTGCTCTCCGACGAGACCCTCGGCGGGATCGAGCAGGCGGATCCGGCCGTGTTCGCCGCCATGTCGGAGCGGATGGCGCGCTGGGACGACATCGACGTGCACCACCGGGGGACCGTGTCCACGTCGGGCGGGCACGGGTTCGCCGCGATCGGCCGCCGGGAGCTGCTGGGGGTGCTCCAGCGCCGCTGCGCGGAGCTCGGGATCACCGTGCACTACCGCACCCGGTGCCCGGACGTCGCGGTGCTGCAGGCCGAGCACGACCTGGTGGTCGCGGCCGACGGGGTGAACTCGGCGGTCCGGGCGGCGCGCGCCGGGGACTTCGGCGCGCGCATCGCCACCGGGCGCAGCCGGTACATGTGGCTCGGCACCGACCGGGTCTTCCCCGCGTTCACCTTCGACGTCGCGGAGACCCCCTGCGGTGTCGTGCAGCTGCACGGCTACCCCTACTCGGACCGCGCCTCGACGATCGTGGCGGAGACCTCGGAACCGGTCTGGCAGCGCCTCTTCCACGACCGCTGCGCCCGCGATCCGGAGCCCGGCGAGAGCGACCTGGCGTCGATCGAGCTCGTCGGGGAGCTGTTCGCGGACCTGCTCGGCGGCGCAGCGCTGCTGGCGAACGCCTCGCGCTGGTCGCGGTTCCGGACCCTGCGCACCGACCGCTGGCGCGCGGGCAACCTGGTGTTGCTCGGCGACGCCGCGCACACCGCGCACTTCTCCATCGGGTCGGGCACGAAGCTGGCGATGGAGGACGCGCTCGCGCTGGCGGCGTGCCTGCACGAGCAACCGGACGTCGGGACCGCGCTCGCCGCGTACGAGGCGGAGCGGCGGCCCGTGGTCGCCTCCACCCAGCGCGCGGCGGCGGCGAGCCAGGCCTGGTTCGAGGACATCGACCGCTACGTCGGCCAGGACCGGGAGCAGTTCGCGTTCAACCTGCTCACCCGCAGCCGCCGCGTCACCCACGACAACCTGCGCACGCGGGACGCGGCCTTCATCGAGAGCGCCGAGCGCTGGTTCTGCGGCGCCGGAGCCGATCCCGTCCCGCCGATGTTCACTCCGGTCCGGATCGGTGGTCTCGCGCTGCCGAACCGGGTCGTCGTCTCGGCGATGGACGTCTACTCGGCCCGCGACGGGGTGCCGTCGGACTTCCACCTCGTGCACCTGGGTGGCAAGGCGCTCGGCGGTGCGGGACTGGTGATGACCGAGATGGTGTGCGTCTCGCCGACCGGGCGGATCACGCCGGGGTGCACCGGCCTGTGGAACGCCGAGCAGGAGGCCGCGTGGCGCCGGGTGGTCGACTTCGTCCACTCCTCGACCCGAGCCCGGATCGGTGTCCAATTGGGACACTCGGGGCGCAAGGGCTCCACCCGGTTGATGTGGGAGGGGATCGACGAGCCGCTCGACACCGGCGGGTGGCCGGTGGTGGGGCCGTCGGCGATCCCGTACTCCGCGGCGAACGCGGTGCCGCACGAGCTGACGACGGATGAGCTGCGCGGCATCCGGGACGAGTTCGCCGCCTCCGCCCGCGCCGCCGCCCGCTGCGGGTTCGACCTGCTGGAGCTGCACGTCGCGCACGGCTACCTGCTGTCGTCGTTCGTCTCCCCGCTGTCGAACCGGCGCACCGACCGCTACGGCGGCGACCTGGCCGGGCGGTTGCGCTACCCGCTGGAGGTCTTCGACGCCGTCCGCGAGGCGTGGCCGGCGGAGCGGCCGATGTCGGTGCGGATCTCGGCGACGGACTGGTATCCGGGCGGCGTCGACGCGGACGCCTCGGTCGAGATCGCCCGCGCGTTCGCCGAGCGCGGTGCCGACGCCATCGACGTGTCGACCGGCCAGGTGGTGCGCGAGGAGACCCCCGAGTTCGGCCGGAGCTACCAGACCCCGTTCGCCGACCGGATCCGCAACTCCGTCGGCCGGCCGCACGGCGGGCCCGCGGTGATCGCGGTGGGGGCGATCTCCAGCTGGGACGACGTCAACTCGATCCTGCTGGCCGGGCGCGCCGACCTGTGCGCCCTGGGCAGACCGCACCTGCACGACCCGCACTGGACGCTGCACGCCGCAGCGGAGCAGGACTACGCGGGTCCCGCCGCGGTGTGGCCGGACCCGTTCGCGGCGGGTTCGCGGCCGCCGCGGACGGGGCGCACCGACGGGCCGCCTCCGCGGCTGGACCTCGTCCGGCACGGCCCGGTCCGCACCCGCCACGCCAGGTGGAACCCCACCGGATCCCCGCACGGGCCCGGCGCGGGATGACGGACGCCCCGGGAGAGCGGCCGGATCACGCGACCGGACCAGTCAAACGGCTTGCCGACGCGCTTATCGTGAATACAATTGAACACTGATATCGACATTTTTTGGTCACACGCTCACAACTGTCCGGTCTGGCCGAGGGGTTGCTAGATGGCGCGCGTACCGCAGCAGGATCGACCCGCCGAGGCGAGCACGATCACCTACACCCGGCGCGAGGGGCAGGCGATCATCGCGATCGACCGCCCGAAAGCCCTCAACAGCCTCAACTTCCTCGCCTTCCAGGAGATCCAGGACGCGCTGCGGGTGGCCGAGCGGGACGACTCGGTGGCGGTCATCGTGATCACCGGCGCCGGGAGCAAGGCGTTCTGCGCGGGTGCCGACCTGCACGAGCACTGGGAGCTGTGCCGCCGCCCGCGCGACTACGTCCCGTGGGTGCGCGAGTTCATCGCCATGCAGACGTCCATCGTCCGCTGCAGCAAGCCGACGATCGCCCGGCTCAACGGACTGGTGGTCGGGGCCGGGAACGAGCTCGCCCTCGCCTGCGACCTCGCGATCGCCTGCGACGAGGTCGTGATCCGGGAGGTGGGCCCCCTCGTCGGCAGCGTCTCCGGCATCGGCGTCACGCAGTGGCTGCCGCTGATGATCGGCGACCGGCGCGCCCGCGAGGTCGTCCTGCTCTCCGAAGACCTCCCGGCCGAGACGGCGCGGGACTGGGGATTGATCAACAAGGTCGTGCCCGCCGCGGAGCTGGACGCCGCCGTCGACGCCGCGGCGCGGCGGCTCACCGACACCTTCCCGGAGTCGCTCCGGTTCACCCGCGCCCTGGTCAACCAGGCCAAGGAGGCGGCGTGGGCCGCGAGCGCGGCGCTCGCGGGCGAATGGCTGGCGATCCACAGCGGCTCCGTCGAGACCCGCCGGGGCATGGGGTCGTTCCTCGACAAGCGCCCCGCAGACCGCACGGGGCTGCGGGAGCGCGCGGCCCGGGACGAGTCGCCGGAGTTCCCGCACGGCCCGCCGGTGGGATCGTGCCCCGGCTGCGGAACCGCGGACCTGCCCGCGACGTTCCGGTGGTGCGGGGCGTGCGGCGCGGAACTGGCCGCGAGGTGAGGGCGGCGACGATGGGCCACACCGCCGACGAGGGACTCACCTCGGTGCTGATCGACGACGCCGTCCGCGCGGAGTTCCGGGGACGGCTGCGCGCATGGCTGCCGGAGAACCTGCCCCGCACCCCGGAACCGGACGGCGTCGAGGACCGGTTCTGGTGGCGCCACGCCTGGCACCGGACGCTGCACCGCGGTGGGTGGATCGGGGTCGACCTGCCCGCCGAACTCGGCGGGCGCGGGCTCGACGCGCTGCACCGGGCCGTCCTGATCGACGAGCTGACCGCGGCCGACGCCCCGCCGATCGCGAACTGGGTCGGGGTCGAGCTCGTGGCACCCACGCTGGTGGCCTGCGGCAGCGCGGAGCAGCGGGCCGAGCACGTTCCCGCGATCCTGGACGGCGGATCCGTGTGGTGCCAGGCCTTCTCGGAGCCGGAAGCCGGTTCGGACCTGGCCGCGGTGACCACCCGGGCCACGCCGGACGGCGACGGTTTCGTGCTGCGCGGGCGCAAGCGCTGGAGCAGCTGGTCGCGGTTCGCCGACCAGGTGCTGGTGCTGGCCCGCACCGGCAGCACCGAGGCCCGGCACAAGGCCCTCTCGTGCTTCATCGTGCCGCTCGCGCGCCCCGGGGTGAGCGTGCGGCCCGTCCCGATGCTCTACGGCGACGCCGAGGAATCCGACATCGTGCTCGACGACGTCCGCGTCGGAGCGGACGCCCTGGTCGGGGAGCTCGACCGCGGCTGGTCCGTGCTGATGACGAGCCTGTCCCTGGCCAGGGGGCTCTCCACCCTGACGCGGGTCGGCGCGCTGCGCCGAGCGCTGGCCCGCCTGATCTCCGAACGCATCGAGGCCTGCGGATCGGCCGCGGACCTGCCACCGACCGAGGTGATGGCCTTGACCGACTTCCACGCCAGGGCCGAGGCCCTGCGCGGCCTCGCCTACCGGAAGGTGGCCGACCTGGCGGCCGACGGGGTGCCGGGCCCGGTCGCCTCGACCGAGAAGCTGCTCTGGGGCGAGCTGTCCCGGCAGGTCGCCGAGCACGCGGTGCTGCTGGGCGGGCTCGACGCGCTGGCGCCCTCCGGCGGGATGGCCACCGGGTGGTTGCTGGAGCTCTACCGGGGCATCGGCAACGCCATCGAGGGCGGCACCAGCGAGATCCAGCGGACCACGATCGCCCGCCACGTCCTGGGACTTCCCGCATGAGGGCGGAACGCACCACGACATCGTCCGAAGTGGACAATCCAGGGGCATCCGATGTGGACCGCGATGTGCTGACCGAACTCGCGCTCGGCTGCCTCTCCGCGGAATGCGAGGGGACGGCGGGATGGCCCGCCGGGGCGGCCGTCACGGGCTGGATCCGGGCGCGGCTCGCCCCGGACTCCCCGCCCGGCACCGTCGTCGCCGGGTCCGGCGGGCGGTTCGACGTCGTCGCGGTCTCCCCGCCGGACGTGCTGCTCGAACGCCGGGAACCCGGCGCCGAATGGGTGCTGCGCCCGACCGGATCCGCCGAGGGCACCGAGCTCACCGATCCCGCGGTGCGCCGGTGGCGGGGCACCGCGGAACCGGACGCACCCGCCGTGCCGGTCCGCCTGCCCGCGGACGTGGCCGAGCGGCTCGCGGTCGTCGAGGACATCGCCGTGGCCGCCGCCCTGGTGGGGGTCGCGGACCGCGCGCTCGGCCTCGCCGCCGCGTACGCCCGGGAGCGCACCCAGTTCGGGCGCCCGATCGCGTCCTTCCAGTCGGTCGCCCACCAGCTGGCCGACATGTACTGCGCCGTCGAGCTGGCCCGATCCGGGGTGCTGCTCGCGGCGGCCACCGGCACCGCGACCGACGCGCGGCTGTCGCGCGGGCTCGCGGCCACGACCGCGCCCGACGTCGCGATCTCCGCGGTGCACCTGCACGGCGCGATCGGGCTGACCGGCGAGGCCGCGGTGCACGGCCCGCTGCGCCGGGCGCTCGTCCTGCGCGCGCTGTCCCCGCACCCCGACCACCTCCTCGACGCGCTGCGCGGCGACCTGCAGGACCTCGCCGACCGCAGCCGCCCGACGACCTCGATCCCGGAGGTCCCGGCGTGATGGCCGAATTCGCGGGCCACCGGCCCGCCCTCCCCCGTCCGGACGCGACCCGCGCGCGCCGGGAACACCTGCCCCGCACGACGTCGAACCCCCCGAGGACGGTGGCGCGATGACCCGGCCGACGAACGACGCGGCGACCGTGCACTACGCGGACGAGGAGCGCGTTCCCCTGCTGCCCGACCGCCGCGTCGCGGTGCTGGGCTACGGCTCGCAGGGCCGCGCGCACGCGCACAACCTCCGCGACTCCGGGATCGCGGTGCAGGTCGGGCTGCGGCCGGATTCGGCGTCGGTGGCCACCGCCCGCGACGAGGGCTTCACCGTGACCGACACCGCATCGGCGGCCCGGTGGGCGGACGTGATCGTCGTGCTGGTGCCGGACACCCTGGCACCCGCGGTGTTCACCGAATCGGTGCGGCCGAACCTGGACCCCGGCGACGCGCTCGTGTTCGCCCACGGGTTCGCCGTGCACCACGGCCTGATCACCGCACCGGGCGAGGTCGACGTGGTGATGGTGGCCCCGAAGGCGCCCGGCCGGGACGTGCGGGAGAGCTTCGAGCGCGGCCGCGGCTGCCCGGCGCTGGTCGCCGTGGCGCAGGACGCCACCGGCTCGGGGTTCTCCCTCGCCCTGGACTACGCCGACGCGCTGGGCGCGACCCGGGCCGGAGCGCTGGAGACGACCTTCGCCGAGGAGACCGAGACCGACCTGTTCGGCGAGCAGGCGGTGCTGGTCGGCGGCGTCACCGAGCTGATCAAGACCGCCTTCGAGGTGCTGGTCGACGCCGGGTACCAACCGGAATCGGCGTACTTCGAATGCCTGCACGAGCTCAAGCTGACCGTCGACCTGATCCAGCGGCACGGCCTGGCCGCCATGACCGACCACATCTCCGACACCGCGGAGTACGGCGGGTACAGCCGGGGGCCGCGGGTGATCGACGCGCACGTCCGCTCCTCGATGGAGGCCGTGCTCGCCGACATCAGGTCCGGCGGGTTCGCCGCGGAGTGGGTGGCCGAGGACCAGGGCGGTCGCCCGCACTTCCGGACGGCGCGGTCCACCGCCGGGGCGCACGCGATCGAGGCGGTGGGAGCACCGCTGCGCCGGATGACCGGCGGCTCGGCCACCTCCTGAGCCGCTCGACGACACGTTCCTCACCTTCTGATCTGTGGAGTGGTCATGCGCGTGGACTTCGCTTGGATCGACCGGGCGCTGGAGGAGGGCGCGCACAGCGCCACCCGGTACCGGACGGCGGGTGGTCTCGACGTCGAGCGGCGCGCTCGCCCGTTGCCCGGGCCGAACGCCGCGTCGAGGTCGCTGAGCCGCGTCGCCGCCGCGTTGGATTCCGCGCCGGGTGCCCTGTTCCACGGGTCGGTGACCCAACCGGGGCGCTACTCGCCGTGGACCCGCGCCACGCAGCGGGTGGCGCTGGCCTTCGAGGCCCGGGGGCGTGCGTTCCGCGTGCTCGCCCTCGACCCGGGTGCGGGCCCGCTGCTGGAGCTGGCCACCACCGCGCTGGTGGCGGACCCGCAGGTGCGTGGACTCGCGGTGCTGCCCGACGGATCCGGACTGCACGGCGCCGTCGCCCCCGCCGGTACCGGCTTCGCCGAGGAGGAGCGCACCCGGCAACCGTCGACGGTCGGCGTGCTGCGCACGCTCACCCGGGCCCTCGCCCATCCCGATGAGCCGGTGCTGGGCTGGTACGGGGCTTTCGGCTACGACCTGATGCTCGGGTTCGACCCCATCACCCGGAGCCACCGCCGTCCGGCGGGCTACCGGGACATCGTCGCGTTCCTGCCCGCCTCGGTGATCGTGGCCGATCCCGAGCGCGAGCTGGCGGTCGAGGTCGACTACGCCTTCTCCGGTCCGACCGGGACCTCCGCGCCGGTCGCGACCGTCGACCTCGCCGGTACTCGCCGGGCCCCCGACCCGCCCGCGCTGGCCGATCCCGGGCACTACCGGGCGGGGGTGCGCGCGGCGCTGTCGAAGTTCCACGCGGGCGACGCCTTCGAGACGGTGCTGAGCCAGACCCTGACCGCCGACCGCGGCGGCGAGTCCGCGAGCGTGGTCTTCGAGCGGCTCACCGCCGCGAACCCCAGCCCGTACGGCTTCCTCATCAACCTGGGTCGCGGCGAGTCGCTCGTCGGTGCCTCACCGGAGATGTACGTGCGGGTCGCCGACGGCGTCGTGGAGACCTGCCCCATCTCCGGCACCATCGCGCGGGGCGCGTCCGCGATCGAGGAATCCCGGAACGTGGCCGCGCTGCTGGGCTCCGAGAAGGAGGCCGCCGAGCTGACGATGTGCACCGACGTCGACCGCAACGACAAGAGCCGCGTCGCGGTCCCCGGCTCGGTGCGGATCGTCGGCCGGCGCCAGATCGAGCTCTACTCCCGGCTGATCCACACCGTGGACCACGTCAAGGGCGATCTCGAACGCGGTTACGACGCGTGGGACGCCTTCCTCAGCCACATGTGGGCCGCCACGGTGAGCGGTGCGCCGAAGCGGGCCGCCGCCGAGTTCATCGAGCGCTGGGAGACCTCGGCTCGGCGCTGGTACGGCGGCGCGGTCGGCTACGCCACTGCGGACGGAGCGATGGACACGGCGCTGACCCTCCGGACGGCGCGCTTGACGGACACGACGACCGAGGTGCGCGCGGGAGCGACGCTGCTCATCGGCAGCGACCCCGACGCCGAGGAGGCCGAGACGCGCCTCAAGGCCTCCGCCGTGCTGGACGCGCTGCGCGGCCGGGCGGCCCCTCCCCCGCGCACCGAGCGGCCGGTCGGTCCGCACGGCGGGACCAGGGTCACCGCACGAGGTCCGCGCATCGCGCTCGTCGACCACGAGGACTCCTTCGTGCACACGCTCGCGGGCTACCTGCGGCAGAACGGCTGCGAGGTCGTCACGCGGAGGTGGTCCTCGCTGACCGGGTTCGACGAGGGCACGGATCTCGTGGTGCTCTCCCCCGGGCCGGACCGACCGGCGGCGTTCCGCATGAGCGGCACGATCGACGCCGCGCTCGCGGCAGGAGCCGGCGTGTTCGGCGTCTGCCTCGGGATGCAGGGCGTCGTCGAGCACTTCGGCGGGCACCTGCGCGTGCTCCCCGATCCGGTCCACGGCCGCGCGTCGGAGATTCGCGCGGTCGGCGGCGGCGGCGCGCTGCTGCGCGGACTGCCCGCGCGGTTCACCGCCGGGCGCTACCACTCGCTCTACGTCGCCTCGCACGAGGTACCGCCACCGCTGCGGGTCACCGCCGCGACCGACGACGGCGTCGCCATGGCCGTCGAGCACCCCGCGCTCCCGGTCGCCGGGGTCCAGTTCCACCCCGAATCCCTGCTGTCGCTCGACGGCGAGGTGGGGCACCGCGTCATCGCGAACCTCATCGACGGCTGCCGAACCGGTTCGGCAGCAGGCAGGCGCACCGCCGCGGCCCAGGTCGGGCCGGCATGATCCACAGTCGTACGGCCGAGGCCCAGCACACCCCGTGGACGCCCGACTCCTGGCGTTCGCGCGTCGCGCAGCAGCAGCCCGCGTGGGATCCCGTCGAGCTGGAACGGGCCGTGGCGGAACTGCGCAGCCTGCCCGCCCTGGTGCAGCCCGGCGAGATCTCGAACCTGCGCCGAGAGCTGGCCGACGCGGCGCGCGGCGATGCGTTCGTCGTCCAGGCGGGCGACTGCGCCGAGTCCTTCGAGGACGCGACCACCGAGCACATCACGAGTCGAGGCCGGCTCATCGCCCGGCTCGCACGCGGCTTCGCGGAGATCTCCGGTCGGCCCGCCGTCGCGATCGGACGCATCGCCGGGCAGTACGCGAAGCCGCGCAGCGCACCGACCGAACTCGTGGACGGCCGGGCGCTCCCGGTGTTCCGCGGGCACATGGTCAACGGTGCCGCACCCACGGCCTCAGCGCGGCGCGCGGACGCCGCGCGGCTCCTGCAGGGCTACTACCGGTCGGCGACCACGCTCAACCTGCTCCGCACCCTGCACGCGCACCCGGCCGGGCAGCTGTGGGTCAGCCGCGAGTGCCTGCTGCTCCCCTACGACCGGGCGACCTTGCGCAACGATCCCGCCAGCGAGCAGTGGTTCCTGTCCAGCACCCACTTCCCGTGGATCGGCGAGCGGACCCGCGACCTCGGTGGAGCTCACGTCGAGCTGCTGAGCGGGGTGGCGAATCCGCTGGGGGTCAAGGTGGGACCCGCGGTCACGCCGACGGAGCTCGTGGCCCTCTGCGCCCGGCTCGATCCGGAGCGGGCACCGGGCCGCCTGACCCTGATCACCCGGTTCGGCGCGAACGCCGTCCGCCGCGTCCTGCCCGAGCTCGTCGCGGCCGTGTCCGCGGCCGGGCATCCGGTGGTCTGGATGTGCGATCCCATGCACGGCAACACGATCCGGCTCCCCTCGGGGATCAAGACCCGCCGGGTCACCGATCTGCTGGCCGAGCTCGACGGCTGGTTCGACGTGCTCGCCGAGGCGGGGGCGCACCCGGGTGGGCTGCACCTGGAATGCACGCCCGACGACGTCCGGGAGTGCGTGGACGAGGACACGTCCGAAGTGGGCGGTGCTCAGCCGCTGTGCGATCCCCGCCTCGACGCCGACCAGGCCTCGGCCCTGGTGCGCGCCGCGGCTCAGGGCCTCCGGCGCGGTGCCCGGCCGGTGCCCTGAGCCGGCGGCGTCACCGCTCGTCGCTCGCGATCCGGCTCTGCTCGTCCCCGGCGACCGCAACGGGCCGCCGGGCCCAGAAGGTGGCGACCAGTGAACCGGAGATGTTGTGCCACACCGAGAAGATCGCCCCGGGCAACGCCGCGACCGGCGAGAAGTACGTCGACGCCAGGCTCGCCGCCAGGCCCGAGTTCTGCATCCCGACCTCCAACGCGATCGCCCGCCGCGCCGCCTCATCGATCCCGACCACCCTGGCCGCCACATAACCCAGCGCCACACCCAGCAGGTTGTGCAGCACCACCGCCAGCACCACGATCGGACCGACGCTCAACAGCTTGTCCGCACTGCCCGACACCACCGCGACCACCACACCCGTGATCCCGACCACCGAGATCAACGGCAGCACCGGCAACGCCTTCGCCACCACCGGCCCCGCGACCCGGCGCAGGACGAAACCGAGGATCACCGGCACCAGCACGATCTGCAGGATCTCCACGATCAACGCCCCCGGATCCACCGGCAGATAACTCCCCGCCAACCACAGCACCAGGAACGGCGTCACCACCGGCGCGACCAGAGTGGACACGCTGCTCATCGCCACCGACAGCGCCGTGTCCCCCTTCGCCAAGAAGACCATCACGTTCGACGAAGTACCACTGGGAGCGCAGCCCACCAGAATCACCCCGACCGCGAGCTCGGGGCTCAGCGGGAGAAGCAGGGTCAGCAGCCACGCGAGCAGCGGCATGATCACGAAGTGCGCCACCACCCCGATCGCGAACGCCACCGGACGACGTGCCACATAAGCGAAATCCCGCGGCTCCAACGTCATGCCCATCCCCAGCATGATCACCGCCAGCAACCACGGCACCACCGAGGTCCACCCCGCGAACAAGCTCGGGAAGACCAGCGCGACCGCACCGGCCACCAGCACGATCAACGGGAACCAACGACCGACCAGCTGACTGAATGCTGCTATGCGCGAGAGCATCGTTCCTCCACGCCAGGCGGCCCCGGCAACGCTGCCGGTACGACGGTCGATACCGCGTGGCCGAGCGAAGTTACCGCACGCGGGCCGACGCCTTCCAGACCTTCGTGGCACGATCGCGGAACAATCTCGCTCTTTCCCTTGGGCCGGAAGGGTTTCGCCCACGGTCGGCCCGGTTCTCCGCGCCGTTGCTCGGATTTCAGATCGACGAAGGTGGTGATGTCCGTGGACACCGGGGCTGAATCCTCCGGCGACGGCCGCGGGAGTCCGGAAGCGACGGACGAACGCGGCGCACCGCGCCGCTGGCTGATCATGGCGGTGCTGAGCGCGGTGGCGTTCATGGCCCAGCTGGACTTCTTCATCGTCAACGTAGCCGTGGACGGCATCGGGCGGTCCTTCGGCGGGGCGTCGACGGCGGCGATGTCCTGGGTGCTGTCGGCCTACGCCATCGTCTTCGCCGCGCTGCTGGTGCCCGCGGGTCGGCTGGCGGACCTGCACGGCCGGAAGCGGATGCTGCTGGCCGGGGTCGCGGTGTTCACCACCGGTTCCGCGCTGGCTTCGTTCGCGCCCACGTTGCCGGTGCTGGTGGCCGCCAGGGCCGTGCAGGCGGTCGGTGCGGCGATGAGCGTGCCGCCGTCGCTGGGCCTGCTCTACCCCAGCTTCCCGCCGCGCCAGCACGCTCTGGTCGTCGGGTTGTGGGCCGGTGTGGCCGGTGTGGCCGCCATGGCCGGGCCGCCGCTCGGGGGGCTGCTCGCCAGCCTGGACTGGCGGTGGATCTTCCTCATCAACCTCCCGATCGGCGCCCTCACGCTCGTCGGCGGCGTCCGGCTGCTGCCGGAGGTCCGGGAACCGGCCGGTCGCCCCCTGCCGGACGTGGTGTCCACCGCGACCCTGTTCGCCGCGGTGAGCTCGCTGGTCCTGGCCACCACCCAGGGTCCGCAGTGGGGCTGGGGCAGCCCGTGGACGATCGGGCTGTTCGCCGCGGCGGCGGTGCTCGCCGCGGTCACGGTGCGGCGCGGCTTCACCGCGGCGGCACCGGTCGTCGAACCCGCGCTGTTCCGCGACCGGGAGTTCACCGCCGCCGTGTTCGCGCTGTTCAGCCTGTTCGCGGGATTCGCCGTCTACCTGTTCGGCGGAGCGCTGTTCCTCCAGCAGGTGTGGCACTTCAGCGTGCTGGAGGCCGGGATCGGCATCGCCGCGGCTCCGATCGTCTCGGTCGGCTTCGCGATGAACGCGGGCCCCCTCCGTCGCAGGTTCGGCCGCGTGCTGCCCGCCGCCGTCGGCACCCTCACGATGTCCGCGGCGGCGGGGTACTGGCTGCTGACCGTCACCGACGTCCCCGCCTACTGGTCGGCGATGTTCCCCGGCCTGGTGCTGATGGGCGTCTCGGGCGGCCTCTCCCAGGCGCCCCTGTTCGCCGCCGCCGGTGCGCTCGCGCCCGACCGCGCCACGACCGGCAGCGCGGTGCTGAACATGAGCCGCCAGATCGGCAGTGCGGTCGGAGTGGCCCTGCTGGTGGCGATCGTGGCTTCCGAGCCGTCGGCCCGGACCTTCGGCCACGCGTGGATCCTGCAGCTGGCGCTGGGAGTCCTGGCCTCGGTCAGCGTCCTGCTGCCGCACCGGCGCGGCGCCGCCGACGGCGCGCACCGGCCCACCACCTCGCGGGCACCGGAGAGGTGACCGCGCGTCCACTACACCGCCGTCGGGGGTGCGTTCGAGGTGGCCGCCGCCACGAACGCCTCCAGCGCGCTCAGCGTGCGCTCGTCGTCGCCGTCCACCAGCGGCAGGTAGTAGTCGACGATGTCCCGCCGGGCGCACGACGAGGCCAGGTCCGGGTCCCCGAGCCGGATCGCGTCGACGATGGCGCCGTGCCTGCGGACGAAGTCGTGCTTGACGACGGCACCGCCCTTCACAGTGGCGTCGCCGATCAGCCCGGCCATCGCCGCTCGCACGGCGCTGGTCGACAGCTCCAGCAGCCGGTTGCCCGAGGCGCGGGCGACCGAGACGTGGAACTCGACGTCCGCGGCGATGTACTCCTCGTTCGTGCCGCTCTCGACGGTCGTCTCGACGGCCCGCTGGGCCCGGACGATGCCGTCGATCTGGGCCTCGTCGCGGCGCTGCGCGGCGAGGTGGCAGGCGGTCGTCTCGACCAGCATCCGAAACCCGATCAGGTCGCCGAGCGAGAGCTGGGAGTACCGCACCAGGTCGAGCAGCGAACGCTCCAGGTTGGCGCCGTCGGGCATCCGGACGATGGCGCCGCCGGTGGGATCGTTCGGGCGCAGGACCACGACTCCCGCGCTCTCCAGCGTGCGCATCGCCTCGCGGACGGTCGGCCGGCTCACGCCCATCTGGGCGCACAGCTCGCGTTCCGACGGCAGGCGGTCGCCGGGCTGGAGCTGCCCCTGGAGGATCTTCTCCTCGATCTGCGCCTTGACCGCCTCGTGCGCGCGCGTCCGGGCGACCGGTGCGAACTTCGGGGTGGGCACCTTCGCACTCCACTCGTCGAGTCGGTTGCGTGACAGCAGCTTCTCCGCGTTCGCCGACCCGCGAAGCGGCGCCGACGTGCGCAGCATAGACAGGTCGACCTGCGCGGATGCCCCGGCCCCGCAGGTGCACCGCCCGGGCGGGCCGCCCGGTCCGCGCCGTCACCGGATCGTCTGGGTCAACCGCGGCAGCGCCGACGGTCCGCCGGTCGTGCCGGTCGTCGCCCCCTGCCGACCGTGCGCCACCGGAACCAGCGCGATGTCGGCCGGGTGCCCGAGCAGCGCGTCACCGCACGCGGCGAAGCAGGACTCGGCCGCCTCGATCATGTAGTCCCAACCGGAGGACAAGGCGTGCACGCGCTGCACCCCCGCGAGACCGCTCAGCTCGCCCGCGGTGGGACGTCCGTCCCCGGTGAACCGCACGAAGGCGAGCACGCAGCCCTCGGCGGCGGCGCGGGCGCTGATCCGCGCGTGGTAGCCGCGCACCACCCCCGAGCGCTCCAGCCGCCGCAGCCGCACGCGCACCTGGGCCCGGGACAGGCCGACCCGGCTCGCCAGGTCGTCCGCATCGGCGCAGGCGTTCGACCGGAGCAGGCTGATGAGCATCCTGTCGGCGACGTCGACCTCGGGTCGGGGTGACGTCTCGGTTTCCGGACAGCCGGTCCACTGGTCCATCTCTGCCTCCGTCTCGGCACCGAAGAGCTGGTGGCTCCGGTGGTTCTCGCCCGACGGCGGAGCTCGGCGGTCGGCCGGAGTCCGTCGTCGGTGCGCGGAAGACCTGGTCGGCCGGTCCGCCGCAGCAGGGAGCGGGCGCAGTGCGACAGCCGGGCGGACGCGCTCGTCCCTCCGGCCGCACCTCACGGGTTCTCGCTCCAGCACTTACCGGCGGTGGCCCCGGTCACTGGATCTGGGTGACATCAGCATGCTGGTCAGTCCAGTAATCCATGTCAATCGTGCAAGTCGTGCGATCTAGGGGCGCACGGCAGTGCGAACAGCACCGCGACCACGCGGAACAGACGTACGATGTGCGCGCCGAAACATCGTCAAGTGTCATCCGACACCGGCAGCGGAGGAGCGTTCGATGACGGAGAAGGTGCGCGCGGCCCCGGTCGACCACCAGGCGGCGGCAGGACCGGTCGTCCTCGACGAGCTGGACCGATCGGTCCTGGAGTTGTTGCGCGCGGACGCGCGGATGTCCGTGCGGGCGATCGCCCGGGAGCTGAACCGTTCGCCGGGAGCCGTGGGCGAGCGGATCGCACGGCTGGAGGCGGCGGAGGTCATCACCGGCTACCACGCGCAGGTGGACCTGGCCCGGCTCGGGTACATGCACACGCTGGTGGTGGTGCGCACCAACGACGACCAGCACAGCGACAGCTGCGCGGAGGCGCTGTCCCACCTGGACGAGGTGCACACGGTCTGGGTGGTGACGGGATCGTGGGACCTGGTCGTCGAGTGCTACGTCCGGGACGCGTTCCACCTGCGGGAGCTCCTGCAGGGCACGTTGCGCGGCGTCGAGGGCGTGGTCCACACCGAGGCCATGATCGTGCTGGACAGCGTCGGCGCCGCGGGCCGGCAGGAGGACGAGGACGAGCTCGACCGGCCGGTCGGCTGATCCCGCAGCTCCGTTCACCGGCATGACGATCATACGTTCAGCATGATCCCACATCGATAATCAAATGGTGTTTCCAGCAGGTCAATTATGACCAATTGACTGCTACGCTGGCGGGATGGGAGCACTTCGATCAGCGACGATCACCGGTGTCCGATCCATGTCCGGAGCGCGGTCCCTGCTGATGGCGGCCGGGGTGGCGCGGCGTGACCTCGGCAAGCCGATCGTGGCCGTCGCCAACAGCTACACGCAGTTCGTGCCGGGGCACGTGCACCTGAACCAGGTGGCCGAGGTCGTCGCCGAGGCGGTGGTCGAGCACGGCGGCGTGCCGCGCGAGTTCAGCACGATCGCCGTCGACGACGGCATCGCCAACGGCCACCTCGGAATGCTGTACTCCCTGCCCAGCCGCGAGCTGATCGCCGACTCCGTCGAGTACATGACGAACGCGCACTGCGCCGACGCGCTGGTGTGCATCTCCAACTGCGACAAGATCACGCCGGGGATGCTGATGGCGGCCCTGCGGCTGAACATCCCGACCGTGTTCGTCTCCGGCGGCCCGATGGAAGCCGGCCGCGCACCGGCCTCGATCCCCGAACGACTGCGCACCCAGGACCTCGATCTGATCAGCGCGTTCTCCGCCTCAGCCGACCAGCGGCTGTCCGACGAGGAACTGGCGGCGGTCGAGGACAGCGCCTGCCCCACCTGCGGGTCCTGCTCGGGCATGTTCACCGCGAACTCGATGAACTGCCTGGTCGAGGCGATGGGCCTGGGCCTGCCCGGCAACGGCACGCTGCTGGCCACGCACACCGACCGGCGCGCCCTCTGCGCCGACGCGGGCCGCACCGCGATGGAGCTGGTCCGGCGCTGCTACGACCACGACGACGAGACCGCGCTGCCGCGCTCGATCGCCTCCCGGGCCGGCTTCCGCAACGCGATGGCCCTCGACCTCGCGATGGGCGGGTCCACCAACACGATCCTGCACATCCTGGCCGCCGCCCGCGAAGCCCGCGTCGACTTCGCGCTGGCGGACATCGACGAGCTGTCCCGCTCGGTGCCCAACCTGTGCAAGGTCGCGCCGAGCAGCCACTACCACGTGCAGGACGTGCACCGGGCGGGCGGAATCCAGGCCATCCTCGCCGAACTGGACGGGGCCGGGCTGATCGACCGGTCGCTGCCGACCATCAGCGGCGCCACGGTGGGCGAGCAGCTCGACGCGTGGAACGTCCGGTCGGCCGCGGCCGCGCCGGACAAGGCCCGGTTCTTCCGCGCCGCTCCGGGCGGAGTGCGCACGATCTCCCCGTTCAGCTCGACGCAGCGGTACCCGGACCTCGACACCGACCGGGAGAACGGCTGCATCCGCTCGCCCGAGCACGCCTACTCGCCCGACGGCGGGCTGGCGGTGCTGTCCGGGAACCTGGCGCTCGACGGCTGCGTGGTCAAGACCGCCGGGGTCGCCGACTCGATGCTGCGGTTCACCGGCCCGGCGAAGGTGTTCGAGAGCCAGGAGGAGTGCACCGAGGGCATCCTCGGCGACCGGGTCGAACCCGGCGACGTCCTCGTGGTCCGGTACGAGGGCCCGCGCGGCGGCCCCGGGATGCAGGAGATGCTGCAACCCACGTCATTCCTCAAAGGACGCGGCCTGGACACCTCCTGCGCCTTGATCACCGACGGCCGGTTCTCCGGGGGCTCCGCCGGGCTCTCGATCGGGCACGTCTCCCCGGAAGCGGCCGCGGGCGGGGTGATCGGCCTCGTGCGCGACGGCGACCCGATCACCATCGACATCCCGGGGCGGGCGATCTCCGTCGACGTGCCCGATGCCGAGCTCGCCCGGCGGCGCGGTGCGGTGCGCGAGCGGCCGGGCGGTTTCCGGCCGGCCGCGCGGGTCCGGCCCATCAGCGAGGCGCTGCGGGTGTACGCGGCGCTCGCCACCTCCGCGTCGACGGGCGCGGTGCGAGACCTGGACGAGGCGTTCGCCGAACTCCCCTGACGGTCCCTGCGGGTGCAGCGGTGGAACCGGGCGGTCCCGGCGAACGCGGCGCACCCGCAACGCGGTCGCCGGACCGGACTCGTCCCCGCGGCCGGAGGACCGCCAGCCCCGTCCGCGGTGCGCCGCCGACTCCGGCGATCGGCGGAGCCGTGCCGAACCGAGCACCTCACCGGGGCGCGGTTCCGGTGAACCGCCCGCGAGGCCACGACGACGACCTCCCCCGCCCCGACGCCGCGGACCCGACGGCCGCGCGGAGGACCGTCAGCGTTCACCGCGCGAGGGCGGGGAGCCGACCTGCCCGGAAGCGGGCTCGTCGCCCGCGGCCGCCGTGCCGGTGAGCCGCGTGGCGGCCCAGGTGGCGAGCAGGGTCATGGCGTCGGCCGACGGCGTGCCGGGCTCCGGGCTGTAGGCGGTGAGGACCAGACCGGGGTCGGCGGGCAGCGGCATCGTCTCGTAGGTGACCGTCACGTCACCCACGACGGGGTGGTGGAAGTCCTTGCTGCCGGTGTGGTGCAGGCGCACGTTGTGCTTCGCCCACCGGGTGCGGAACTCGTCGCTGCGCGTGGACAGCTCACCGACGAGGTCCGAGATGCCGCGGTCGTAGGGGTCCCGGCCCGCGTCGGTGCGCAGCAGGTTCACCGCGCTGTCGGCCATGAGCTCCCAGTCGGGGTAGAACTGCCGGGCCGCCGGGTCCAGGAAGCAGAAGCGGACGAAGTTCACCGGCCTGCTCGGATCGGGGTGCAGCGGATCCGGGTAGAGCGGCGAGTAGAACGCGTAGGCGAGCCGGTTGGCGCACACCAGGTCCTGGCGGGCGTTGCGCACGAACGCGGGCACCGCCATGGCGTCGAGCACGCGCTGCACCATCGGCCGAACGGTCCTCGCGCGGCGGGGACGCGACCGCTGCGGCCCGGTGATCACGCTGCGGTGCAGGTCGAACAGGTGGGAGCGTTCGGCCTCGTCGAGCTGCAGGGCGCGGGCGACGGCATCGAGCACGCCCTCCGAGACGGTGTTGACCTTGCCCCGCTCGATCTGCGTGTAGTAGTCGACCGAGAGTCCCGCCAGGGTCGCGACCTCCTGCCGCCGCAGCCCGGGGACGCGGCGCTTGGTCGCGTCGTACACGGGCAGGCCGACCTGGTCCGGGGTGATCCGCGCGCGCCGCGACGCGAGGAACGCGCCGATCTCCACCTGGTTCTCCTTGCTCACGGCATCGACGCTACGACCCCCGGTGCGGTGGTGCCAGGTGCTGCGAGGGGGGTGCTGGCGGCACCCCCCTGGACTTCGCCTCCCACCTCGGCTCCGCCCGGCGTTGCATGGGTGTCGAGCGCCGGGGAGGGCCCGGCGACGAGCCACCGGGAGGACGGGGCGTTGAACGATCCGCACGGCGGCACCACCGGCCGCACGCGGTTGCCCGGGCTGGTCCACGTGATCGCCGCGGGCATCTTCTTGATGGGCACCACCGAGTTCATACTCGCGGGCCTGCTGCCGGAGGCCGCGGCCGACCTCGGGGTGGACATCGCCCGGGCCGGGTCGCTGATCACGGCGTTCGCGGCCGGGATGATCATCGGCCCGCCGGTGATGGCGCTGGCGACGCTGCGGCTGCCGCAGCGGGCGACGCTGGTGCTGGCGCTGCTGGTGTTCGCCGCGGGTCACGTCGTGGCGGCGCTGAGCGGTTCGTTCGCCGTGGTGACCACCGCTCGGGTGATCACCGCGCTCGCGACCGGGACGTTCTGGGCCGTCGGCGCGGTGGTGGCCACCGGGGCCGCCGGTCCCGGCGCGAGCGCGCGCGCGTTGGCGGTCATGTCGGGCGGCCTGAGCCTGGCCGTCGTAGCCGGTGTGCCGCTCGGGACCGCCGCCGGTCGGCTCACCGGATGGCGAGGACCGTTCTGGTTGCTGGCGGCGCTGGCCCTGCTGGCCGCCGCGGCGGTGCTGCGGTCCACGCCCGCCGCCGCGCGCGAACGCGCCGGCGACGCGGACCGTCCCGCACCGGTGCGCGCGGAGCTGTCCGCGGTGCGCCCGTGGCGCACGTGGGTGGTGCTGGGCGCGATCGTGCTCGCCCAGGCCGGATTCCTCGGTGCCTACAGCTACATCAGCCCGCTGCTGACCGGCCGCGCGGGTGTCCCCGCCGCTTGGGTGCCGGTGGTGCTGGCCGGGTTCGGGGTCGGTGCGCTGGCGGGCACGGCGCTCGGCGGCAGGCTCGGTGACCGGCGTCCGCTGGCCACCGTGGCCGGGGCGGTGGCGCTGACCGCGGCCGAGCTGGCGGTCCTGGCTCTCGCTCCGGCGCACCCGGTGGTCGTGGTCGTGCTGGTGGTGCTGCTCGGCGCGTCCGGGCTCGGGGCGAACCCGGTCCTGATCGCGCAGGTGCTGCGGCACGCCGGGCAGGGATCGGCGCTCGCCTCCTCGATGGCGACGGCCGCGTTCAACCTCGGTACCGCTGCCGGTTCCGCCGTGGCCGGGGCGACGCTGTCGAGCGCGTGGTGGCTGGCGGGCCCGGCCGCGCTCGGCGCGGTGGTGACCGGGTCGGCGCTGCTGCCGATCGGACTGCTCGCCACAGCCCGGGCGCCACGCAGGCGCAGCGGCGAAGTCCGCACCCCGGCGCCGGTCGGCTGAACCCACGGCGACGGCGTTCCCAGGAAGCACGAGGAGGAGAAGGACCATGCGTGGTGTCGTACTGCACGCCCCCGGCGATGTGCGGGTGGAGGACCGGGAGGACCCGGTGCTCATGCACCCGACCGACGCGATCATCCGCCCCTCGGCGGTGTGCGTGTGCGGTTCGGACCTGTGGCCGTACCGAGGGATCGAGGAGGTCAGCGGCCCGACGCCGATGGGCCACGAGTACGTCGGCGTCGTCGACGAGGTCGGCAGCGCGGTCAACACGATCCGGCCGGGCCAGTTCGTGGTCGGTTCGTTCTTCGCCTCCGACGGCACCTGCGAGATCTGCCGGTCCGGCTACCAGCCCTCCTGCGCGCAGCGCGTCGCGATGGGGGCGATCGGAACCCAGGCCGAACGGGTGCGGATCCCGCTCGCCGACGGCACCCTCGTGGCCACCCCCGAACACCCGCCCGCGGACCTGGTCCCGGGGCTGCTGGCCGCCTCCGACGTGCTCGGCACCGGCTGGTTCGGGGCCGTCGCGGCCGAGGCCGGGCCCGGCAAGACCGTCGCCGTCGTCGGGGACGGTGCCGTGGGGCTGCTCGCGGTCCTGGCCGCCCGGCGGCTCGGCGCCGAACGCGTCATCGCGATGAGCCGCCACCCCTCCCGCCAGGAACTCGCCCGCGAATTCGGCGCCACCGACGTCGTCGAAGAACGCGGCGACGACGGCGTCGCGCGGATCGCGGAGCTCACCGGTGGGCTCGGCGCGCACAGCGTCGTCGAAGCCGTCGGCACCCAGGAATCGATGATGCAGGCCATCCGCTCCACCCGGCCCGGCGGGCACGTGGGCTACGTCGGCGTCGCCCACGACGTCGCGCTGCCCGGCCACGAACTGTTCTTCTCCCACGTCCACCTGCACGGCGGACCGGCCCCGGTGCGGCGGTACCTGCCCCGTCTGGTCGACCTCGTCTGGCGGCGCGAGATCGACCCCGGCAAGGTGTTCGACCTGACGCTGCCGCTGGAGCAGGCCGCAGCGGGCTACCAGGCCATGGATCGACGCAGCGCCGTCAAAACCCTCCTCACCCCCTGAGCACCAGCACCGACGAACGGAAGCGAGCGCGCAGTGCAGATCACCCGCAGCAGCAGCCTCGACACCCAGAAAGGCCCCGCCGACTGGTTCACCGGCGACGTCTACATCGACCCGGTCGCCGCGCCCGCAGGCAGCTCCACCTTCGCCGCCGCGGCCGTGCACTTCACCCCCGGAGCCCACACCGCCTGGCACACCCACCCCCACGGCCAGACCGTCTTCGTCACCGAAGGAGTGGGGCGGTGCCAACGCGAGGGAGGACCGGTGGAAACCATTCGCGCCGGCGACCGGGTCTTCTTCGAACCCGGCGAGAACCACTGGCACGGCGCCGCCCCCAACCGGTTCATGGTCCACATCGCCATCCAGCAGAACGACGACGCGGGGAACCCCGTCACGTGGGGCAGGCACGTCACCTCCGCCGAGTACGAGGTCGCACCCGAAGAACCGGCCTGACCACCTGCGACCGGCCCGCGGGCCCGGGGAGTCACCGCTGACCCCGGCCTGCGGCGCCACCGGCCGGGTACCACCGAGCGGCGCGGGCGGTGCGGCCGTCGCCGACGCCCATCGGCAGGCTCGGTGGCCCGGAGCAGATCGCGCACCCCGCCCGCTGCTCGTGCAGCCCGGGCGGGGTTTCGCGGTCGGTGCCGCCCTTCGGGGCGGCTCGATCTTCAGCGCGCCGATGACGGCGGCGGTCGGCAATCCCGTTTCGTAGCCGCATTTTCGGGCCCGGCTCCCGAATTCTCCCCACCCGGCCCGCAACCGACGGTTCAGAGCACCAGCGGTCTCGGGCCCGAACCGCGCACGGGCTCATCGCCGTATTCCCGCGACCGGCAAGCGCAGATCCTCGATCCGCATCTCCGTCCCGCGGAGCTCGATCGGCGGACCATCGCGGCAGCGCGAGTCGGTGCACCGGGCGAAGGGGGTTCTCGTGGTACCTGCGCCGGCAGGCTCTCCCCGGCGCCCGGAATCCTTGCCAACCTGGTCGAGCCGGGCCGGGGACGGCCCAGCGGGAGGAGCCCACGACGGCCACCCGCGAGCCCGTCCCGGTCGCCGCGAGCACGAGCCCGGCGGCACTCCGCGGACGCGCGGCGGCTCGATCCGGTTGCAGCGGACGCGCGTCCGCGTCCACGCAGGACTCCACGACGGGAAGAACGAAAACCCATGGCGGAAGACCAGTTCACCGCGCACGCGGACCTCTTCGACCTGAGCGGGAAGCACGCGCTCGTCACCGGTGGCACCAGGGGCATCGGGATGATGGTGGCGCGCGGCCTCCTGCAGGCGGGCGCCCGCGTCGTCATCAGCTCGCGCAAGGCGGACGCGTGCGCTGAGGCGCAGCACCGGCTGTCCGAGTTCGGCGACGTTCGCGCGATCCCCGCCGACCTGTCCAGGCACGACGAATGCCGGCGCCTCGCCGATCTCGTCGAAGCCGACTCGGGACGCCTGGACGTCCTCGTCAACAACGCGGGAGCGATGTGGCGCGAGCCGCTGGAGACGTTCCCGGACGAGGCGTGGGACGCCGTGCTCGACCTCAACCTCAAAGCGCCGTTCTGGCTGGTGCAGGCGCTGCTCCCCGCACTCCGCCGGGCGGGCACCGGTGGTGATCCCGCGCGGATCATCAACATCGGCAGCATCGCCGCCATCCACGTCGCCGGGTCGCCCAACTACTCGTACGCCGGCAGCAAAGCGGCACTCCACCAGCTCACCCGGGTGCTCGCCAGAGAACTGGGCCCGCAGCACGTCACGGTGAACGCGGTAGCGCCGGGGCCGTTCCCGTCGCAGATGATGGCGTCCACGCTGGAGGCCATCGGCGACGAGATCGCCGCGAAGGCCCCGCTGCGCAGGCTCGGCCACGACGACGACATGGCCGGTACCGCCGTGTTCCTCGCCAGCCGGGCCGGGTCCTACCTCACGGGCGCCGTCATCCCGGTCGACGGCGGCATCGCCACGACCGCATCGGGCACCTAGCCGTCGGCGCGGGACAGCGGGAGGCGGGACCTCGGGCGCACGTCCGCGGTCCCGCGGTCCCGCGGGAGCACCCGTACCCGATCCGCGTCCGTGCGGGGCTTGGGCCACGGGCACTCGCCGCCGCCCTGCGGTCCACCTCGGGCGGCGAGATCGCCTGCTTCCCTGCTTCGGGGCCGGACAGCCCACCGGCCGTCGCCAGCCGCGACGCCGTGCGTGCGGGGTACTGGCAGCACCTCCCTCCGCCCGCGGGCAGGGCCTAGGGTGAAGCGGTGACCACGCTCGACCTGCGCACCGAGATCAAGGAGTTCCTGAGCTCGCGCCGTGCGCGGATCACGCCCGAACGGGCCGGGCTGCCCGCCTACGGCGGCCACCGCCGGGTCGCGGGTCTGCGCCGCGAAGAGGTGGCGCTGCTGGCCGGGGTGTCGGTCGACTACTACGTGCGCCTGGAACGCGGCAGCCTCGCCGGAACCTCCGACGGGGTGCTCGACGGGTTGGCCGCCGCCTTGCAACTCGACGAGGCCGAGCGGGATCACCTGTTCCACCTCGCGCGGCGGTCCAGGGTTCGCGGCGGCCCGAGCCGCCGGCGACCCGCCGCGACGGTGCGTCCGGCGCTGCACCAGGTGCTCGCCGCCATCACCGGTGCGCCCGCCTGGATCTGCAACGGCCGCTACGACGTGCTGGCCGCGAACCGGCAGGCCCGCGCGCTGTACGCGCCGGTGTTCGCCGACACCCGACGACCGGCGAACACGGCGCGGTTCGTGTACCTCGACCCCGTGGCGGCGGAGTTCTTCGTCGACTACGACCGGGTCGCGCGCGATGTGGCCGCGAAGCTCCGCATGGAATCCGGCCGCAACCCGCACGACGAGGAACTGGTCGGCCTGGTCGGTGAGCTCTCGACGCGCAGCGAGCTCTTCCGGCAGCGGTGGGCGTCGCAGGACGTCCGGCTGCACCGGTCCGGGCGCAAGCGCCTGCACCACCCGGTGGTGGGCCGGCTCGACCTGGACGTCGAGTCCGCGGAGCTGTCCGCCGAACCCGGCCTGCTCCTGAACGTCTACACCGCGCCCGAAGGCACGCCGACCGCGGACGGCCTGGCCCTGCTGGCGTCGTGGGCGGCAGGCCGGGAGGGGCTGGCGACCGGGATCAGCGCGCTCGGCTGAGGTGCCGGCCGGTCGGTGCTGCCCGATCGGCGAGCGCTCCGGGCTCTGGCCCGGATCGTCCTGCTGCGCACCGAAGATCGGGTGGGTACGACCAGGGACGAACCCCGGCCGGTAGCGCCGGCGCACCTGCACCGACCGCACGTCGCCGCAGCGCGCGGAGGACCGAACACCCGGCCGGGCACGCCGCGAAGAACGCCCCGGACTCACCGGTCGACGGCCCGCCCGGCTTCGGCGGCCACGTGCCGCAGCCAGCTGTGCGCGGGGTCGCGTTCGTGCATCGGATGCCACCACAAGGACTCGACCAGGTAGCCGAGCTCGAAGGGCAGGTCGACGACGCTGACGTCCGCGGTCGATTGCAGGCGGGCGATCCGCTCCGGCACCAGGCCGAGCCGATCGGTGCCCGCGACGAGGTGCGGGACGGACAGGAAGTTCTCGGTGATGACCGCGACGTCGAGCCGCGACCCACCGGCGAGCAGGCTGGGCATGGGAGACAACGCGGAGAACGGCGGCTGGTAGGCCACCACCCAGGTCCGCTCGGCGAAGTCCGCCGCCACGGCGTCCGCGGCAGTGCCGGACGAGGCCACGCACACCCACCGGTCCCGGTAGAGGTGCGTGGAGGGGAAGTTCACCAGCACGCCCTGCGGCAGCACGATCCCGTCGACCGTGCGCAGGTGCTCGGAGGCCCGCTGGACGAGGTGGGTGGTGCTGTGCTGGAACTTCAGCCGCACGTGCGGCGCGCGCTCGCGGACGAGGTCGGCCAGGGCGCGGCCGAAGATCGGCAGGTGGCAGTCCGCGACCACCAGGGTGAACTCGTGGTCGGATCGTTCCGGGTCGAATTCGGGCCGGGTCTGGAAGACCCGGTCGGTCCACATCAATGCCTGCGTCGTGTGCTCGGCGAGCCGTTCCCCCAGCGCGGTCAACTCGTAGGCGTTGCCCGTCCTGGCGAGCAACTCGTCGCCGAAGTGGCGCCGCAGCCGGGCCAGCGCGGTGCTCAACGTCGGCTGGCTCAGCCCGAGCCGTTGCGCCGCCCTGGTGACGCTGCGCTCCTGCAGCAGCGCGTCCAGGGAGACGAGCAGGTTCAGATCCAGCCCCATCGCACCTCGCCCGGTCATCGGCGTTCCCGATGACCAACATAGGCGATCTCGGCTTCCCCGATGGTCCCGGCTGCCGCAGGATGACGGACATCAGCGCGGATGTCGTTGTCCGGCAAGGAGATTCGGCCACCGGCTCGCACCCGTTCCGCGCCGAACGCCGAGGAGGAAGTCCGTGTCGCCGTGTCACGTCCTGATCGCCGGAGGCGGAATGGGAGGGCTCTGCCTGGCGCAGGGACTGCGTCGGCGCGGGATCAGCTGCGCGGTGTACGAGAGCGCGCCCGGCATCGTGCGGTCCGGCTACCGGCTGCACATGAACGCAGCGGGTGGCGGCGCGCTGCGGCAGTGCCTGCCGGACCACCTCTACGAGCTCTACGTGCAGACCTCGCGCGCGAAGCCCCGCCGCGAACGCCTCGTCCTGCTGGACCACCGGGCACGCGAGCTGGGGACCCGCCCGCACATCGGCCCGGCCAACGACCCGGAACGCCCGCACACGGCGGTCGACCGGCGCGCCCTGCGCCAGATCATGAGCGTCGGGCTGGACGACGTCCTCCACTTCGGACGCACCGTCACCGGCTTCGAGGACGACGGGGAACGCGTGCGGCTGCTGTTCACCGACGGTTCCTCGGCCACCGGCGACGTCCTCGTCGCGGCGGACGGCATCCGCTCGGCGGTCCGCAGGCAGCTGCTCCCGCACGTGGCGACCGTCGACACCGGCGCGCGCGGTGTGGCATCGCGAGCGCCGCTCACGGACGAACTGGTCGCCGCGCTGCCCGAGGCGCTGTTCGACGGCTTCGCCATCGCGACGGGACCGGACGGGACCACGTTCGCCTACGGCGCCTACCAACCGCGCCGACCGGTCGCCGAAGCGGCGGCCGAGCTGGCACCCGGCGCCGACATCGACCCGGTCGAGCCGTACCTGATGGTCAACTTCGGCCTGCCGCGAAACGGCCCGCTCGCAACGGAGGTCCCGGACCTGTGGCGCGCCACCCCGGAACGGCTCCACGCCGCGATGCGCACCGCGGTGACCGGCTGGCACCCGGCGCTCGCCGAGCTCGTCGAGCACGTCGACCCGGAAACCCTGCTCCGGCAATCCCTGCGCCACCTGGAACCGGCCGAACCCTGGGCGACCGGCAGGGTGACGCTGCTCGGCGACGCCATCCACGCCATGCCCCCGACCTTCGGCGCCGGGGCCAACAGCGCCCTGCGCGACGCCGCGGCGCTGGCGAACGCACTGCAGCGAGCCGCCCAGGACGACTCCGACCTGCTCGCGGAGATCGCCGCCTACGAGGCGGACCTGCGCGCCGAGGTCTTCCCCGTCCTCCGCGCCTCCGCCGACCCGCGTTCCACCAGCAGCGACTTCCTGCCCGACGACCTGCCGGTCGCCCACCGGTGAGCCACCGGCGGCCGTCGACCGCACCGCGTCCCGCCGTCCGGCACACCCCTCCCCGACGCCCCTGCCCCGCCCCCGCGACCTGCCGCGGGCGTGACCGACCGGCGCGCACCCCGGTCGGCGACCCTCCGGCCAGGTGCGGTGGGTGCCGCTTCAGGGGCCGGGGACTTCGCGGGTGTCGTACGCGGTGCGGGCGGCGTCGATGTGCGGGAGGTTCGCGATGCTCCACTCGAGCAGCGGTGCGGTGGCCTCGCGCAAGGTCCGGCCCATCGTGGTCAGCTCGTAGCTGACGTGCGGCGGCATGACGTTGCGGACGGTGCGCGTCAGGATTCCGTCGCGTTCGAGGTCGCGCAGCGTCACGGTGAGCATGCGCTGGCTGATGCCGTCGACGGCCCGCTTGAGCTCGGTGAAGCGCAGCGGCCCGTCCTCGAGCATCCGCACGATCAGCAGCGCCCACTTGTCGCCGACGATGCCGAGGACTTCGCGGGTCCGGCACGGGTCCTGCACGGTTACCTCCTGAGAACCGGGGCACTGAAAAGTGCCGCATTGCCCGGTGCGCGTCGTGGGGATGACGATGTTCTCGGTTACTGAACAATACCGAGGCACGAGGAGGAACCGCAGCACCATGACCACATTTCTGCTGGTGCACGGCGCCTGGCACAGCGGGCGGAGCTGGGACCGGGTGGTCCCGCTGCTGGAGTCGGCCGGGCACCGGGTGCTCGCGCCGTCGCTGACCGGTTACGGCGACAAGGTGCACCTGCTGGGCCCCGAGGTCGGGCTCGGCACCCACGTCGACGACGTCGCCGACCTGATCGAAGGCGAGGACCTCGACGACATCGTGCTCGTCGGGCACAGCTACGCCGGGATGGTCGTCTCGGGTGTCGCCCACCGCGTCCCGAAGCGGATCGCGCACCTGGTGTTCCTCGACGCGATGGTCCCCGAGGACGGCGAGACCGCGGTCGACGTCCAACCGGTCACCGAGCAGCTCATCGACGTCGCCGTGGACGGCTGGCGGGTTCCGCCGATGCCGGAGCAGCCGCCGCCGCTCGGCCTGTTCGGAGTCACCGATCCCGACGACGTCGCCTGGTTGCGCTCGATGCTGTCGGACCAGCCGGTGCGGTGCTTGCAGGAGCCGGTCCGGATGGACGACCCCTCCGCCCGCGCGATCCCGCGCACGCACATCCACTGCGTCGGCGGGCGACCGGCGGGCATCACCCGGCGTCCCGTCCCGGCCGGCGAGCGGGTGCGGGAACTGCCGACCGGCCACGACTGCATGATCACCACGCCCGCCGAGCTCGCCGCGCTGCTGCTGGAGGTGGCGTAGTCGGCGCCGCGGGGTGCCCCTCGTTTCGGAGAACGGGCCCGCGTCGGCCGCGGGCACTCCCGGCAGGCCGACCGTCCACAGCGGACACTGCGGGCGCAGCGGACTCCTGCATCGCACGCTACCGATGCCGGACCCACCGCTGCGCGCACCCGCACCGCGCAGTTCCCCGGCGGCGAGTTCGCGGGCGAGCACGCAGGACACCTGCTCGTCACCCGATGCCCCGCAGTGGCCGGAACCGGCGACGGCGGAAAACCCGATTCCACCCAGCACTTCGACGTGAATCGGACTCCACGTTCGGTTTTTCCGCCGACCGCTCCCACCCTTTTCGGAGCAATGAGATCCCGCATTATCGCCGTGTCCAGTGGGGTCACGACGCGGCCGTTGCGGTTGCTCGCCCGCCGCCAGGCGGAGCGGGTGGACCGGCTGCTGACCGAGTCCGAGGGCTGGTGGCGCTCGGTGCACCCGTCGTCGCGGTGGTTCGCGCAGCGGTACCACGCCCTCGCCCGCGACTCGTTGCACTCGATCCGCCGACGCGACTACCAGATCCTGTTCCCCGTCCCCCGGACGCAGGCGTGGTGGATTCGCACGAGAGCACTGGGCGGGACCGGGCTCGCTTACGCCCGCACCCGCATCCGCAGATCTTGATCGAAGTGGCGCACCGGCCCCGCCGTCCCGGTCCGGCGGCCGCGCAACCGCCGGATCCCGACCCGGTTCGGGTGCGGCCGCCGGTCCGCGCGGGCGTCCGGCGGCGGGGGTCAGTTCGTCGCGACTTGCACCGTGCGGCCGCCGGTGAGCGCGCTGAGCTGGTCCGGGGTCAGCGGTACGACCGTGTTCGGGGTTCCTGCGGCGGCCCAGACGGTCTCGTGCTCGGCCAGCGCCTCGTCGAGCACCGTGCGCACCGGTGCCGGATGTCCCACCGGAGCGACCCCGCCGATGGCCTGGCCGGTGACGGCGCGGACCTGCTTCGCGGTGGCCATCTCGACGGTCGTCGCGCCGAGCTGATCGGCGAGGACGCCCGGGTCCACGCGGTGGCGCCCGCTGGTCATCACCAGCAACGGCTCCTCGTCGGCCTGGAACAGCAGGCTGCTGGCGATCGCGCCGACCTCGCAGCCGAGCGCCGCGGCCGCTTCGGCGGCGGTGCGGGTGGAGTCGGGCAGCTCGCGCACGCGTGCGGTCAGGCCCGCGTCGATCAGGTGCTGCTGCACGATGCGGCTGCGCTCCGGCAGGTGCTCGACGTCGGTCATGGTGGTGCCCTTCCTCGCTCGGCGGCGCGGTGCGCGCGCGGTGTCGACGCCGCCCCCGCCGACCGGCTGCTCACTTCCACCGAGTGTCTATCACAGCAGTCACCATGCCTGACATAATGGTCAGCATGAGTGAGGTGGGAAAGCCGCTCGCGGAGAACCTGCGCAGGTTGCGCCGTCGGCGCGGCCTGTCCGTCGTGGAGCTGGCGCGCCGGGCGGACATGTCGAGGGCGACGCTGACCCAGCTCGAGGCCGGTGGCGGGAACCCCACCCTGGACACGCTCTACGCGCTGGCCACGGCCCTCGACACGGGTCTGGCCGGGCTGATCACCGAACCGGAGGCGATCACGCCGCCGCGGGTCGTCCCCCGCGGCGAGGGGACGCGCGTGGTGGGCGAGTCCGTCGAAGCCTGGCTGCTGCACACCACCGCCGACCGGGGGTCCTCGACGGAGATCTACGACTTCCAGCTGCACAGCGCGGCCGCGCAGCACTCGCCCGGCCACCCGCGCGGGACGCACGAACACCTGCACCTGCACTCCGGCCGCATCCGCCTCGGTCCCGTCGCCGCCACCGCCGAGATCGGCCCCGGCGACTTCGCGACCTTCGACGCCGGCCGGGACCACCTGTACCAACGCATCGGGAACCAACGAGTGCGCGGCCTGCTGGTCATCACCCGCACCCAGCCGTGAGCCGACCGACCCGGCGGGGACGGGCGCGGCGGGCGCCGGAGTGGGTGTCGGGCTCCTACCCGTGCTCCCGGTGAGCTGCCTACGGTGGGCTCATGGAGTCAGCGGTGGCGAAGGCGCTGGTCAGCCCGGTGGGCGAGTTCCTCCGGGCTCGGCGCAGGCAGGTGCGTCCGGAGCAGCACGGCCTCGTGCCGGGCGGCGGCCGGCAGGTGGCGGGGTTGCGGCGGGACGAGGTCGCGCTGCTCGCGGGGATCAGCACCGACTACTACACGCGGTTGGAGCAGGGCCGGGAACGGCATCCGTCGGCCAGGGTGGTGGACGCGCTGTCGGAGGCCCTGCTGCTGGACCGCGCCTCCGCGCGGTACCTGCGGGAGATCACGGCGAGCGGAGCCGTCGGAACCGGTGCCCGACCGGACGCGGACGGGATCGGCGCGGCCCGGCTCGGGGCGGTCCGGTCGTTGCTCGACTCGGTGGCCGTTCCCGCGATCGTGGTGAACAGACGGCTCGACGTCATCGCCGCCAACCCGCTGGGCGAGGTGCTGCACGAGGGGTTGGAGCACCGGGGGAACTACGCGCGCATGGTGTTCCTGTCTCCAGGGGCACAGGAGTTCTTCACCGACTGGCCCGAGCTGGCGGTCTGCGTGGTCGCGGCGCTGCGCGCCAGTGCCGGGCCCGCCGCGGACTCGGTCCGGTTGGAACACCTGGTGGGCGAGCTCGCCGTGCGCAGCGAGGTGTTCGGCACCGCGTGGGCACGGCACGACGTGCACGAGAAGTCCTTCGACCGCAAGCGGTTCCGGCACCCGCTGGTCGGCCCGGTCGAGTTCGACCAGCACGTGCTGGAACTCCCCGGCAGCGACGGGCACCGGATCTGGGCGTACCACCCCGCCGACCGCGCCACCGAGGAAGCGCTGCTGAGCTTCGCGTCGTTCGCCACCTTGTCGGACCCCGCACCGGCCGACCGGGGGTAGGCCGCAGGGTGCTCTCCCGGAGCACCCCTGTTCGACGCCGGGACACCGCCGCGCCACCGCGCCGCGGGGGAAGGCGCGCCCGGGGCGGCGTGGTCTTCCGGGCGCCGACCGGTCGCGGTCTGCTGACCGGGCCCGCCGACCGGGACCGTCGCGGCGCTCGGCTCGCCGCCGCGCACGATCCGCGACTCGGCCGGAACTTCCCGCGCCGCGGCCGGATTCCGCCGCGGATCGCGGCGCCACGACACCGCTCGCTCCCACCCGACACGCCTGCCGGGGCGGTGCTCCCCCGCACCTGTCCGGAGGAGAACCGCACGGCGGTCGCGCGGCGGATCTCGCCGACCGCACCGCCCGCACCACGTCCGCGGGCGGAAACCACCACCGATAGGGGAAGAACCGTGCACGTGATCACCGGAGCCGGCGGTCGCACCGGCCGCGCGGCCGCATCGCACCTGCTCGCCCACGGCCACGCCGTGCGCGTCGTCGGCCGCGACCCGAGCAGGCTCGCCGACCTGACCGGCCGCGGCGCCGAGCCCCGGCGGGCCGACCAGTCCGATCCGGCCGCGATGGCCGCCGCACTGCACGGCGCGGAGGCCGCCTACCTCGTCCTGCAGCCCAACTACCTGCCGGATCACCCGGACTTCGCCGCGTTCCAGGACCGGGCGGCGGCCGCGCTCGCCGAGGCCGTCGCGGAATCCGGGGTGCCCCGCGTCGTCGCGCTCAGCAGCTGGGGAGCGCAGCACGCGAGCGGGACCGGGCCGGTCGCGGGCCTGCACCGGTTCGAGGAACGCCTCTCGGCCGTTCCCGGTGTGCACCTCACGTTCCTGCGCGCCGGCTACTACCTGGAGAACTTCCTCGACCACGTCGACTCCGTGCGGACCCACCGCACGATCACCGCACCGTTCGACCCCGACGTCCCGCTGCCGATGATCACCACGAGCGACGTCGGCTTGGCCGCGGCCGAGGAGCTGCTGCGGCCCCGCCCGGGCACCCCGATCGTCCGGGAACTGCACGGCGCGCGGGACGTGACCATGCACGAAGTCGCCCGGGCGATCGCCACCGCGATCGGACATCCCGTGACCTACGAGCGCTGCACGACGCAGGCCTTCGACGAGCGGCTGCGCTCGGCGGGGGTGTCGGACAGCGTGCGCGCGATGATGACCGAGGTCCCGCACGCCGTGAACACCGGTCACCTGCGCGCGGTCCAGCGCCGGACGGCGGACACGACCACCCCGACGTCGCTGGAGGACTTCATCGAAGCCGAGTTCCTGCCCGCGCTCGGCGCGCGCTGACCGGCCGCGGCGGGTCCGCGCACCGGTCGGCCCGGTGGCGGCCCGCCGGGTTCACCCGAGCAGTGCCCGGCGCAGCCGGCCGCGGGCTCGGAGCAGGCGGGACTTCATCGCGGCGCGGGTGAGTCCGAGCTCGGCGGCGGTGTCGTCGCCGGACCGGTCCAGGACGTCGCGCAGCAGCAGGATCTCCCGGTCCTGCACCGGCAATCCGGCCAGCGCGGCGGCCAGGTCGCCGTGCCGCCCGAGCACGACGTCCTCCACCGCGCGGTCCCCGACCGGTCGACGTTCGGCCGGGGCCGCCCGAAGGGTGCGGCGGGCGAGCCGCAGGCATTCGCGGCCGACCACCCGCGCCAGCCAAGCACCCAGCGCCGTGGCGGTGCGCAGTGCGCCGAGGCGCCGGTACAGGATGAGCAGTGCTTCCTGCGCGGCGTCCTCGGCGTCTTCCCGCGTGGCGCAACGACTTCGAGCCATCCGCTGGACCACCGGGTCGGCACGAGCGATCACCTCCGCCAACGCCCCCGGATCCCCCCGCCGCGCGGCGTCCACGACCTCACCGGACAACGCCGAGAGCGCCGGAGGCCCCGACACCCACCGATCACCCACCACTTCGCCACCTCCGAAATTCGACTCCGCACCGCCTCTCAGCGGCGAAGCCGCCGACCACCTGAGCATCCGGCACCGCCGCGGGTTCTCAGCTTTCTCCGCGCGATGACAGCGCTTTCTCCTGTGGCCGAGCCACCGGTGAAAACGATCCCGCAGCGAGGAGAACGCTGAGCTTGCGCCACCCGCGTCGCTACGCAGAACGAGCCGAGCCCCGAGGAATCAAGCAGCCCGGAGCACGCAGGTGCTGCTGCTGGGGATCCACGCGTCGGGGAGAGCGGCGGCGAGCGCGTGGTTCGCGCGCCAGCCGGTGCAGTGCGCGGGCAGCAGCACGTCGGGGCGCAGCCGCACCAGTTCCGCCACGGTCGGGGCGATGACCGGTTCGAACGCGGGTCCGCTCAGGTGCAGGCCGCCGATCAGGGCGTGCACGTCGTCGACCGCGGTGAGCCGCCGGGCGTGCCGCAGGATGTTGACCGCGCCCGCATGGCCGCATCCGGTCAGCACCACGAGCCCTCGGCCGCGGAGGTGCACCACCAGCGCTTGGTCGTCGACGACCTGCGGATCGTGGGTCCACGCCTCCCCCGTCCACCGCTGGTGCGCGGCGGGCATGCCGCGTTCGTACTCGGTGGTGCGGTCGACCTCGCCGGTCACCAGGATCATGCCCTCCACCAGCAGCGACGGGTCGCGCCGCTCGACGATGGCGACGCCTTCGCGCTCCAGCGCGCGCCGGCTCAGCCGCGGGAGGTCGACCAGCCCGTCCAGGCGCCGCGGTGTCCACGCTTCGGGGTGCAGCAGCACCGGCAGGTCGCCGCGGCGGCGTTCGAGGACGCCGAGCAGGCCGCCGGTGTGGTCGTGGTGGCCGTGGCTGAGCACCACCGCCTGCACGCCGCCGAGATCCGCTTCGAGCCGGTCGGCGTTGCACACCACGCCGTCCGGCGAGATCCCCGCGTCGAACAGCACGGTCGACTCGTGCCCGCCCCGGCGCACCGCGACCAGCGCGGAGAAGCCGTGCTCCGCCCTGAGCCCGACCGGGCTCTCCACCTCTTCGAAGGACGGGACCGGAACGGGGCCGGTGGTCACCGCGGCCCGCCGGACCACCGGGCTCTCCGGCAGCAGCGCGTCGAAGCTGTTGTCCATCAGCACGGTGATCCGCACTTCGTCGACCGGTTCGAGCCGGATCGGGTCGACCGCGGTTCCCGCGCACTCGCGGGGCCTGATCCGGTGGACCTCCGCCGCACCGGCGGACGTGGCATCGCACATGGTGGTTCCCTCCGCGTTCTCGTCGCTCCACTTCCGGAGCCGCCTACGAGAGGCGCGGGGCACCGCCGCAGGATTCACCCGCGGAACGTGTCCCTGATCACGTGATGGGCGATTCGGCCGCGCCAACCCGCCGCCGTCCACAGTGGATCGCCGATCACCGGGCGGCGCCGAGACCCCTCCTCGGGCCGGGGCGGCGCCTCACCCGGCCGCCGGTTCGGCGTGGACCCGGATCCCGTCCATCAGGAGGTCCAGCAGACGGGCCGCCCTCTCCTCGTTCCCGGGCGAGCGGGAGACGGTGAAGATCCCGATGAGCGCGGCGGCGATGTCCTCGGCCGGGACGTCGCTCCGGAGTTCCCCGCTCGCACGACCGGCTTCGAGGATGTCGTCGATGGCCGCGAGCAGTTCGGCCCGGGTGCGGGCATGGGCGATCTCGCCCGACTCGACCATCGTGTGCAGGGTGCCGAGCATCCCGTTCTTGGTCGCGATCCACTCCCCGAACAGGTCCATCCAACTCCGCAGCGCCGCGGGTGGGTCGAGCCGGGCGCGGAGTTCGCGGGCGCCGGTGGTGAGCCGCGCGACCTGGTCGGCGTAGACCGCTTCGACGAGCGATTCGCGGGTGGGGAAGTGCCGGTAGAGCGTCGCGATGCCGACTCCGGCCTCGGCGGCGATCGCCCGCATCGACGGCTCGTTCGCCGCCGAGGCGAACAAGCGGGTCGCCACGTCCAGCAGCTGCTGCCGGTTGCGGGCCGCATCCGCCCGCGGTGCGCGGTTCTCTGCATCAACCAAAACGGAACACGCTCCACTTGTGTTAGGGTCGCCGCTAACCGAAGCGTAGTCCGTTTGTGCGGCGACGCGAACCACCAGGGAGACGAGCGTGGCAGAACCGAGCACCACTCCGGCGGACACGAGCCGCGCGGTCCAGCTCGAATCGTTCGGCGGGCCGGAGAACCTGCGCGTCCGCCGGACACCGGCGCCGCAGGCCGGACCGGGCCGGATCCGCGTGCGGGTGACCGCCGCCGGCCTGAACCCGATGGACTGGTTCATGACCTCCGACGCCGACACCGCCGCGCGATTCGGCCTGAGCCTGCCGTGCGGTTTCGGCACCGACTTCGCCGGAACCGTGGATCAGGTCGGCGCCGGCGTGCGCGGTTTCGCGGTCGGAGACCGGGTGTTCGGCGGCGCCCTGTCCCGCTCGATCGCCGACCACGTCGTCGTGGACGAAGCGGGGACCATCGCGGTGGGCGGCGAAGCCCACCGCACCCCCGACGGCGTCGACGACCGCACCGCCGCCACCCTCGCCATCGCGGGCCGCACCGCGGCCGCGGCGCTGGCCGTCGTCGAGCCCGGGCCGGGCGACGCGGTGCTCATCGGCGGAGCCGGTGGCGGGGTGGGCGTGTTCGCCGTCCAGCTCGCCCGCCGAGCGGGCGCACGGGTGATCGGAACGGGGTCGGCGACCTCGGCCGATGCGCTGCGCGCCCTGGGCGCCGAGCCGGTCGCCTACGGCGACGGCCTGGCCGACCGGGTCCGCGCGCTCGCCCCCGACGGCATCACCGCGGCCGTCGACCTGCACGGGACGGACACGGCGCACGTCGCGCGCGAACTCGGCGTGCCCGACGCGCGCATCACCACCATCGCCGCCCAGCTCGACGGGATCACGCCCGCGAACGGTGCCGCCGCACCCCGCGGCGCCCTCGACGAGATCGCCGAACTCGTCGCGGCGGAGGAGCTGCGGGTGCCGATCGCGGCGCACTTCCCGGTCGAGCAGGTCCGCGCCGCGGTCGAACTCCAGGCAGGACGCCACGTGCACGGCAAGGTCGTCGTCGACCTCTGACCCTGCGGCCCCGCCGCTCGGCGGCGGGACCGGCCTCGCCGACCGGCGGGGAGCACGAGGGCCGAACCCGGCCGCGCCGTCGTGGTTCTCCACGACGAGCGCAGGACGCGCACCGACCGCCCCGTCCACGCACAGCCCCGGAACCGCCCGCCGTCGAGGCCCCACCGCGCAGTTCGGGGACCGAGTTCGGCAAGCCGCGCCCGGCGTGCCGACTCGCGCGGGTCGCCGAGCTCGGCCGCGACCAGCACGGCGGCGGTGCGGGTTTCCCGGGACGGCCGCGGGCTCGGCCTCGGCGAGCACCGCCGGCGCATCGCTGCGAGCCCACGGCATCCCGGCCACGACCACGGCACGATCGGCACCGCGGGCGAGTTCGGCCGCCCGGTCCGGTTCCGGGTTCCGGGTCCGCAGGAGCGCGGCGGCGAGGGCGATCGCCGTCCGACTCGCGATCGCCGGGTCGGCGACCTCCCCACCACGACCGCGCCGCGGCACGCCACGGCGAACGGTTCACCGGCTTCCGCCGCCCCTCCTCGATTCGCACCGAGATTGTCACCAATCTTGTGCGCAGTCTACGGTGGCGGCTGGGAAGTTCCGCATCTCCACCGGAGGGGCAGCCATGACCGGGAACGATCGTCGTCCGACCATCGCGGTGCTGGGACTCGGCGAGGCGGGCGGCGCGTTCGCCCGCGATCTGCTCGTCGCGGGGGCCGCGGTGCGCGGCTACGACCCGGCGGTGGCCGCTCCGGACGGGGTCGTCGAGACCACCTCGGAAGCCGAAGCCGCCACCGGCGCGGACCTGGTGCTGAGCGCGAACAGCAGTGCGGCGGCGCGGGAAGCGCTGCGCGCGGGCGCCGGCGCCGTCGCACCGCACGCGGCGTGGGCCGACCTGAACACCGCTTCGCCCGCCACCAAGCGCGAGCTCGACTCTCTCGCCGAGCACCACGGCGTCGCCTTCGCCGACGTGGCGATCATGGCTCCCGTTCTCGGCACGGGGCTGCGCACCCCGATGCTCGCCTGCGGCCGCGCCGCGCGGCAGGTCGCGGACGTGCTCAACCCGCTCGGCGCCCAGGTGGCGGTCGCGGAGGGAGGCGCCGGGCTGGCCGCGACGCAGAAGCTCCTGCGCAGCGTCTTCTTCAAGGGCATGTCGGCCGCCGTCGTCGAAGCGCTGGAAGCCGCGCGCGCCGCGGGGCACGAGCAGTGGCTCCGCGAGAACATCGTGGCCGAACTCACGGCAGCAGGAGAATCCACAATGGACAGGATGGTGCGCGGGACGCACCGGCACGCGGTCCGCCGCACCGCCGAGATGGCGGCCGCGGCGGAGATGCTCACCGAGCTCGGCGTGGAACCCGCGGTCGCCACCGCCAGCCGGGACCTGCTGGCCCGCATCGCCCACCAGCGCGGCTAGGCAGCAGGCGGCGGGAAGCGGGCGGCAGGTAGCAGACGGCAGGTAGCGAGCCCCGCGGGCGACGGCGCGCCGACCGGACGACGGACCGACCGGAGTCGGTCTCGCCGCACCCCGCCGACGACGCGCGCAACCCGCCCGAGGGACGCCGCCGAGCCGACACCGCGACCACGAGCACCGGCACGGGCACGGGCACGGGCACGGGCACGGGCACCGACCACGCCACGGCGCACTCGCCCAACCCGCTCGATCTCCCGCAAAACGGTCGATCCGGCCCGTTCCACCCGGCTTGTGGCCTGGCTACAGGCCGATCGGCGCAACTCTGGAGGCTGACCCAAAGTCCTGGCGCTGTGCCCGTAGTCACACTCGTCCCCGAGCAGATCGACTCAACGGGGAGCGAGGAAGCCATGTACGACTACATCGTTGTCGGAGCCGGTTCGGCGGGGTGCGCGCTGGCCGCCCGGTTGACCGAGGACCCCGATGTGACGGTGGCGCTGGTCGAAGCGGGAGCGGCGGACACGGCCGACGAGATCCACATCCCGGCGGCGTTCAGCTCGCTGTTCAAGAGCCGGTGGGACTGGGACCTGGACACCGAGCCGGAACCGGAGCTCAACGGGCGCCGCGCCTACCTGCCGCGCGGCAAGATGCTCGGCGGTTCCAGCTCGATGAACGCGATGATCTACATCCGCGGCAACCGCGCCGACTACGACCAGTGGGCGGCCGACGGGGCCACCGGCTGGAGCTACGACGAGGTCCTCCCCTACTTCAAGAAGGCCGAGGGCAACGCCCGCGGCGGCGACGAGTACCACGGCGCAGACGGCCCGCTCACCGTGTCCGAGAGCCGGTCGATGAACCCGCTGTGCGACGCCTGGGTCGACGCGGCCGTCGAGGCGGGCTACGCGCACAACGAGGACTTCAACGGCCCCGATCAGCTCGGCGTCGGCCGCTTCCAGGTCACCCAGCGCGGCGGCATGCGGTGCAGCACCGCCGTCGCCTACCTGCACCCGGCCGCGGAGCGCCCCAACCTGACCGTGATCACCGGAGCGCTGAGCCGCAAGGTGCTCTTCGAGGGTTCCCGGGCCGTCGGCGTGGAGATCAGCCGCGACGGCCGGGTGGAGGAGCTGCGCGCGGCGCGCGAGGTGATCCTCAGCGCGGGCGCCTACGGTTCGGCGCAGCTGCTGCTGCTCTCCGGAGTCGGCCCGGCCGCGCAGCTGGCGGCCTTCGGCATCCCGCTGCTCGCCGACCTCCCCGTCGGGGAGCGCTTGCAGGACCACTACATGGTGATGCTGAACTACCTCACCGACCGCGAGACGCTGATGACCGCGGCGAGCCCGGAGAACGCGGCGCTGTTGCAGTCCGAAGGCCGCGGGCCGCTCACCTCGAACATCGGCGAGGCGGGCGGGTTCTTCGAGACCCGCGAGGGGCTGGCCGGGCCGGACGTGCAGTTCCACTCGACGCCGTGCTTCTTCGCGGAGGAGGGCCTCGGCGCCCAGACCGCGCAGGGCCTCGCCGCCGGGCCGTGCGTGCTGAAGCCGACCAGCACCGGCAGCCTCACCCTCCGCTCGCCGGACCCCGAGGTCGCGCCGCGCATCCAGCACAACTACCTGTCCACCGAGGAAGACCGGGCCGCCATCGTCGCCGGGCTGCGCACCGCGCTGCGCATCGCCGAGCAGGCGCCGATGAAGGAGGTCATCACCGGCGACCACGTGGTCCCGGAGGGCTCGTCCGACGAGGAGCTGCTCGACTTCGCCCGCCGCGTGGGCCAGACCCTCTACCACCCCACCTCGACCTGCGGAATCGGCCACGTCGTCGACCACGAGCTGAAGGTCCTCGGCGTCGACGGGCTGCGCGTCGCCGACGCCTCGGTGATGCCGACGGTCGTCCGCGGCAACACCAACGCCCCCACGATCATGATCGCCGAAAAGGCCGCGGACCTGGTCAAGCAGTCCGCAGGCGACTGATCCGCAGGCCGCCGGTCGCCAGTCCACAGGACGCAGGTCCACAGGACGCAAGCCGCCAATCCACAGGCCGCTGAACCACAGGCAGGCCGCCGAACCACCAGCACCACGATCCACCAGGAGACCAGCATGACCGAAGCACCGACCTACCGGATGTTCATCGACGGGGCCTGGGTCGATGCGCCGGAGACGTACGAGATCACCTCGCCCGCCACCGACGAGATCACCGCCCGCGTCGCCTTCGGCGGGGTGGAGCACGCGGACGCCGCCGTCGCCGCGGCCAAGGCCGCCCACGAAGAGGGCACCTGGCGCCGGATGACCCCGGAACAGCGGGCCGACGTCCTCGACCGCATCGCCGACAGCATGGAGGCCAAGGCCGACCTGCTCAGCGAGCTGGCGACCGGCGAGAACGGCGTCACCATCCGCACCGCCGGCGCGTTCCACATCGGACTCGGCATCGCGAACCTGCGGGTTTTCGCCGCGATGGCACGAGGATTCGAACCCGAGCAGGCCAACCCGATGTCCCCGGAGACCGAGGACTCCCGCTCGGTGATCCGCCGCGAGCCCATCGGGGTGTGCGCGGGGATCGTGCCGTTCAACTTCCCGCTGGTGCTCGCCGGCTGGAAGCTGGGCCCGGCGCTGGCCGCGGGCAACACCTTCGTGCTCAAGTGCGACGAGAACACCCCGCTGACCCTGCTGGAGCTGGCGAAGTCCGCCGAGGAGGCCGGGCTGCCGCGGGGCGTGCTCAACGTGATCACCGGGCCCGGGGAGACCGTCGGCGACCGGCTGGCGGGGCACCCGGACGTGCGCAAGATCGGCTTCACCGGGTCCACCGAGGTCGGCAAGCTCGTGCAGCGCAAGGCCGCGGAGAACCTCAAGAAGGTCACCCTGGAGCTGGGCGGCAAGGGCCCGAACATCCTGCTCGACGACGCCGACCTGGATCTCGCCATCGATGGGTCGCTGTTCGCGTTCCTGATGTACTCCGGGCAGGTCTGCGAGTCCGGCACCCGGCTGCTGGTGCCCGAGTCCCGCAAGGCGGAGATCGTCGAACGGCTGGTCCGCCGGGTGCAGGACGTGCGGATCGGCGATCCGCTCGACCCGGGCACCGACATGGGCCCGGTCGCCTCGCACGACCAGAAGAAGCGGGTGGAGCGGTACGTGGGCATCGCCGCCGAGGAGGGCGCCACCATCGCCTACCGCGGCGAGCTGCCCGACGCGGCGCCGTTCGACCGCGGCGCGTGGGTGGCGCCGATCATCTACACCGACGTCACCAACGACATGCGCATCGCCCGCGAAGAGGTCTTCGGGCCGGTGTTGGTCGTGATCGGCTACTCCGACGACGCGGACGCGGTGCGCATCGCCAACGACAGCGAGTACGGCCTGTCCGCGGGTGTGTGGGGTTCGCCGGAGCGCGCCGCGCGAGTCGCCGACCAGCTGGAAGCCGGCACGGTGTGGATCAACGACTGGCACGCCGGGTTCCCGATGAACCCGTTCGGCGGCTACAAGCAGAGCGGCATCGGCCGCGAGCTCGGCCCCGACGCCCTCGCCGAGTACACCCAGGTCAAGGCGATCCAGGAGGCCAAGGACAGCGACTGGTCCAAGCGCGGCTACGCGCTGGTCCTGCCGCCGCCCGCCTGATCACCCCCGGCGGCGCGGCTGCCCGCCCCGGTCTACTCGGCCGGGCCCAGCAGCCGCGCCGCCACCAGCAGGTCCTGGAAGTCCGCGAAGCTGCGCAGCTCGCAACCGGTGCGTTCGGAGATCCGCTCCAAGCGGTAGTACACCGTGTTCACGTGCACGTGCAGCCGTTCCGCGGCGGCCTTCGCGTTGAGGTCGCACGCCGCGTACAGCCGGATCGTCTCGATCAGCGCGCCCGACTGGGCCCGGTCCTCCTCGATGAACGAGCGCATCGACGGCGTGATCAGCCGCCGCGCGGTGGCGTCGTCGAGCAGCAGCAGGTAGTCCAGCGGGGACAGCTCCGCGAGCCGCCGCACGCCCGGTTCACCGGCCAGGCTCTTCCGGGCCAGCACCGCTTCGTGGCGCGCGGCAGGAACCTCGGCGAGCCCGTCGTGGACGGTGCTGACGCCGACGCCGAGGTGGATGCCGCGGCCCTGCAGGCTGCGGTGCGCGCGCTCCAGGCCCTTGGTGAGGTCGGCACCGTCCCCGTGCACCGGCGTGATCCCCACGACGTGGTCCTGCCGCAGCACCGCGAGCCCCTGCCGGCCGGTGCCGATCGAGGTCCGCACCGTCGTGACCACCTCGCGCAGGCTCTGGTCGGGGCGCAGCGCGGTGCTGGGCTTCGCGACGACCACCACGACCGACGAGGCCGCCGCCAGCCCGCACGCCGCGGCCAGGTCCGCCTTCGGGCCGGGCGTGAGTTCGCGCGCGGCGAGCAGGTCCTCCACCAGGTCCCGGCGGAGCAGGTCGTCGTCGGCCAGCTCCATCTGCTGGGCGACCATGTAGGTCTCGGCCGCCACCGAACTGCCCACCTCGATCACGTTCATCACGTGGATCGCCAGGTCCAGCGCCGCCAACCGGGTGTCGGGATCCTCCTTCGCCGCGGCCACGATGGCCTCCCACAGCGTCTCCTGCCCGATCCGGAAGCCCTGCATGAAGTCCGCGAGCGCGACCCCCTGCCGCACCCGGTGCCGGGCCTGCTCCACGGAGCTGCGGAAGTCGTCGCGACCGGCGCGGCGCCCGGAGCGCATCGTGCGCAGCACGGCGTCGAACACCGACCGGGTGTGGGCGCGCAGGTCCGGCCGCAGGCTCTCGTCCCGGCTGGCCGAGTAGGCGGGCACCTCGTCCCAGGTGCGCGCCACCGAACGATCGATCGTGGCCTCCAGGTCCACCGTCACACGATCAACGATGCGGCCGATCAGCGGTGCAGCTTCCATCTTTCGCACGCTACCGCCTCGTTGTCGTCGGACCACAAACACGTCCGGCCGCGACTGGACGCCGTCCCGGTGATTCGGCAGGTCGGCGGCGAGATAGTGATGCCTACCTCGGACCCCACCACAGGAGGCAGGCCACCATGAACCTCGCCCAACGCCTGCTCGACACGGCGCGCGCGCACGGAGACCGCGACGCGGTGCGCCTCGACGGCACCGTGCTGACCTACGAGCGGCTCCTGGCCGAGGCCGCCGGGGTGGCGCGCTGGTTGACCGAGAACGGGCTCCGGCCCGGCGACCGGGTGGGCCTGATCCTGCCGAACGTGCCCTCCTACCCGGTGCACCTGTTCGGCACCCTGCTCGCCGGCGGCGTCGTCGTGCCGATGAACCCGCTGCTCAAGTCCGGGGAGATCGAGTACTACCTGGCGGACTCGGGCGCCCGGTTCCTGTTCGCCGCGCCGGACGCCGCCGACGAGGCGCGAGCCGGGGCCGCCGGGACCGGCGCCGAGGTGTTCGTCGTCGACCTGCGCGGGACCGACCTCGAAGGCGTGCCGGAGATCGTCGAGCGGGCCGCCGACGACACCGCGGTCCTGCTCTACACCTCCGGCACCACCGGCAAGCCGAAGGGCGCCGAACTGACCCACGCGAACATCGACGGCAACGCCGCGGTGACCCGCGAGACGCTCATCGAGATCGGGCCGGACGACGTAGTGATGGGCTGCCTGCCGCTGTTCCACGTCTTCGGGCTCACCTGCGGTCTCGTCGCGGCGGTGCAGGCCGGTGCGTGCCTGACGCTGATCCCGCGCTTCGACGGCGCCAAGGCGCTCCAGGTGATCGAGCGGGACCGGGTCACCGTCTTCGAGGGGGTGCCCACGATGTACTCGGCGATGCTGCACGCCGCGGGCGGCGCCGACCTCACCACCGTCCGCGCCTGCATCTGCGGCGGGGCACCGCTGCCCGTCGAGGTGCTGCGCGCCTTCGAGGAGACCTTCGGCTGCGTCATCCTGGAGGGCTACGGCCTGTCCGAGAGCTCCCCGGTGGCGTGCTTCAACCACCCGCACCTCGAGCGCAAGCCCGGTTCGATCGGTGTGCCGGTGCGGGACGTGGAGCTGCGCGTCATCGACGACGGCGGGCGCGGCGTCCCGGACGGCGAGGTCGGCGAGATCGTGATCAAGGGCCCGAACGTGATGAAGGGCTACTGGGGCCGCCCGGAGGCCACCGCGGAGACGATCATCGGCGGCTGGCTGCGCACCGGGGACCTCGCGGTCCGCGACGAGGACGGCTACTTCACCATCGTCGACCGCAAGAAGGACATGATCATCCGCGGTGGTTACAACGTGTACCCGCGGGAGATCGAGGAGGTCATCTACGAGCACCCGGCCGTGGCCGAGGCCGCGGTCGTCGGGGTGCCGCACCCGGAGCTCGGCGAAGAGGTGGTCGCCGCGATCGCGCTCCGGCCGGGCGCGATGGCCACCGCGGACGAGATCCGCGAGTTCGTGAAGGCCCGCGTCGCCGCGTACAAGTACCCGCGCCAGGTCTGGGTCACCGCGGAGCTGCCGAAGGGTCCGACCGGCAAGCTGCTGCGCCGCGAGGTCCGCTGGGCGCAGTCCGCGGCGGCCCCCGCAGGCTCGGCGTGACGCGGACTCCCCGCCCAGCCGCGCGGATCAGCCGTGCACCGCGGGAACGGCCGCGGCGATCCGCCGCTGGATCGTGAGGAGCTCGGTCTCCCGGCACTCCTCGTCGAAGACCATCCCGGTGCCGTGGGCCGCCAGCCCGGACCGCCGTCCCGGACGAACGCGACCCACGCGGCGTAGGCGGTGTCCGCCAAGTGCTGCGGGGGGTTCGTCCCGTGCGTCCGCGGCGGCGACATCGCTGCACCTGCACGTCGACACCGTCGAGCAGCGACTGGACCGGATCACCGGGCTGCTCGGCGATTCCTGGCGGAAACCCGAGCGGACGCTGGAAATCCACCTCGAGCTCCGGCTCCGCAAGGTCCTCCCGACCTGACCGATCGCGCGGGTACGCCGCGGGGTGGATCGGCGCGGTGGTTAGGATGCCGTTGGTTGAGCAGTCAGCCACCCAGGATCAGGAACGGTGCCGGTTCGGCGTCGCTGATCCGTTTGCGATGCAGAACTCCGCCGAGGGATCCGCATCGCGGGGCGGAGGCTGCGCGCTGACCGGGGCGAGACCACAGTGGAGCGCGCAGCATGAGCACCCCGGACCCCACCGAGAACGCGACCGAGGCCGACCGGCGACCGGAACCGGTGTCGCCGCGGTTCCGCGTGCGGGTCTCGCACCCCGACGACGAGTCGATCGTGGTCGAACCCGCGGGGGAGATCGACGACGAGACCGTCGAACACCTCGGAGAGGTCCTGTGGCCGCGCCTGTCGGCCCAGGTCCGGATCATCGTCGCGAACCTCGGCGACGTCGGCTTCCTGAGCGTGGCGGGGCTCGACCTGCTGCGGCGGGCCCACCTGCACGCGCGGACCCGCGGCGTCGAACTCCGCCTGGTGAGCACCCGGCGCGAGGTGACGCACGCGCTGGAGGTGGCCGGGCTCGACACCGCGATGCGGTGCTACCCCACCGTCGCGCAAGCGCTCGCGCGGTCCGACGCGGGCTGAGCGGGCGCCCCGACCACCCGCGAACGTCCACCCGACGGGCTCCGGCCCGGGTGGACGTTCGCGAGGCCGGATCAGCGTCCGGCGAGCTCCGAGAGCAGCGCGGCGGCGAGGGCGGAGCGTTCGAGCAGGCCGCTGATCGTGGCGTGCTCGGTGCGGGCGTGCGCGCCGCCGCCGATGGCGCCGAGGCCGTCGAGGACCGGGATTCCGGCGGCCAGCACGAAGTTCCCGTCGCTGGCGCCGCCGACCGAGACCTCCCGCAGGTCCACGCCCAGCGGTTCCGCGCAGGCGCGGGCCAGCGCGAAGAGCTCGCCGACTTCGGCGGTGCGGGTGAACACGGGGCGGTTCCAATCGCCGGTCACCGCCAGCCGCACCTTCGGGTTCACCGGCCGGAGGTCCGCGAGCAGCGCGCCGATGCGGCGGCGTTCCGCTTCGCTGCTCACCCGCACGTCGATCCGGGCGGTGGCGCGGCCCGCGGTCACGTTGGCGCCGGTGCCGCCGTCGATCAGGCCGACGTTCACCGAGGTGCCGACGTCGAGGTCGGTCCAGCCGTGCAGGAGCAGCACCTGGTGGGCCAGTTCCTGGATCGCGCTGGCGCCCGCGGTCGGGTCGAGCCCGGCGTGCGCCTCCTCGCCGGTGGCGGTGACGGTGAACAGGCCGACGCCCTTGCGCGCGGTCTTGAGCGCGCCGTCCGCGCTGGCCTCGAAGACCAGAGCGGGCCGGGCCCGCTCGGCTTCGGCGACGATGACCTCGGAGGACGCGAGGCTGCCGGTCTCCTCGTCGCCGTTGAGCACCAGCGTGAACGCGGGCCGCGGCAGCCCGAGCTCGTCGAGGGCCCGCACCGCCCACACGGCCTGCACCAGCCCCGCCTTCATGTCGAACACGCCGGGCCCGGTCATCCGATCGCCGTCGACCTGGAACGGCCAGTCGGCGAGGGTGCCGGTGGGCCACACCGTGTCGTAGTGCGCGAGCAGCAGCACCGGTGCGCCGGTGCCCGCGTAGTGCCGGACCAGGACGTCGCCGGTGGTCTCCCTCGGCAGCCATTCGTCCGAAGTGGACGGACCCAGCCTGCGGTCGAGCCAGTCGCGCACCCAGTGCAGGCAGGTGTCCAGCGCGGCCAGGTCGTCGCTGGAGCTCTCGTGCCCGACGTACTCGGCGAGGTCGGCGACCATCTCGTCGCGGTGCGCGGCCAGCCAGGCCGCCACCGCGGTCACGCCCGGCTCCGCACGAGGCCGCCGAGTTCGGCGATCCGGTGCTCGGACATGGAATCCGGGTCCGCTTCGAGCTCGCGGAGCATCCCCAGCAGCGCCCGCAGCAACGGCGCTCCCACGCCGGCGCGCTCGGCCTCCGCCAGCACGGTGGCGTAGTGCGTGGTGACCTCGACGGCGCGGTGCCGCACCGCGAGGTCGCGCCAGATGCCGCTGCGGTTCTTCGACTGGGTGCGCAGCCACGCGGTGAGCCGTTCGACCGCGGCGGCCCGTTCCGCCGGATCGGCGCCGCGGGCGAACGCGTCCGGTTCGAACGCGTCGAACGGTTCGAGCCGCACGTCGAGGGCTTCCGCCACGTCGAACACCTCCTCGGTCAGCGCGCCCATCGTCGCCGGGTGCCGGTCGATCAGGTCGGCCATCGCATCGTCGGCGAGCGCGGTCGCGGCGAGCATCGCGCCGAAACCGGCCTTGGCCCACAGGAAACCTTCGACGTTGTCGCTGACCTGCGCGGGGCCCCAGGCGCTCAGGTCGCGGGCGAGCTCCCGCACCCGTTCGGACACCGGCAGCCCGCCTGGCTCGCCCAGCACGAGCGCGCCCGCCCCGCCGTCCGCGATCACGCCGGGCGCAGTGCTGTCGGCGAAGATGTTGACGAACGCGGCGATGGTGCGCGGCCAGCCGATCCGCTCGGCGAGCACCGGTTCGTTGAACCCGTTCTGCACCGAGACCACGTACCCGTCGGCGGCGAGCCGCGGGGCGATCCAGTCGGCCGCCGCCGCGGTGGCCTGGGCCTTGACGGCCAGCAGGACGCGGTCGAGGGGGCCGGTGAACTCCTCGGGGGTGGTGGCGCGCACGGGGACCGCGTCGCCGCCGCCGGGGCGGTCGAGCCGGAGCCCGTGGTCCTGGATGGCGGCCACGTGCTCGGCATCGGCGTCGATCACGGTCACCGGGTGTCCGGCGCGCACCAGGTGGTAGGCGAGAGTTCCGCCGATCGCACCGCCGCCGAGCACCGCGTAGGCGGTGTGGGTCATCGCCCGCGTCCTTCCTGTTCGAGGTCCCGCGGCGACCACAGCCGCGGGAGGTGCGCCGCGCCGGCGTTGGAGCCGCCGTCGACGCGCACGATCTCGCCGGTGATCCACGAGGATTCGGGGCCGGCCAGCCAGCGCACCGCGCGCGCGACGTCCGCGGGCTCGCCGGGCCGTCCGAGCGGGTTCACCGACACGGCCGCCGCGTAGTCCTCGGCGACCGGATTGCACTCGCTGCCGACCGCGACGAAACCGGGGCTGACGGCGTTGACCCGGATGCCGTGCGGGCCGAGTTCGAGCGCCGCGGCGCGGGTCGCCATCTCCAGCGCCGCCTTCGAGCTGGCGTAGGCGCCGCCGCCCGGCCGGGACCGCAGGGCCGCGCCGGAGGAGATGTTCACGACCGCCCCGCCGCGTCCCGCCGTGATCGCCAGGTTCGCGAACGCCGTGGTGGCCAGCACCGGGGCGCGCACGTTCAGCGCGAACACCCGGTCCCACCGCTCGGCATCCACGTCGAGCATGTCCAGCGAGGGGTAGATCCCGGCCGCGTTGACCAGCACGTCCACCGGCGCCCGGCGCCACGCGTGCTCCAGGACCTGCTGCGGCGCCCCGGGTTCGGCGAGGTCGGCGGTCACCGGGGAGCCCGGCGCGGTGGCCAGCCGATCCCGGTCGATGTCGACGGCGGTGACCGCGCAGTCCGCGCGGGCGGCGAAGTCGGCCGCGATCGCGCGCCCGATGCCGCTGGCGGCACCCGTCACGAGCACGTGGGTCATCAGGCGAACTCCTGGTCCTTGGTCTCCGGCATGGTCAGGTAGATGACGAGCGAGATCAGCGCCGCCCCGGACACGTACAGCCACAGCAGGTCGGAGTGGCCGATGTCGTCGAGCCAGGTCGTGATGTACGGCGCGGTGCCGCCGAACAGGGCCACCGACAGCGCGTACGGCAGCGCGATCCCGGTCGCCCGGACCTCCGGCGGGAACTGCTCGGCCATGATCACCGCGCAGTTCGCCGAATAGCCCAGCACCAGCAGCATCCCGGTGAGCTGCACGGCGAACACACTCCAGAAGTTGTTCTGCAGCAGCTGCAGCAGCGGCCACGACAGCACCACGAACCCGCCGGCGAACGCGGCCAGCGTGGGCTTGCGCCCGACCTTGTCGGAGAGCAGGCCGACGAACGGCAGCAGCACCACGAACACGACCAGGCTCAACGTCTGCGACAGCAGCGCCTGCGAGAGCGGGATCCCGGTGACCAGGTTCGCGTAGGTCGGCAGGTAGTTGACCCAGATGTAGTAGGTCAGCGTCCCGGCGATGGTGATGCCCGCGACGCGCAGCGCGGCGACCGGGTGGTCGACGAACATGGTGCGCAGCGGGTTCGTCTTCGTCCGCCCGCTGGAGGCGGCCGTGGTGAACGAATCGGTGTCCTCCACCGAGGTCCGCAGCCACAGCCCCACCAGGCCGAGCAGCCCGCCGAGGACGAACGCGACGCGCCAGCCCCAGCCGTGCAGCGCCTCGTCGCTGAGCGCCGAGGTGGCGACGGTGCCGATCAGGGAGGCGATCAGCACACCTCCGGCGACCGAAACCTGCTGCCAGGACCCGGCGAACGCGCGCCGCCCGGTGCCCGCGGATTCCACCAGGAACGCCGCGGAGGAACCGAACTCGCCGCCCGCCGCGAAGCCCTGCAGCAGCCGGGCGAGCAGCAGCACCACCGGTGCCAGCAGGCCGACGGTCGCGTACGTCGGGGTGAGCGCGATGAGGAACGACGCCCCCGCCATCAGCCCGATGGTGAGCGCCAAGCCCTTCTTCCGGCCCTGCCGGTCGGCGTAGGCGCCGAGCACGGCGGCGCCGACGGGCCGCATCACGAAGCCGATCGCGAACACCGCGAGCGTGGACAGCAGGGCCACGGTCTCGTCGCCCGCGGGGAAGAACTCCACCGCGATGATCTTCGCGAAGACCGAGTACAGCGCCCAGTCGACCCATTCGACGGTGTTGCCGATGGTGCCCGCGACGATCGCCTTGCGCCGGGCCGTGGGGGTCTTCGAGGTGGTGACCGCTGTGGAACCGATCATGGTGTCACTCCGGTGGAATCGAGCCGCCGGGCTTCGGCGCGGGCGGTGGCCGCGAGTTCGGCGTGGGTGGCGAACCAGACGTCGCGGTGCGCCTTGACGTGGTCGAGCAGTTCCCGCAGCACGACCATCCGCGAGCGGTGGCCGATGACGTGCGGGTGCATGGTGAGCTGGAAGACGCCGCCGCTGCGGTAGGCCGCGTCGAACTCGTCGATCCAGATCTCCAGGACGTCGCGCGGGCGCGTGTGCGGGCGCACCGATCCGTAGCGGTCCATGGTGAAGTACGGGGCGTCGTCCCGGATCCAGTCGACCGGGATCTCCACGAGCCCGGTGGGCTCGCCGTTCGCCACGATCTCGTAGGGCTCGTCGTCGGCCATCAGCGACGAGTCGTACTCGAACCCGAGCTCGCGGATGACGTCCAACGTGGACTCGCTGAAGTCCCAGGACGGGGTGCGGACTCCGACGGGCCGGACGCCGGTGAGCTCGGCGAGGGCGTCGAGCGCCCGGACGTTCAGCGCCTTCTCGTCCTCCTTGCCCAGCAAGGTGTTCCGCTCGTGGATCCAGCCGTGCACCCCGATCTCGTGCCCGCCCGCCACGTAGTCCTTCGCTTCGCCGGGGTGCAGCAGCGCGGACACGCCGGGCATGAAGAACGTCGCCGGGGCGCCGAAGTCGGCCAGCAGTTCCAGGACGCGGCCGGCGCCGACCCGCGACCCGTACTCGCCCTGGGCGAGCCGGCCGGGGCTGGTCTCCGCGTCGCGCAGCGGAATCGTCTCGTGGTCCGAGTCGAAGGACAGCGCCACCGCGGCGCGCGCACCGCCGGGCCACTCCGGCGGGACGAGGCGCCGTCCGGCGCGCACCGCCTCGACGTGGCCGCGCCACGTCTGCTCCGGCCACTGCCAGGCTGCGGCAGGTTCGGTCGAGGACACGGTTCCTCCCTCACGTTCGGTCTGGTTCGAAGCCGCCCACCGGGGTCCAGGCGCGTTTGAGCGTGGCCAGGTGCAGCGTGATGTCCGAGGCGTGCAGGCCGGGCAGGGTGCCGATGACCTCGGTGGTGTAGCCGAACAGGTCCGCCTTGGCGGGCAGCACCATCTGCCCCACCAGGTTGAACCGGCCGGTCGCCGCGGCGAGGAACTTCGTCCCCGGATGCTCGGCGAGCCGCCGCCCGGCCTCGTCGAGCCGCCCGGGGTGGATCGAGAGCCACAGCATGAACTCCACGCCGTAGCCGAGGACTTCGGGTTCGACCAGCGTGCGGAACTGGACGCTGTACGAGCTCAGCAACCGGTCGAGGGCCCGGGACGCGCTGGACTCGCTGCAGCCGAGGCGCCGCGCGATCACGCTCACCGGCAGCCGCCCGTCGGCGGCCAGCTGCTCGGCGACCGCGCGTTCCAGCTCGCTCAGCTCCCGTGCCGGTTTCCCCCACTCCGCCCGCTCGTAGGCCGGGACCCGCGACCGCCGGAGGTCGTCGACCGCCTCGTCCGGCAGCAGGCCGGTGTCCCAGGCGGGCGCGGTGGTGAACGTGCGGATCACCGCGACGCTCTCGGTGCCCGCGATGAGCCCGGCCCCGGGCAGGTCGGTGAACAGCAACCGGAGCAGTTCGTCGTTGTCGTGGGCGACAAAGTCGACGATCAGGTCGGCGGTGCCGGTGACCACCGCCAGGAACCGGGCGTCCGGGTGGGTGGCCAGCTGTTCCGCCAGTTCCCACCCCTTGCCCGGTTTCGCCTGGATCCGCACCAGCATGGAGGAACCCGCCGCGGTGCGGTCCAGGTCGACGACGCCGACGACCCGCACCAGCCCGCGTTCGTGCAGCGCGGCGAACCGGCGCTGCACGGTGGTCTCGCTCGCCCCGGCCCAGCGCGCGATGGCGCTCCACGATGCGCGGCCGCTGAGCTGGAGCGCCGCGATGATGCGGCGATCCACCTCGTCGACCGGTTCGACGTGCTGCCCGGGATTCATGCGGCGGAACGCTAGACAGCGAGCCGCACCCGGTCAACGCGGGAATCCTGCACCGACATCGATGGCGGCGGACCATGCTCCCGATATCCGCGGCCGATCCAGCGGAAACCCGCAGACCGGTCGGCCCGGACGGCGCGCCGCGTCCGCGCCGGATCCCACCACAAGATCGACAACTTCGTGCGGGATCGCTCGTTCCCCGACCGGACGACGACCGCCCGCGCGCCTGAATCCGCTGCGCGCGCCTCGATTCCCCGGCGGCGGCCGATCACTCCGACCGGGTGCCGGGTGGGCCCGTGCGGAGGCCGTCGAGGAGCAGGTCCAGCTGGCGGCCGGCCTGGGCCCGGTCGTCGGCGGCGAGGAAGATGCCGACCAGGGTGGCGACGACGTCCGCGGCGGGCACGTCGTCGCGCAGCGCGCCCGTCCGCGTGCCCGCGGTGAGCAGGGTGGCCACGGCGGCGACGAGCGCGTCCTTCGCCGCACCGGACGGGACGGCGCCGGTCGAGACCGCCGGGGCCCGGGCCGCGGCGATGCCCCGCTTGGCGGCGACGAACTCGGCGTAGTGGTCCATCCAGGACCGCAGCGCGACGACCGGGTCCCGGGAGGCCGCCAGTTCGTCGGCGCGGGCGCACAGCCGCGCGCGCTGGTCGGCGTACACGGCTTCGACCAGCGCTTCGCGGGTCGGGAAGTTCCGGTAGACCGTGCCCACGCCCAGTCCGGCTTCGCGGGCGAGCGCCTCGATGGAGGGCAGCCTGCCGTCGTCGAACGCGGCCCGTGCCGCGTCGAGCAGCCGGTCCCGGTTGCGCCGCGCGTCGGCCCGGGCCGGTGATCGCTCTCCTCTCGCCACTAGCGGAACCCCTTCCGGTCGGTTTACGTTGCGGAAGGCCTTCCGCTCAGGGGGAAGCTACCCGCACCCGAGGAGATCGCCGATGCCCGCCACGCCCCGCCCGCACCCCGGCGGGCTCGCCGAGCTCAACGGGCGGCCCGTCGCCCGCATCGGGTACGGCGCGATGCGGCTCGAGCACGGTGCCGACGAGGCGGCCCGCGCCGTGCTGCGCCGGGCGGTGGCACTCGGGGTCGACCACGTCGACACCGCCGAGTTCCACGCCGCTGGCCTGGTGAACGAGCGCATCCGCACCGCGCTGCACCCCTACCCCGAGCACCTGGTGCTGGTCAGCAAGATCGGCGCCACCAGCGACCCGGCCGGGCGGTACGGGCCCCGCGCAGCACCCGGCGGTACTGCGCGCCGAAGTGGCGGCCGACCCGCGGTCGCTGCGCCTCGACCGCCTGGAGGTCGTCAACTCCTCCCCGATGGGCCGCGCGCCGGGGATCCCATCGGAACAGGTGGTCGGCTTCGACGATCAGCCGGCCGAGCTGATGGCCCTGCGCGACGGCGGGAAGATCGGCGGTGTCGGGCTCGGCCACGTCGACGCCGACGACCTGCGCCAGGCGCTGCCCGCGGGCGTGGCGTGCGTGCAGAACGGCTACAGCCCCGTCGACCGCGCCGCGGAACCGGTCCTGCGGCTCTGCCACGAGCACGACGTCGCGCGGGTGCCGTGCTTCCCGCTCGGCTCGGGGTTCGCCGGCCTCCCCGAGGTCGCCGACCGGCCCGCGGTCGCCGACCGGCCCGCGGTCCGCGAGGTCGCGGCCCGGCTGGGCGCGACTCCCGCGCAGGTCGGGCCGGCGTGGGTGCTCACCCGCAGCCTGCGCGCGATGCTCATCCCCGGTACCCGCGACCTCGCCCACCTGGCGGAGAACCTCGCGGCCGGCGACCTGGTCTCGGGACCCCGAGTCGCTGCTCGCGCCGGAGCGGTAGCGGGAACCGATCGGAACCACGAGGAAGGTGCTCTGCAGGATGCGCAGCAACCGGACCATCCAGACCGTCGAAGCCCACGCCGAAGGATGGCCCGCGCGGGTCGTCACCGGCGGCATCGGCACCATCCCCGGCGCCACCATGCTGGAACGCCGCACCCGCTTCGCCGAACGTTCCGACCACGTCCGCCGCCTGCTGATGAACGAACCCCGCGGGCACGCCGCCATGAGCGGCGCGATCCTGCAACCGCCCACCCGGCCGGACGCGGACCACGGGGTGCTGCACATCGAAACCTCGGGGTATCCGGCGATGTGCGGTGCGGGCACGATCGGCGTGGCCACCGTCCTCGTCGAGACGGGCATGGTCGAGGTGACCGAACCGATCACCACGATCCGCCTGGACACCCCCGCGGGCCTCGTGGTCGCGGAGGTGGCCGTCGTCGACGGGGTCGCCGAGCGCGTGACCCTGACCAACGTGCCCTCGTTCGCCGTCGGCCTGGACCGCTCGATCACCGTCCCCGGCTTCGGCGAGGTCCGCTACGACCTCGGCTACGGCGGCAACTTCTACGCCTTCGTCGAGGCCGCGGCGCTCGGCATCGACTTCGACCGCGCGAACGCGACCCGGTTCGTCGAAGCCGGCTCGGCGATCATGGCCTCGATCGACGAGCAGGACCCGCCCGCGCACCCCGAGAACCCGGAGATCTCCGGACTCCACCACGTCTCGCTGCAAGCACCCGGCTCCACCGCGGTCCGCTCCCGGCACGCCCTCGTGATCCACCCCGGCATGATCGACCGCTCCCCCGGCGGCACCGCCACCAGCGCGCGGATGGCCGTGCTGCACGCGCGCGGCGAACTGGCACCGCACACCGACTTCGTCAACGAATCCTTGCTGGGCACCGAATTCACCGGCCGCCTCATCGGCGAAGGGACCCTGGGCGACCGCACCACCGTCATCCCCGCCATCAGCGGACGCGCCTGGCTGACCGCCACCGCCCACTACCTCCTCGACCCGCGCGACCCGTTCCCGGCCGGATTCGAGTTCTGAGCCGGAGGCGGGAACCGGCGCCGCGGTGGTGCTCATGAGCACTCCGCGATTCACCGCACCGGGTGGTGGATCGGCGCAGGCGGGATCCGGTGCCGGAACCGGTGGTCCGCACCGGACCGGCACCGCAGGCAGCAGGCGCGTCCCGCTGCCGAGTCCGCGCACCACACTCGGCAGCGACTCCGGGCACCCGCTCGCCCGATCTCCCGCCGGGCGAGGTCTTCCCCGCCCTCCCGCCAGGTGGCGGGTGAGGGGCCCGCCGCGACGCACCAGGCCGGGCGGGGCGGGGTGAATCGGACGTCATGCTCCGGGCGGGCGTCCCCGCTCGGGCCGGGCCGGGCCCACGACGGTCGCCACCACCTCGCGGACCAGCCGGCCGCGCTGCCCGAGCGCGATCACCGCCGGGACCCGTTCCGGAAACCCGAGCAGCCGGTAAATCGTTGCGCTGAAAGGGTTTCGACGGTTCCACGGACGGGTGGAGTTCCCTGACTTCGCACCGGTGTCCCGGAAGCATGGACATCGTCTCCCTCCCCCGACCTCGACGAGGAGTCCGCCATGACGAGCGCGCCGGTGCGCCATCCCACGACCCGCAGCCACCCGTTCGACCCGCACGACGGGCTGCGAGAGCTGCGCGCCGGGCGGCCGCTGGCCCGGTTGCACCACTCCGACGGGAGGCTCGGCTGGCTGGTGACCAGTCACGACCTCGCCCGCGAGGTGCTCGTCGACCACCGGTTCAGCTCCAGCCTCGACGTGATGCGCGGCCCGGCGGACGCCGAGGACACCTTCGACGAGGTGCCGCCCGGCTTGTTCAGCGTGCTGCCCGCCGACGAGCACGCCTGGTACCGGCGCAAACTGGCGGCCGCGTTCGCCCCGCGCCGGGTGCTGCGGCTGGAACCGCTGGTCGCGGACGTCGTCGAGCGGCGCCTCGACGCGCTGGAGCGCGCGGGCGGACCCGTCGACCTGGTGGAGGTCTTCGCGAGCCCGGTCGCCTTCGAGGTGATCGGCACGCTGCTCGGGGTACGGCTCGACCGCGGCTCGGTGCGCGCGGCCACCGAAGCGATGCTGGCGCTGGAGAACGACGCCGAGAGCACCGGCCGGGCGTGGGGCACGCTGTGGACCGAGCTGCTGGAGCAGGTGCGCGCCAAGCGCGCCGCACCCGGCGACGACCTGGTGAGCGCGCTGCTCACCGACGAAGCGCTGTCCGACGAGGAGATCGCGACGATGAGCTCGATGCTCATCACCGGCGGCGACGACACGACGGCGAACATGCTCGGCCTCGGCACCTACGCCCTGCTCGCCCACCCCGACCAGCTCGCGGCGCTGCGCGCGGACCCGGCGGTGATCGACACCGCGGTGGAGGAACTGCTGCGGTACCTGACGATCAACCAGTTCGGCACCACCCGCACCGCGATGCAGGACGTCGAGCTGCGCGGCCACACCATCCGGGAGGGCGAACCGGTCACCGTGTCGCTGTCCGCGGCCAACCGCGACCCGGAGCGGTTCCCGGACCCCGACCGGCTCGACCTCGGCCGGTCCGCGGTCGGGCACCTCGCGTTCGGGCACGGCATCCACCACTGCCTGGGCGCGCAACTGGCCAGGGTGGAGCTGCGGCTCGGCTTTTCCGGGCTGCTGCGGCGTTTTCCCGGCCTGCGGCTGGCGGTGCCCGCCGCCGAAGTCCCGCTGCGCGCGGCCTCGGTCAACTACGGCGTGCACCGCCTGCCGGTGACCTGGTGATCAGGGGCGAGCCTGCCGCCCGCCCCTGATCCGGCGGGCGGTCAGGCCCCGTCCCAGGTGACCGGCAAGCGCAGCGGGCCGCGGGTGAACAGGCCGCGCTTCCACTCCACGTCCTGTTCGGACGTGGCGAACCGCAAGCCCGGCAGGCGCCGCAGCAGGGTGCGCAATGCGATCTGCAGCTCCAGCCTCGCCAGCTGCGATCCGACGCAGAAGTGCGCGCCGTGGCCGAAACCGAGGTGCGACGCCTCCTTCCGCGTCACGTCCAGCACGTCGGGGTCGTGGAACACCGACTCGTCCCGGTTCGCCGAGACCAGGCTCACCAGCACCGGTTCACCCGCGCGCACGAGCACCCCGCCCACCTCGACGTCCTCGGTGGCGTAGCGCGGGAACGCCGCCATCGAGAACAGCGGGACGTACCGCAGCAGCTCCTCCACGGTCGGCGCCACGAGCTCCGGGTCGGCGATCAGCCGGGACACCAGCTCCGGCCGGGTCAGCAGGGCGTACATGAAGCTGGCGATCTGCGAGGCCGTCGTCTCGTGCCCGCCGACGAGGATCGCCACCGCCAACGACAGCAGCTCGTCGTCGTTGAGCCGCCCGTCCACGTCGCGGGCGGTGACGAGGACGCTCATCAGGTCGTCCTTCGGCTCCGCACGCCGCTGCACGATGAGCTCCGCGACGTACTCCCGCAGCCGCGTCGCATAGGTCCGGATCTGCTCCGGGGTGAGGCTGCCGACGGACATGAAGGCGTCCGACCAGGTCTGGAAGTCGTGCCGGTCCGCGTAGGGCACGCCCAGCAGCTCGCAGATCACGCCCGCGGGCAGCGGGCGCGCGAAGTCCTCCGCGAGGTCGGCTGTGCCACCCTGCTCCAGCATCCGGTCGACGAGCCCGTCGGCGAGGAGCTGCACGCTCGGGCGCAGCTTCTCGATGGCGCGCACCGTGAACGCGTGGCTGAGGATCTTGCGGATGCGGGTGTGCTCCGGCGGGTCCAGGTACTGCACGCTGCGGATGTGGCGGCCGATCGCGCCCTTCGGACGGGTGCTGGGTTCGTCCCGGTCGAACGCCTCGGCCCGGCTGAACCGGGGATCGCCGAGCACGAACTTCACGTCCGCGTAACGGGTCGCCAGCCAGGCCGGTTCGCCGTAGGCCAGCTGCACCCGGGACACCGGGTCGTCGCGCCGCAGCTCCGCGTACGACGGGTGCACGCCCAGCCGCTCCGGCTGGTCGAACGGGTAGCTCCGCGGGGCCTCGGCCGAGCCGGGTCGCGGGGTGTCCTCCACGCTGCTCACAGTTCCACCAGCACCTTTCCCCGATTGGCCGCGCTGCCGCGGTAGAGGCTGTCGTAGGCGTCCGGGATCGCGTCGATCCCGTGGTACACGGTCTGGTCGTGGCGGAGCCGCCCGGCGCGGACCAGCGGTCCGAGGTCGGCCCGCAGCGCGGCCCAGTTCTCCTCGGTGTGCCACTCCAGCGAGTAGACGCCGCGGATCGTGGCGCGCGGGTACATCACCAGCGGCAGCAGCCGCGGCCCGTGCTCCTCGCCGCCGACCTGGTGCGCCCACTGCCAGCAGATCGCGACCCGGCTGCCGACGGTGAGCAGGGTGAACGCGGCGTCGGTGATCGAGCCGCCGAGGTTGTCGAAGTACCGATCGATGCCGTTCGGCGCCGCGGCGGCCAACTCGGTGCGGATCTGCTCGGCAGGGGTGCCGTGCCGGTAGACGACCACCTCGTCGAAGCCGAGCCCCCGCAGGTACGGCACCTTCTCCGGCGAGGTGGTCGTGCCCACCACCCGGGCGCCGGCGAGCTTGGCGAGCTGGCCGACGAGCGAGCCGACCCCGCCCGAAGCGCCGCTGACGAGCACCGTGTCGTCCGGCCGCACGTCGAGGAACTTCGTCACCGTTCCCCACGCGGCCATGCCGGGCCCGCCGAACACGCCCAGCGCGCTGGACAGCGGCAGCGCCTCGTCGTGGTGCGCCGGGTCGAGCTCGCGGTAGGGCGGGACCTCCAGCGGGAACCGGCTCCGGAAGAGCGTGCCGCCCGCACCGGTGCTGACGACGTGGCTGCGCCAGCCTCCCCAGCCCTGCACCAGGGTGCCCGGCCCGAACCGGGCGCGCGGCCCGGCCTCCAGCACTTCCAGCACCGAGTCACCGCCCGCGGGCTCGCCGAGCGGCAGGTTCAAGGTGATCCCGTGCAGGTAGGGGTCGAGGGACACGTACCGGACGCGCAGCAGCATCTCCTCGGGGCCGAGCCGGACGTCGACGTCCTCGACGACCTTCTCGTACATCCGGTCCACCGCGGGCACGCCTTCCGCGTGCTCGCTGATGACCCATTTCTCGATCTTCACCTCAGGCTCCTCGTTTCGGGGCCGGCTCGGCCGCCACGGCCTGCCGGGGTGCGTCCGGCCCGACCGGGATGAGCCGGTGGGTGGGCGGCGGTGCGGATTCGTCGACGTGCGCGGTGAACTCCTTGCCGTCGTCGCGGCAGACGAAGTGCATGACCTGCCTGCCCGCGCCGACGGCCCGGATGAGGCCGCCGGTCGTGGCCCACACCCCGGACAGGTAGAAGTTCGCCAGCCCGGGCAGGCGCGGCCCGTGCTTCTTGATCTCCACTTCCATGTCCTCGCCGCCGTCCACGAACGGCTGCCAGCCGAGGACGGTGCCGTCGTAGTTGCCGGTGTAGCGGACCTGGGTGAGCGGGGTGGAGATGTCCCTGGTGACCACGGCGTCCCGCAGCCCGGGGTGGCAGGTGTCGAGGTAGTCGACCAGCGCGTCCTTCACCTGCCGCTTCGCCGCGTAGTACGCGGTGCCGCGACGCACCGAGAGGGTATGCACCTCGGCGCCGTGCCGGACCCGGCTGCGCTGCTCCGGACCGGTGCTGAGCTCCCGCCACGGCTCGATGTCGCAGAAGTAGGTGGCGTACACGACGGCTCCGCCCGGCGGCGCGAGCTCCGGGTAGTGCGTGCTGCGGAACTGCACGTTGATGCTCGGGTGGCGCAGCCCGATCAGCTTCGACGCCACGTCCTCGTCGAGCAGGTGCGTGGTGCACGGGTCGCCGTCGGGGAACGGCCGGTCCAGCCCGAGGAACAGCGCGAAGTAGCCGGGGAAGATCATGCCGGGTTCGTCGATGGTCTTCCCGTAGAGCCGCCGGTGCGTGTCGGTGAGGTAGCGGCCGCCGAGCAGCTTCATCGCGGTGGTGTGCCCGTCGCAGGCCGACACGACGATGTCGGCGCGGTGCTCGCTGCCGTCGCTGAGCCGCACCCCGACGGCGCGGTCGTCCTCCACCAGCACCTCGGTCACCTTGGCGTTGTAGGTGATCTGCCCGCCGAGCCGCTGGTAGCGCCGTTCGATGGAGTCCGACAGCCCCTGCGACCCGCCCTCCGGCACGCCCGCCGCGCGGTTCGCGTGCGAGGCGAGCTGGAAGTAGAACGGCAGCACCGGGAACGCCGGGTGCTTCTCGTAGAGGACGAAGTTGAACGCCTCGCGCAGCAGCGGATCCCGGAACTTCGCCGAGTAGTCCGTCATCAGCGTGCTGATCGAGGTGCGGATGACGTTGACGTACGGCAGGAACGAGGCGAGCATCCGCCAGCGCTCGAACCGGCCCATCAGCCCGACCGGCTTGAGGAACGGGTAGACGGTGATCGCCTTCCGGAACTTGCGCAGCCCGTTGCAGAAGTGCCGGATCAGCCGCGCGTCCGCGGGCGACAGCTCGGTGAGGTGCGCCTGCAGCCGGTCCGGATCGGAGTAGAAGTACACCGATCGCCCGTCCCGCCCGCGCACCACGTTGAACACGTCGAAGTGCCGCATCTCCTTGCCCTGCAGGGCACCGAGCTCCAGCCAGATCTGGTGCATCTCGTTGCCCGGCCCGTTGCCGAGCAGCCAGCTCACGCAGATGTCGAAGGTGAAGTCGCCCTTGTCCCACGCGGTGCAGCAGCCGCCGGGGATCTCGTGCATCTCGAAGATCCGGGAGCGGTAGCCGTTCATCTGCGCGTAGCAACCGGTGGACAGCCCGCCCAGGCCACCACCGATGATGATCATCGTCTCGCGGTTCACCGCTGTCCCCTCCCGTCGTGCCGAGCCGGCTTCCGGTCCAGCAGCGGCAGTTCGCCGAGCATCCCGGGGTCCCACGGCTCCTGCTGCTGATCGCTCTCCCACGCGCGGAACGGCACTCCGAGCTCCTGGCAGAGGAACTGCGCGGCGTGCCTGCCCGAGGAGGCCGCCCGGATCAGACCACCGCCGCCGACCCACTGCCCTGCCATCGAGAACCCGCGCAGGCCGGGCAACCGCATCCGGTCCCGGTCGACCAGCTGCGCCAGCAGGTCGTCGGCCGCCCCGAAGGACTTCCAGGCGAGGATGCTGCCCGCGAAGTTGCCGGTGTAGCGGTGCTGGGTGACGGGCGTGGCCACGTCGACCGACTCGACGCGCTCGTCGAGGCCCGGGTACTGGCGCTCCAGGAAGGAGCGGACGAAGGTGGCGACCCGCTCCTTGCGCGCCCGGTACTCCCGTCGGTTCGACCGGCGCAGCTCCCGCCAGGAGCCGAAGTCGGTGAAGAACGTGCAGTGCAGCAAGGACTTACCCGGCGGGGCGCAGCCCGCCCAGTACTTCGACCGCAACTGCACCACGATGCTGCGCTGCGCCACCCCGGGCAGCGCCGCGCAGTCCTGTTCGGACAGCAGGTAGGTGGTGCTGTGCGGGGTGTCGGGCGGGAGCTCCCCGTCCACGCCGACGAACGCCGACAGAACTCCCGGGTACACCTCCTCGGGCCGGTGCAGCAGATCCTCGTAGAGCCGGTCGACCACGGGACCGGTGTAGCGGCCCGCCAGCATCCGGTAGATCGTCGTCGCCCCGTCGCAGGCCGACACGACGTGGTCGGCGTGGTGCCGGGTCCCGTCGCGCAGCTGCACCCCCACCGCACGGCCGTCCTCGACCAGGATCCGCTCCACCCTGGCCCGGTAGCGGATGTCCCCGCCGAGGTCGAGGTAGCGCCGCTCGACCGAGCGCGCCAGCCCGAGCGACCCGCCCTCGGGGAACCCCGCGTTGCCGTGGTGGGCCGCGGCCATGTTGAGCAGGTACGGCAGCAGCGGGAAACGACCGTGGTCCTGGAAGAAGATGAACGGGAACGCCTGCCGCAGCAGCGGATCCCGCAGCCCGCCGGTGAAGCTCGGCATGTCGGCGGTCGCGGTGCGCCGGTACAGCGATGCGGCGGGCAGCATCCGGGCCAGGGCCGCCAGCTTCTGCCGCCGCGTCTGCAACGGCCCCGGGACCAGGAAGGGGAAGTCCGCCGCGGCCAGGAACCGGCGCAGGTCCCGGCAGAAGGAGCGGATCGGCCGGGAGTCCGCCGGCGAGACCTCCAGCAGGTGCCGCTCCAACCGGTCCGGATCGTTGTAGAAGGTCACCTCCCTGCCGTCGGTGCCGACGACCCGGTTGAACATCTCGAAGTTGGTGATGCTCTTGCCGTCCAGCGCGCCGAGCTCCCGCCACACCCGGTGGGCCTCGTTGCCGGCCGCGGTGCCGGGCAGCCACTCGATGCAGTAGTCGAAGATGTAGCCGTCCCGGCCCCACGCGGTGCAGCAGCCGCCGGGCAGCACGTGCTTCTCGAAGACCTGCGTGCGCAGGCCGCTCATCCGCGCGTAGCAGGCGGTGGCCAGCCCGGCGATGCCGCCGCCGATGACGATGACGCTGGGGGCCCGGTCGGCGGAGTGCTCAGGCGACATCGGCGGCACCCCCGGCCAGCACCTCGCGCACCAGATCCGCGTTCGCGCCCACGTGCTCCCGGTCGAGCATGTCCGCGTGCGCACCGGAGCCGCGCAGCACCTCGGCTCCGCGCCGCGAGCGGTCCTGCCAGCCGCCCTCCTCCCCGGTGAGGTGGATCGGGAGGTTGTACGGGTCGCTGAGCACCGTGATCGGCGCGTCGAGCACCGCGGTGTTCGGAGTGCGGCCGCAGAACTCCAGGTACTCCCGGGCCTGGTCGCGCGTCTCCGCCGCGACCACGTCGGTCCCGGTGTGCCTGCGCAGGTGTTCGGCGAGTTCCCGTTCGAACTCCGCGAGCTGCTCGTCGCCGACGTCGAACGGCTCCGCGATGCGGTAGGAGTCGACGATGATCACCCGGGTGACCCGCCTGCCCCGCCGCTCCAGCTCGACCGCGACCTCGAACGCCAGGTTCCCGCCCAGCGAGTAGCCGAGCAGCCGGCAGGCGCCCTCCGGCTGGAACGCCTCGACCAGGTCCGCGTAGCGGGCGATCTTGTCCGCACCGGTGAGGTAGTTGAACCCGATCAGCTCGTGCTCGTCGAGCCGCCCGGCGAGCTGGCGGTACACCAGCCCGTGCCCGCCGACCGGCGGGAAGCAGCACAGCGCTTCGCCGCGGCCCTCGTTGAACCGCACGTAGGGCTGCGATCCCGGCAGCCGCCCGGTGATCACGTGCTCGACGGTCTTGGCCATGCCGTGCAGCGTGGTGGTCTTGAACAACTCGCCCACCGCGACGGTGATGTCGAACTCGGCCTGCACGTGGTGGATCAGCTCGATCAGCTTGATGGAACTGCCGCCCAGCTCGAAGAAGTCGTCGTGCAGCCCGACCCGGTCGAGGCCGAGCAGGGCCCGCCAGTGCGCGGCCATCCGCTCCTCGAACAGCGTCGTGGTGGGCTCGTGGTCGCGGGTCCGCACCGCCGCGGGCGCGGGCAGCTCGTCCAGGTCCACCTTCCCGCTCACCGTCAGCGGCAGCTCCGGGAGCTCCACCAGGTGCGCCGGGATCATGAAGGTGGGCAGGTGCTCGGCCAGGTGGCGGCGCAGGCCGCGCCGGTCCAGCTCCGCGCCGTCCACCGGCACGCAGTAGGCGCACAGCGCCGTCTCCCCGCCGGAGTCGGGGCGCGCCACCACCACGACCCGCTTGAGCTGCGGCCAGGCGGCCAGGTGCGCTTCGACCTCGCCGAGTTCGATCCGGTGCCCGCGCACCTTGATCTGCGAGTCGGCCCGTCCGAGCAGGTGCAGCACGCCGTCCGCGTCCCAGCGGGCCAGGTCGCCGGTCCGGTAGCAGCGCACCGGTTCGCCGTGCGGGGAGATCGTGCGGAACCGCTCGGCGGTCTGCGCGGGATCGCCCCGGTAGCCGGTGGCGACCGCGTCCCCGCCGATCCACAGCTCCCCGGTCACGCCCGCCGGCACCGGGCGTTCGTGCTCGTCCAGCAGGTAGCAGGCGGTGTTCGGCAGCGGGGTGCCGATCGGGACCGGCTGCCCCGGTTCCAGGCCTTCGGCGGAACCCTCGAAGCAGGTGCTGTCCACAGTGGCCTCGGTGACCCCGTAGGAGCTGATCACCCGGGTGCCCGGCCCGCACAGCTCGCGCAGCCGCCGGTACTCCTCGACCTTCCACACGTCGGAGCCGACGACCAGCACCCGCAGGAAGTCCAGCCGCGCGCCCCGGGTTTCGCAGTGCTCCAGCAGACCCCGCACCACCGCGGGCACGAACTCGGCGCAGTCCACCCGTTCCCGCACCATCGTCCGGTGCAGCAGCGCGGTGTTGAACAGCAGTTCCCGGTCGACGAGCACCAGGGTGCCGCCGGAGCACAGCGCTCGCACCAGGTCCCCGGTGAACACGTCGAAGGCGGGGCTGGCGAGTTGCAGGTGCACCCGCACGTCGCCGTCGAGCCCGTACTCGCGCTGCCAGGACGCCTGCGCGGACGCGAGGTTGCGATGCCCGACCTGCACGGCCTTCGGCACCCCGGTCGAACCGGAGGTGTAGCAGACGTAGGCCGGTGTCTCCGGTCCGACGCGCACCTCGGCCGGGGCGGGAGCGCCGACGGCCTCCGCGGCGAGCTCCGCCGGGGTCAGCACCTCCGCCGTCGTCCCGAGCACCGCTCGCACCGGCTCGTCGCCCAGCACCAGCGCCGCTTCGGAGTGCCGCACGACGAGCGCGAGCCGGTCCGCCGGGTGCCCCGGGTCCAGCGGTAGGTAGGCGGCACCGGCCCGCAGCACGCCCAGCACCGAGGCGATCAGCTCCGGGCTCTTCCCCTGGCACAGTGCCACGACGGAACCCTCCCCGATGCCGCGCGCCCGCAGGCCGCGCGCCAGCCGCTCGGACAGCTCGTCCAGCTCTCCGTAGCTCAGCAGGCGACCGGTTTCGGGGTGCGAGACGGCGACCGCACCGGGGTGCGCGCGGGCCCTCGCCACGATCAGCTCGTGCACCGGGGCGTCGAGCTCGGGCGAGCGGCCCGCGCCGCTCCACTCGCCGAGGATGCGGTCCTGCTCGGCAGCACCGAGCATCGGCAGCTCCCCGATGCGCCCCGCGCCCGGTGCCGCGGTGAGCGCGTCGAGCAGCGCGGTGTAGTGCCCGGCCATCCGCCGCACCGTCGCGGGCAGGAACAGGTCGGTGTTGTACTTGAACACGCAGTGGAAGCGCTGGTCGGCCTCGTCCTCGTACACCGACAGCGTCAGGTCGAACTGGCCCTCCTCCTCGGGGAGTTCGACGTAGTCGAGCCGGTAGCCGTACTGCTCGGCCGAGACCTTGTGGTGCAGCAGGATGAACATCACCTGGAACACCGCCGACCGGCTCGGGTCGTGCTGCAACCCGAGCTGCTCGACCAGCAGCACGAACGGGTACTCCTGGTTGTCCAGCCCGCCCAGCACGGTGGCGCGGACTCGGTCGAGCAGCTCGGCCACCGTCGGATCGCCGCCGAGGTGCGCGTGCAGCGGCAGCGGGTTGACGAAGTAGCCGTACACCGAACCGAATTCGGGCGCGGTGCGGCCGGTGACCGGACTGCCGACGATGAGGTCGTCCTGCCCCGAATACCGGTGCAGCAGCAGGTAGTAGGCGCTGAGCAGCACCACGAACGGCGTGACGTTGTGCGCCCGCGCCAGTTCGTGCACCCGGGCGCTCTGCGCGGCGTCCAGGGTGAAGAACTCCGAGGCGCCGTTGTGCGTCTGCACCAGCGGGCGCGGTTTGTCGGTCGGCAGGTTCAGCACCTCGACCCGTTCCGGCAGGTGCGCGCGCCAGTGGTCCAGCATCCGCCGCGCGTCCGGACCGGCGAGGAACTCGTTCTGCCGGTTGAGGAAGTCCAGGTAGGTCGCGCCCACCGGGGCCAGCCGGGCGGGTTCGCCGCGCCGCAGCCCTTCGTACAGGGCGAGCAGTTCCTCGATGAAGGTGAACGTGGAGATCGCGTCCGAGATGATGTGGTGCACGGCCTTCACCAGCACCCAGCGGTCGGGTGCGCGCTGGAACAGGCGGAACCGGATCAGCGGGTCGCGTTCGAGGTCGTAGGGCTCGCGGTAGGCCTCGACGATCCTGCGGTGCACCTCGTCCCAGTCCAGGCCGCGGACGTCGACGACCGCGAAGTCCGGCACCGCTTCCGGCGCGATCACCTGCACGGGTTCACCGCGGTGCAGCAGGAAGTTGGCGCGCAGGCTCGGGTGCCGGTCCACCAGGGTGGCGAACGCCCGCTCCAGCAGGTCCGGCTCCAGTTCGGTGCGAACCTCGACGGCGCCGCCGATGTTGTAGGCGAACCCGTCGGGGTGCAGCTGCTTGAGGAACCAGAGTGCCTTCTGGTTCTGGGTGAGCGGGAAGCGGTGCTCGTCGCGGATCACCTCCACCGCCACCGCTTCCCGGTCCTCGCCCGCGGTCGCGGCGAGCTCCTCGTGGACCTGCTCGACGAGCTCGCGCACCGGGGTGTTGCCGAGCAGCGCGACGACCGGCAGCGCGACGCCGAGCTCCGCCTGGATCTGCGCGCGCAGCTCCATCGCGAGCATCGAGTCGAGGCCGAGCGCGGTGAGCCCGTCCTGCTCGGCCACCGACTCCGGCGGCACCTGCAGCACGCCGGCCACCAGCGCGGTGAAGCGTTCGGTCAGCAGCTCGCGGCGCCGCCCGGGTTCGGCGGTGCGGAACACGTCGAGGAAACCCGCCGTCTCGGCCGGTCCGGCGGTGTCGGCGGCGGCCGCGAGCTCGGCGACCAGCGGCGGCGCCACCGGGTACCAGGCGAGGAAGGTGGGCCAGTCGACGACGGTGGCGACGACCAGCTGCGCCTGCCGCTCGCCCAGGACGCGTTCCAGCACGGCCATCCCGCCCTCGGGGGTCAGCGAGCTCATGCCGCGCGCGTTCCGGTAGTGCTCGACGAGCCCCTGCTCCTCGATCATGCCGGTGGCCCAGGGACCCCAGTCGATGCTGAGCGCGGGCAGCCCGAGCGCGCGCCGGTGGTGCGCCAGCGCGTCGAGGAACGCGTTGCCCGCCGCGTAGTTCGTCTGGCCCGCGGTGGTGAGCAGCGAGGCGATCGAGGCGAACAGCACGAAGTGCTCCAGCGGCTCATCCCGCAGGTGCCGGTGCAGCAGCTGCGCGCCGATGACCTTCGGGTCGTGCACCGCGCGGTAGGCCTCCCGGTCCAGGTCGGCCACGAGCGCGTCGCGCAGGTTCCCGGCGAGGTGGAAGGCGCCGCGGATCGGCTGCGGTTCGCGACGGCGGTGTTCGGCGAGCCACTCGCCCAGCGCGGTCTCGTCGGTGATGTCGAGGCGCACGACGTCGGGCTGCGCGCCGAGCGCTTCCAATTCGCGGACGAAGCGGATGCGGCCACCCGCCGCGGAGTCCGGGGCGACCGTCCGCCAGTCGGCGCGTTCCGGCACTCCGGAGCGGCTGATCAGCACCAGCCGCCGTGCGCCGCGCTTGACCAGGGTGCGGCACAGCAGCCGACCGAGGGCGCCGAACGCGCCGGTGACCAGGTAGGTGCCGTCCGGCCGCAGTGCGATCGGCAGCGGTGTCGAGAGGTCTTGCGCGGGGCGCAGCCGTGCGGTGCGGAACTCGGTGCCGCGCACCGCGATCTCGTCCTCGGCGGGGGCGGCGACGGCGCGCAGCACGTCGGCGGCGTCGGTCTCGACGTCGGGGCGGCCCGGATCGAGGTCGACCAGCTTTCCGCGGTTGCGCACCGCTTCCTGCTGGCGCAGCACCCGGCCGATGCCCCACGCCGGGGCGCCCAGCGGGGCGGGCACGTCGCCGGGCACGACGGCCTGCGCGCCCCGGGTCACCACGTGCAGCTGCGCCGCGCAACGCCGTTGCTGCAGCACGTCGGCGAGCGCGATGAGCGAGTAGCCGCCGAGGTCGGCCTGCGCGTCGAACTCCGCGCGGCCCAGCGGCTCCATCCCGGGCAGGTCCAGGTTCCACAGGTGCAGCACGTGGTCGGGGGCGTCGCCGCCGAGCTCGTCGAACAGCCGCCGCAGGTCGTCGCGGTCGCCGGGCCGCACCTCGGATTCCGCCCGGCCGGTCCGGTAGCGCGTTCCGGGCCGCACCAGGTGGTAGCTGCCGCCGCCCGCGGTGACCCGGGCGCCGAGCGCCGCGCCGACGCCGCTGCGGTCGGCGAACACCAGCCAGCGGCCGCCCGCGTCGTCCGCCGCGTCCAGGGGAAGCGGCTGCCACACCGGTTCGGCCAGCCAGTTGTCGATGGTCCGGCGGGCCAGCGAACCGGTCCGTTCCACGTCGCCCGCCCGGAAACCGTCGATGTGACCCAGCGGGGCGCCCTCGTCGGTGAACAGCGCGAGGCGGCCGATGAGGTCGCCGCCCTCGCGCGCGGTGATCCGCGCGTGCACCCAGATCGGCCGGTCCCCGACCGGGTCGAGCCGCAGCTCCGCCAGCGACAGCGGCAACCGGATGCCGCCGCTCCCACCGCCGTCGCGCAGCACCTCGGGCACCAGCAGGGTCTGGAAGCAGGCGTCCAGCAGCACGGGGTGCGCGTGGTGCGCGGCGGCGTCGGCCGCCTGCTCGGTGGGCACGATCCGGGCCAGCGCTTCGTCCTCGCCGAGCCACACCTGCTCGATCGCCCGGAACGCGGGCCCGTACTGGTAGCCGGCCGCGTCCAGCGCCGCGTAGCAGGACTCCCGGTCCAGGTGGCGCCGGTCGGGTCCGCGCAGCGCGGCCCAGTCCGGCACCTCGCCGACTCCGCCGCCGAAGCCGCCGCCGGTTCCCGCGGAGCCGCTCGCGTGCACCGTGCGCCGGTCCTCGCCGCCGGACGTCGCGATGGTGAACCGGGCGTCCTCCCCGGACAGCGCGAGCTGCACCTTGCCGACCTCCCCGTCGGCGAGGAACAGCGCGCGGCGGAACTCCAGGTCGCGCAGCAGCACGCGGTCGTCGCCGGTGAGGGCGCGGACGGCCTGCGCGGCCATCTCCGCGTACCCGGCGGCGGGGAACACGACGGTCCCCTGGATGCGGTGGTCGTCGAGGTACGGCAGCCGTTCGAGGTCGAGCGCGAGTTCCCAGCCGGGCTCGGCGGTGGCCAGCCTGCGACCGAGCAGCGGGTGGTCGACCCGCCCGAGCCGGATCTGCGCGACCGGCTCGGGTTCGGTCCAGTAGCGGTCCCGCGCCCACGGGTACGGGGGCAGCGCGACGACCCGGCCGGCCGGGTGCAGCCGGGACCAATCGACGTCGATGCCGCGGGTGTGCAGCGCGGCGAGCGAGGTGAGCGCGCATTCGACCTCGTCCTCGCGGCGCCGGATCGACGGCAGCGCGACGCCGTCGACCTCGTGGTGCGCCAGGCATTCCCGGATCGGGTGGGACAGCACGGGGTGCGGGCCGATCTCCAGGAAGGTGCGGTGGCCCGCGGCGATCAGCCGGTCGACGGCGGCGCGGAAGCGGACCGGTTCGCGGACGTTGCGCCACCAGTACTCGGCGTCCAGTTCGGAACCGCGCGCCCGGTGCTCCGCCGCGGTCAGCTCCAGCGGGATCCGCGCCTCCTGCGGCCGGATGTCGGCCAGCGCGGCCAGCAGCTCGTCCTCGATCGGGTCCATCCGCGGGCTGTGGTACGGCACCTCGACGTCGAGCATCCGGGCGAAGACGTGCTCGGCCTCCAGTTCGGCGGCGAGCGCGCGCAGCGCGTCGGCGTCGCCGGCCAGCGTGCTGGCGGCCGGGCCGTTCACGGCGGCCACCGAGATGCGGTCGCCGCGATCGCGGATCCGGTCGAGCGCGGCGGCCTCGTCCAGCGCGACGGCGAGCATCGTGCCGGTGCCGGTGAGCCGCTGCTGCAACCGGCTGCGGTGGAGCGCGATGGTGGTGGCGTCGCGCAGCGAGTACACGCCCGCTTCGTGGAAGGCGGCGATCTCACCGGTGCTGTGCCCGACGATCGCGTCCGGGTGCACTCCCCGGTGCCGCCACAGCGCGGCCAGCCCGACCTGCACGGCGAAGTTCGCGGGCTGCGCCAGCCAGGTGTCGTCCATCCGCGATTCCGCCGCGGGCGCGCGGAGTTCGTCGATGAGCGACCACCCGGCGAGCTCCCGGATCTCCGCGTGGCAGCGCTCCACGGCCTCCCGGTACACCGGTTCGGCGTCGAACAGCTCCCGTCCCATCGCCCACCACTGCGGGCCCATGCCGCTGAACGCCCACACCAGTCCGCCGGTGTCCCGGCGGCGGTCGGCGACGACCCGGGGTTCGGCGTCGCCGCGCAGGTGCGCGTCCAGCCGCGCGCGCAGCGCGTCGGCCGAGGTGTACACGACGCAGAGCCGGGCCTCGTGGTGCTGGCGGCGGCGGGCGAGGGTGTAGCCGAGGTCGCGCAGCCCGGGCTCGTCGACCTCGTCCAGCCCGGCGCGGATGGCCTGGACCCGCCGCCACAGCGATTCCTCGTCGCGCGCGCTGATCGGCAGCACGTTCGGGCCGGCGGGGACGTCGTCGACCGGTTGCGGCGCGGGGGCCTCTTCGACGAGGACGTGCGCGTTGGTGCCGCCGAAGCCGAAGGAGTTGACCCCGGCGCGGGCCGGCCCGTCGTGCGCGGGCCAGTCGGTCAGCCGCTGCGGAATCCGGTACGGCTGCGCGGCCGGGTCGATACCCGGGTTGAGCGTGTTCAGGTTGATGTGCGGCGGGATCCGGCGCTCGCGCACCGACAGCGCGACCTTGATCAGCCCGGCGACTCCGGCGGCGGCCTCGGTGTGCCCGATGTTCGTCTTCACCGAACCGACGTAGCGTTCGTCGCCGTCCCGGTGGCCGTGCGCGAGGGCTCGCCCGAGCGCGTTCGCCTCGATGGGGTCGCCGACGGGGGTGGAGGTGCCGTGCGCCTCCACGTACTGCAGGTCGCCGGGCAGCAGGCCTGCCTCGGCGCAGACCCGTTCGACGAGTTCCGCCTGCCGGTCCCCGTCCGGCACGGTGATGCCGCCGGTGCGGCCGTCCTGGTTCACGCCCGAACCGGTGACGAGCGCGTAGATCGGGTCGCCGTCCCGTTCGGCGTCGGCGAGCCGCTTGAGCACCACGGCCGCGACGCCCTCGGAGCGCACGTAGCCGTCGGCGGCGGCGTCGAAGGTGCGGGACAGCCCTTCGGGGGACAGGAAGCCGCCGCGGGTCTCGCTGATCGTGTACTGCGGGGCCAGCTGGAGGGAGGTGCCGCCGACCACCGCGAGCTCGCTCTCCCCGCTGCGCAGGCTGTTGCAGGCGAGGTGCACGGACACCAGTGAGGAGCTGCACGCGGTGTCGATCGAGACGCTGGGCCCGCGGAAGTCGAAGCAGTGCGAGATGCGGTTCGACACCATCGTCATCATCGTGCCGGTCGCGGTGTGCGCGGCGAGGGTGGTGAAGTCCAGGTCCCCGAATTGGAGGATCTTGTAGTCGAGGGTGAAGGCGCCGATGAAGACGCCGACGTCGGTGCCCGCGAGGTCGGCCGGGCGCTGGCCGCCGTCCTCCAGCGCCTCCCAGGTCACCTCCAGCAGCTTCCGCTGCTGCGGGTCCATGTGCGCGGCTTCACGCGGGCTGATGCCGAAGAACGCCGGGTCGAACTCGTCGAATCCGTCGATGTAGCCGCCGCGACCGCCGACCAGGCGGCCGGCCTTCGCCGGATCGCCGCTGCGCAGCGTGCCGATGTCGTAGCGGTCGTGCGGCGTGGGGGTGAGGCAGTCCCTGCCTTCGGCCAGGTTGCGCCAGAACGCGCTCGGGGTGCCCGCACCGCCGGGTAAGCGGCAGCCGATCCCGATGATCGCGATCTTGCCCTGGTGCGGCGGGGTGGTGGATTCGGTGCCCATCTGATCCTCGGTGTCCTCGCGACCATCGACGTCAATTCGGAAAAGTGGCACCCGCCGGGGAGATCTGCACCGGCGCCGCCGAACCGAGGCTAGAAAGCGAAAAAGGCACTATCCACCCGTTGGCCACGCCGTTACCCGACCGGGTAGTTTTTTTCTCCGACGGGGGTTCCCGATCGAATGATCTTCTTCGGCATCCGGGCGAATTCCACCTGACCTGAAGACATCTCGGGTCGATCCGAACGCGCCCCCTCGTCCGATTTCCGTTGTGATGCAGGGAGATCCGACTCCCCACCGAGGGCCCATCCCGCTCGAACCCGCCCCGATCCGATGTGCACGCGCGCCGACTCCACTCCCGACCCCCGATTCACATCCCGCTATTCCAATTGGAAACCATCAACTCAAGACGATCTCACGCAAAGAGAGACAAGAACGACCATCGGATTGCCCCCTACCGACGAAAGATCGCGCACTCCACCCGCGCGAAGAAATCCGACTCGGTGCTCTCCGGCGAAAGACGTTGCACGACCAGACCTGCGATGGATCGCCGAGGTGTGCTCCGCGCCCGGGCGACGCGCGGGATGCGCGACCGCGCCCCCGCCCCCGGATGTGACGGCGGCCGCACGCGGGCGCGCCCCGAACCTACGCGTGCGTAGCCTGACGCGATGGCCGAGATCGTGTACCCGCCGGTGGTGCTGGCGGCGAAGACCATGTTCCGCGTGCTGGACAACCGCCTGCGCGTGACGGGAACCGAGCACATCCCGCGCACCGGTGGTGCGGTGATCGCCTGCAACCACGTCAGCTACCTGGACTTCATCTTCTGCGGTCTGGGCGCGCAGCCTTCCTCGCGGCTGGTGCGGTTCATGGCCAAGAAGGAGATCTTCGACCACCGGATCGCCGGTCCGCTGATGCGCGGCATGCACCACATCCCGGTGGACCGGTCCGCGGGCCGGGCCTCCTACGACGAGGCGGTCGCGCGGCTGCGCGCCGGCGAGGTCGTGGGCGTGTTCCCGGAGGCGACCATCAGCCGCTCGTTCACGGTGAAGCCGATCAAGTCCGGCGCGGTGCGGATGGCCGCCGACGCGGGCGTGCCGGTCGTGCCGATGGCGCTGTGGGGCACCCAGCGGCTGTGGACGAAGAGCAGGCCGCGCACGCTCACCAAGCGGCACGTCCCGATCCACATCCACGCGGGCGAACCGTTCCACCCGGGCTCGGACGACGACCCCGACGTGCTGAGCGAGGCGCTGCGCGCCCGCATGTCCACGATCCTCGACGACCTCCAGGCGGGCTATCCGGCCCGGCCCGAGGGCGAGGACGACCGCTGGTGGCTCCCGGCGCACCTCGGCGGCACCGCCCCCACCCCGGAGGAAGCGGCCGCGCTCGACGACGACCGGTGACGCGTCAGCGCAGGTCGACGTCGCCGAGCCGGTCGAGGACGTCGGCGCGCAGGTCGTCCAGCGGGCGTTCGCCGGACAGCCGCAGGACGGGCTGGTGCAGCCCGGCCAGCCAGGCCTCGTCCGCGCTGCGACGGCCGGGCACGTCCGTGTCGTCGTACTCGCCCGCCCAGGACAGGAAGTCGTGGTGCGCGGCCTCCAGGCCGCCGCCCGCGTCGACGGCGGCGCCGTAGCGGACGACGTCGCGCCGCCGCAGCCGTTCGAGGCGGACGTCGGTGCGGGCGGTGAGGAACACGACGGCGTCCGCTTCGGCGATCACCTCGTCGCCCCACCCCCGCAGCGTGCCCGACAGGACCCACGAGGGCCGGGGCACGAACATCGATCGCATCAGCGCGACGCGGGCCGCCACCGGACGCTTGTCGGTGTACGGCGGCGAAGTGGGCAGCCACAGGTAGTCGTCGACGTCCGCGTGCGGCACCGCCCAGGCGACGGCCAGCGCACGCCCCAGGGTCGTGCTGCCGACACCGGTCGCCCCCGTCACCAGCACTCGTCGTCCCGGCATCCGCTCGCCCTCCGCTCCCCGACCGGGGCTCTCCGGTCGGCGCACCACGGTAGCCGGGCCGAGATCGGCGGCGCGGCCCGCGCCCGCGACGACGGCGCACGGCTCGTCGATCACCCGGGCTCGTCGATCACCCGGGGCAACCCGGTGCACCCCCGGACGTCCTACCAGCAGCGGGCGGGAGCACCGGGCTCCCGCGAGGAGAGGAGCACGACATGCTGCGGACCACCCTGGGGGCGCTGGCGCTGGCGGGCACGGCGCTGACGATGACGGCGTGCGGAGCCGGAGCTCAAGCGGGCCAGTCGGCGCTGGGCGCCCAGTCCGCCGCCGGGAGCGATGCCGTGCGCACCGCGTCGATCGACACCCCGCGTTGCGGCACCGGTGATCTGGACGCCAGGTTCGGCGGGGTCCTCGACGACGGCTCCGGGCAGCTGCGCATCCAGCTGGAGTACACGAACACCTCCGACCACGAGTGCGTCCTGCGCGGTGCGCCGGGCGTCGACCTCGTCGGGCCGGACGACCCGGTGCACGGGCCCACCTATTCGGTGCCGCGGGTGGACGACGGGGATCCCGGGTACCTGCTGACGGCAGGCGAGCGGGGCATCGCGGAGCTGACGGTGCTCCCGGACCACAGCCCCGAGGCGTGGCGGCCGACCGAGCTGGTCACCATTCCGCCGGGCCAGGAGGACCCGCTGCGGATCCCGTGGTCGCACGACTTCGGCGTGGTGCGCCAGGACGGCGCCACCCACCCGGGCACCTACGTGCACGAGTTCAAGCCGTTCTGATCGGGCGAGCGGGCCGGTGCCGCCAGTAGCGACCCGGCCCGTTCCCCTCCCGCGAGGGGACTCGCGCAGTCCATTGCGGACGAAGGAACGGCCGAGCGATCCACTGCGGACTGATGACCCGGCCGGCCCAGCGCGGGGCGGCGCAAAGCCCACCCGGACCACCGGCACCTACCCGACGGGTTCCCGGACCTGCGCCCCGGATCCTGGTCTCGTCAGCGGCGCAGCCGCTGAGCAGCGGCCACCCGAGCACCCGGCACCGCAGCGGGTTCTCAGCTGGTTCCTCGCGAGGACAGCGATTTCTCCTGTGGCGGAGCCACCGGTGAAATCGATCCCGCCGCGAGGGACCGGCTGAGGTTCCGCCACCGGCGCCCCCGAGCAACAGGAGCGGAAACACGAGACCTCAGCCGTCGGTCAGGTGGTGCCAGGCTTCTGCTCTCCAGTCCCCGTCGTCGACGGAGATCCGGTTCCCGTCCTGGTCCCACTGCACCAGTCCCCACCCGTCGGATTCGCCGCCCTCCTGCCAGCCGACCAGCGGCCAGTAGGCGAAGTTCGCGTGCTCGTCCACCATGAAGTCGGTGAAGTTCGCGAACCACTCGCGCGCCTTGGCGTCCTGCTCGCCGCGGCCGATGCCGAACTCGCTGATCCACAGCGGTGCGGTGTAGGGCTTGCCGTCCTCGGTGACGAAGAACGCCTGCCTGCGCAGCACGTCGTAGAGCTCCTCGCGCGACATGTCCTGGTAGCGCGGGTCGTGCGTCTCGCCGGTGCCGGTGGCGCCGCTGTGGTTCGGGCCGGTGTAGCCGTAGAAGTGCGCCGAGTAGACGAGCTTGCCGGGCTTCGCCAGCTCGTGCGACAGCTCGCGCACCGGTTCCAGCGTGGGCCGCTCGTGCGGCAGGCCGTCGACGGGCAGCCCGGTCCAGTTGATGCCTTCGATGATGATGAGCAGGTTCGGATTGGCCTCGTCGAGGATGCGGTCCCCGGCGCGCTGCGAGGCGGCGAACCAGTCGTGCTCGTCGCCGAGGCCCCAGTTCGGGTCGTCGAAGACGTCGCGGCGCACCTCGTTGTAGAGGTCGGCGCCGACCACCCGCTCGTTGTCCGCGTAGCGCGCGGCCATGAACGCCCAGTCGTCCTCCCACTCCTGGTCGCTCTGGCTGCTGTTCCAGCGCTCGTTGCCGTCGACGCCGCAGCACCAGCGGGAGGTGTTGGTGTGGTTGTTGAGGATCACGGCGAGCCCGCCGTCGGTGAGCGCCTGCACGGCCGCGTCGTAGATCTCCAGCCGCGTCTTGCCGCGCAGCTCCGGGTTCGCGGCGACCGCGTCGTCGGGCACGGTGGCCGCGTCGTCGATCATGTCGTTGGAGAACGGCAGCCGGATGCTGTTGATGCCGAGTTCGTGGAAGCTGCCGACGATGTCGTCCATCGACGCCCGGTCCAGGCCGAGCGGGATGCCGTGCGAGTCCTCGCCGTCGTGGTGGTTGGCGGGATCGCCGATGTCCCCGCTGCCGTTCCAGGTTCCGCTGGCGCCGTGCCAGTTCCCGGACTTCAGCTGGAAGTCGTTGCCATCCGCGTCGACGATGCGGCTGCCCTCGGTGTGCAGCGGCCCCGTCCAGGAGGCGTCGTCCCGTTCGGACGCGGCTGAGGTGGCGGGTGCCAGCAGCGACGCTGCCAGCACGGCGATGAGCACTCTGGTGATCACGCGAGCATCTCCACTGGTCGACTCCCCGAAAGTCGGTCGATCCGAAGATCGACGGCGGCCGACTCATCCTCGCAGCGATCACCGCGCCCGGATGATCTGGGAAATCCACGGTTTTCCCGTTCGCGGTGGCGCCGCGGACGAGCCGGCCGGGGCAGATGTCATACAGTTGCGGCATGTCCTTCCGCCCCGCCTCGCGCCACGTTCCGATGTCGGTGCAGATCGGTGACCAGGTGCGGAAGCGGATCACCTCGGGCGAGTGGCCGGTCGGCACGCGGCTGCCGGGCGAGCACGACCTGGTGGCGGCGTTCGGCGCCAGCCGCGCCACGGTGCGCGAGGCGCTGCGCGGCCTGGTGCACGCCGGGCTGCTCGAAGCGCGCCCCGGGGACGGCACCTACGTGCGGTCCGCCAGCGAGCTCGACGCGGCGCTGCGGCGGCAGATCTCGCCGCGCACCGTCGATTCCGTGTTCGAGGTCCGCGAGGCCCTGGAGATCTACGCCGCGCGGATGGCCGCGGCCCGCGCCACCGACGACGAGATCGGGGAGCTGGCGGGACTGCTCGCCGCCCGGGACGAGGCGACCGACCTGAAGACCCGGCTGGAGCGCGACATCCGGTTCCACGACGCCCTGGTGGCCGCATCGGGCAACCCGCTGCTGCTGGACGTGTACCGCGGGTTGGACCGGGCTTCGACGTACTCCCCCGGTGAGCTGTCCGAGCGCGCGCGCCGCCGGTTCCTCGTCGGCGAGTGGGAGGACGAGGACGAGCACCACGCGCTGATGACCGCGCTGCAGCAGCGGAATCCGGACGCCGCGGCCGAGGCGGCGACCCGTCTGCTGCAGCACGCGCGGGAGGCCTTCGTGCGCGCGGAGAACGACGCGGACACCGCGCATCCCGGGTGACGCACGTCAACTTGGCACCCCGGTACAGATGTCATACATTTGCCGGTGACCGTCGCTCGGCCATCCGAGCGGGGAACACCGCTGGACGCCGGGCGCTCCCGCCCGTGCCCACCGGCCGGACGTGCAGGCCCGCGCGACCGCGCGAGGACCACCGATCCGGTCCCACCCGCGACGATCACGCGCACCGCTCGCGCCCGCACCGAGATCCACGCTCCACGAAAGCTGCCGACGTGAACCCCACCAGCACGGCCGAACACGCATCGAACACCACCGGATCGCACCGTCCACTGAGGACCGGACTGGTGCTGGTGGGCATCCTGCTGACCGGGGCGAACCTGCGCGCCGGCCTCACCGTCGTCGGCCCGCTCGTCGGGGACGTCCGCGCCGACCTGGGCCTGTCGTCCGCGGTGGCGTCCGCGCTGGTGAGCCTGCCGCTGCTGTGCTTCGCGCTGTTCTCCCCCATCGCCCCGCCGCTGGCGGCCCGGCTCGGCCTCGAACGCACCCTCGGTGGCGCGCTGGCGGTCCTGGCCGTCGGCATCGTCGTCCGCTCCGCACCGTGGCTCCCCGCGCTGTGGATCGGCACGCTCGCCCTCGGCTTCGCCATCGCGCTCATCAACGTGCTGCTGCCCGCGCTGATCAAGCGCGACTTCCCGCAGGACGGCGGGCGGGTCACCGGGGCCTACTCGGCGACGCAGTCCGCGTTCGCGGCGCTCGCGTCCGGCGTCGCCGTGCCGCTCGCCGGGGTCTCGGACTCCGGTTGGCGCGTCTCGTTCGGGATCTGGGCGGGCCTCGCGCTGATCGGCTTCGCCGTGTTCAGCCCGCAGCTGCGCCGCGCCACCCGGCCCCGGCACGACGTCGCCGCGGCCGTCGACCCGCACCCCGAGCAGTACCGCTCGCCGTGGAAGTCCGGACTCGCCTGGATGATCACCGTGTCGATGGGCACCCAGAGCGCGCTGTACTACTGCATCATCACCTGGTGGCCGGAGATCGAGGCCGCGCACGGCACCGCACCCGCGACCGCGGGCCTGCACCTGAGCGTCCTGCAGTTCTTCGGCATCGCGGGGAACCTCGCCACCGCGGCCATCATCCACCGGTGGGCCCGCGACCAGCGCGGCCTGATCGCCGGACTCGTGCTGATCAACGTCGTCGGCCTCGGCGGCATGGTGCTCGTCCCGGCGCTGGCGCTGGTCTGGAGCATCCTGCTCGGCCTCAGCGGCGGCGGCATGATCGTGTTCTCCCTGTCGGTGTTCGGCCTCCGCACCCGCCACCACGGGCAGGCCGCGGCGCTGTCCGGCATGGCGCAGTCCTTCGGCTACCTGCTGGCGGCGTTCGGCCCCACCGCGCTCGGCACCGTGCACGACCTCAGCGGCAGCTGGACCGCACCGCTGCTGGTCCTCCTCGGCCTCCAGGCCGTGCAGCTGATCACCGCCTGGGCCGCAGCGAGCCCCCGCCACCTCTGATCACCGGGACGACCGGCCGACCGGTCCGGTCGAGCGGGCCGTCCACCCGGTGAGAACGCGGATCGGCGATGCGCGCGATCCGGCGCAGGACGTGGCAGGGCGCGGCGACCGCTCACCCCTGGCGGAGCTTCAGCCAGTCGAGTTCTTGCTGTTCCCGCTTGGGCAGGCCCGCGACGACGAGGTCGTAGGAGTCCTCGATCATGTCGCGGACGTGGTGGTCCGGGACGGTGGCGTTGACGACGACCGTGTTCCAGTGGCGCTTGTTCAGGTGGTAGCCGGGCAGCACGGCGTCCGGATGGCTGGTGCGCAGGTACACCGCCAGGTCCGGTTCGCACTTGAGGCTCACCCGCAGCGGGTCGGCGTCGAGGCGGCTGATCGCGAAGAGCTTCCCGGCGACCTTGAACACGCTGTTGCTCTCGTCGAACGGGAACTCCTCCCGCGCACCGGGCATCGCCAGGCACGCGGACTTCAGCTCGTGGGGCGTCACGACCTCCACCGTAGGCGCGAGCACCGACAGCGCGACCCGTCCGCCCGGCCGCGGCTCACCGGAGCACGGTTCCCGCGGCCCGCCGGGTGCCCCGGCCTCGACCCGCCACCGCACCGGTAGGAGCAGCGCGGGGCGCACCCGCCGGAACCACTTGCGCCGCGGCGGTAACGTCGATCTCGGGGAGTGCCACCGAGCGCGGGAGGATCGATGTCCGAGCAGGTCCGGGAACATCCGCCGAACTGGCCGGAGCCGCAGCACTACGGGACCGCGGACGTGCGGGAGGACCTGTGGCCGCGGGACGACAACTCCCGGGTGCTGGACCTGGAGCTGCGCCCCCGGGACGAGGAGCTCGGGCGGGTGTGGATCCGGGACACCTACGTCAACCACTTCGTCGTCGACGGGCGTTCGATCTACGTCGCCACCGGCACCACGCGGGCTCCGGAGCTCACCGGTGCGGGACCGTGGAACGACGGGATCTTCGCGTGGACCGCGGAATCGCTGGACGGGCCGTGGGAACTCGTCGACACCACGGGAATCCGGCCGGACGCGGAGCGCGGCAAGCTGTGGTCGCCGGAGTTCGCCGCCGAGAACGCGCCGGGCCGCACCGTCGTCGCCCCGTGGCAGGAGTACCACGGCGGGGAGGACCGGCGCGGCGACGTGTGGGCTCCGGAACTGCACTTCTTCCGCGGGACCTGGTACGTCGTCGCGTGCATGGGCGACCACTCGCGCAAGGTCGGCTCGTTCCTGCTCAAGAGCGAAGGCGGCCTCGCCGGTCCGTACCGGGTGGCCGAGGGGAACCTGGTGAAGCCGTTCGGCGACCTGGTGGGCGACGCACCGGACGGCGTCGATCCTTCGGTGTACCACCACATCGACGGCGGCCTGCACACCGAAGGCGACCGGGCGTGGCTGGTGCTGCACAACCACCTGTACTCGGAGTTCCGGGACGACATGGAGGACCTCGTGCACACCACGGACCTCCCGCGGTTCCGGCAGCGGCCCTACGATCCGGAGCCGTACCTCGAAGGCGCCTACGTGCACCGGCACGAAGGCAAGTACTACCTGGTGCACGCCGCCTGGAACCGGGACGCGGGCGACGGGCGCCACGCCTACGACTCCGGCGGCGACCGGTACCAGTACGACGCGATCATCGCGGTCGCGGACTCCTTCGCGGGCCCGTACTCGAAGCGCTGGACCGCCGGTGTCGGCGCCGGGCACAACAACCTGTTCACCGATGCCGACGGGCGGCTGTGGGCGACGTTCTTCCGCAACCCGGCCGCGGGCTACTGGGCCGACGAGTCCCGGGTCGGCGACGCCGCGGTGGCCGGTGTGGTGCGGATGGAGTGGACCGGGCCGGACGGCGAACGGATCTACGCGCGCCGCCGGGGGTGACCGGGCCGGGTCACGGCAGGCTCAGCTTCGCCATCCGCCCACCGTCCACCGCGTACACGTTGCCGGTGATGAAACCGGCTTCGTCCGCGGCGAGGAACGCGACGAGCGCGGCGACCTCGGTCGGATCGCCGGTGCGGCCGACCGGGTGGATGCGCCCGATGTTCCGGCGGAACGCTGCGGGATCCGCGGTGGCCGCGATGAATTCCAGGTTGAGGTCGGTGTCGATCCAGCCCGGCGCGACCGCGTTGCACCGGATGCCCTCCGGGCCGTGGTCGACGGCGACGGCGCGGGTCAGCCCGTGCAGCCCGGCCTTCGTCGCGCAGTAAGCGGCGTGCCCGGGGTTCGCGCCGAGGCCCTCGATGGAGCCGACGTTGACGATGTTCCCGCGCGTCGCCCGCAAGTGCGGCAGCGCTGCGCGGATCAGCAGGAACGGGGCCGTCAGGTTCACGGTGAGGGTGCGCTGCCAGTCGTCGAGCGACATCGCCTCCACCGCCGCTTCCTGCATCATCCCCGCGTTGTTCACCAGGACGTCCAGCCGCCCGGCGCGGTCCACGACGTCGCCGACGATCCGGGCCGGGGCGTCGGGGTCGGCGAGGTCCGAGGGGATCGCGTGGAACTCGTCGTCCGCGCCGCGTTGCGCGGTGAACACGGTGGCGCCCTCGTCGCGCAGGCGCCGGGCGATCGCCCGGCCGATGCCCGCGCGCCCGCCCGTGACCAGTGCGACCTTGCCGTCGAAGCGCTTCATGCGACCGCCTTCCCGCCGTTGATCTCCACCAGTGCGCCGCACATGTAGCGGGCCTCCTCCGAAGCCAGGAACAGGGCCACGTCCACGATGTCGGCCGGTTCCGCGATGCGCCCGAGCGGCACCGTCCGCCCCAGCTCGGCCACCGCCGTGTCCGGGTCGAAACCGCGCTTCGCGAAGCCGCTGCGCAGCATCGGGGTGTTGACCTCGTTCGGGCAGACCGCGTTCACCCGGATTCCCTGCTCCGCGTGGTCCATGCCCATGCACTGGGTGAGCGAGGCGATCGCCGCCTTCGTCATGCAGTACAGCGCGTGGTTCCGCCCCGGCGCCTTCCCGCCCCAGCAGGACGAGACGTTGACGATCGCGCCGCCGCCACCGGCCGCCAGCAGGGGGATCGCGGACCGGCAGATGCGGAACGGGGCCTCCACGTTCACCCCGACCGACAGCGCCCAGTCGGCGTCGGAGGTCTCCGTGACCGGGCCGCGGCTGATCACGCCCGCGTTGTTCACCAGCACGTCCAGCCCGCCCAGCGCTTCCCGTGCGGCGGGCGCGAGTCCGTCCGCGTAGGCCGGGTCCAGCAGATCACCGGGCAGGTGCGCCTCCGCCTCGATCCCGCGCACGTCCCGGTCCGCCACCGCGACCCGCGCGCCTTCCGCGCGCAACCGCTCCACCAGCACGGCGCCGATGCCACCGGCCGCACCGGTCACGAGCGCCTTCCGTCCGGAGAACCTCATGTCCCACTCCTAGTGATTCGCCGCCTCAGCGGCGGACCTCGTCCTCGTTCCGATCAGCGGCGGAACCGCTGAGCACACCACCACGACACCGGCGCCACCGCCGGCCGCTTCCGCGCGAGGGCCGCGATTTCTCCGGTGGAGCCCGTGGAATCGACCCACCCCGGGCTACCGGAGCGGGCGGTTCAGAAGCTCGCGACCGGGTCGCCGAACAGGTCCCGGTCCGGCGTGACGCCGAGCCCGGGTCCTTCCGGCAGCGCGATGTGCCCGCCCTCGATGCGGATGCCGCCCGCGGGGTCGTAGTGCCCCTCGATGTAGGGGGCCGCGATCCACGCGCCCTCGTTCAGGTCCGGCCGGACGGTGGCGCCCAGCTGCACGCAGGCGGCGGCGATCACGTCACCGCCCCACGCGTCGTCGCTGGTGTGCGGCAGGTGCCGCGCCGCGCACAGGTCGCGGAACGCGCGCATCGGCGCGAGCCCGCCGATGCGGGTCACCTTCATGCCGAAACCGTCCACCAGCCCGGTCCCGGCCGCGGAGATCACCGCGTTCAGGCTGACGCCGGACTCGTCCAGGTAGATCGGGTGCTGCACCTGCGGCCGGATGCGCGCGACCTCGTCGACCGTGTCGCAGGGTTGTTCCAGCACGAGGGGGATGTCGGCGCACTCGCGGCTGAGCCGCAGCACGTCGCGCGTGTTCCAGCCGCGGTTGCCGTCCGCGGCCAGGCGCACGCCCGAACCGCGGACGACCTCCCAGACCTTGCGCACCGCCTCGATGTCGACGTCGACGGGACGGCCACCGAGCTTCACCTGCAACCGCGGATAGCCTTCGGCGACCCGTTCCGCCGCGATCCGCGCGACCTCGTCCGGTTCGCCCACGCCCGCCGAGTAGTAGGTGGGCACCCGCTGCACCGCTCCGCCGCCGAGGAGTTCGGCGACGCGCACGCCGAGCCGCTTCCCGATCAGGTCGTGCGCGGCGATGTCGATCGCCGCCTTCGCGTAGTGGTGCCCGTTGAGCAGCCCGTCCATCGTGCGGTGCAGCGCCACCGGCCACGGTTCCGCGCCGATCAGCCCGGGCGCCAGCTGGATCAGCGCGGCGCGGGCGCCACCGGCGTGCGCTTCGGCGTAGGTCGGCCCGACCGGGCAGGTCTCGCCCCACCCCTCGGTGCCGTCTTCGGCGACGAGACGCACCAGCGTGGTCTCCAGCGACCACACGGTGCCGCTGGCCATGACCCGCGGCGGGTTCCGCACCGGCAGGTCGTGGGTGTAGACGTGCACTTCGCGAATCTTCACGCGGGACTCCGATCCGGTTCGGCGGTGCTAGCGGACGTCCTCGGTCGCCAGCGCGGCCCGGGCGGCGCGCAGCGCGGCGGCGCAGGCGCGTTCCCGACCCTGCAACCGGGCGGACTGCGTCATGCCCTCGTGCAGCAGGAACAGGGTTTCGGCCAGGTGGGCGGTGTCGTGGTCCGGTGCGATGTGCTCCAGGCGGATCCGGAACTCGTCGGCGAGCTTCTCCTTGTGCTCCCGGACGGCCGCGGCGATCGGCGCGCTGTCCGGGTGTTCGGCGAGCGCGTTCATGAACAGGCATCCGGTGTTCGCGACCTCGGCGAGCCAGTCGCCGAGCCGGACCAGCAGGTGCAGCACGTGGTCGACGCCGGTGTCCGGTCCGCCGTCGAGCCAGTCGAAGTACACCCGGTCCCGGTGCTCCAGCGCGCCGACGATCATCGCCTCGCGGCTGGGGAAGTACTTGTAGAGGGTCCGGAGCGAGACGTCGGCCTCCGCGCGCAGGGCTTCCACCCCCTGCTCGGCGAAGCCGTTCTCGGCGAAGCTGCGCTCCAGCTCGCCCGCGATCCGCTGCCTGGTACCGGTCATGGGCCGATGGTAGAAGGATCGCTCTACCGATGTAAAGCGATCGTTCTACCCGATGTCGGAGCCGCGATTCCCCGGCGCCGAAACCGGGTGGTCCCCCGTTCGAGGTGGACGCGTTCCGCTGCACGCAGCGCACCCGCCCGCGACGCTCCGACGAGGCCGGGCCGCCGGAGGAGGTGCCGCGCACCCGCCGGATCCGAGTGCGCCTTCTCGCCCCGCGCGGTGGTGTGCGAACGCCTCGCGCCGACCGGGCCGACCGACCCGTTCGACGCCGAGTTCCGCATCGGCGAACGGATCGCGGTCCGCGGCGGCGACGGCTCCGGCACATCGCACCTCCTGCGGGCGCCTGCCCGCGGCGTTCGGACGGGAAGCGGTCGCCCCGGTCGAGCACCCCGGTGGCGCGCGGCTCGGCGCGAGCGCGGCGCCGGGATGCTCGCCCAGACCCGCGAGCACCCCGAGTTCCGCGGCCGGACGCTGCGGGAAGCACCGCGAACGGGAGATCCCGCGCGGCGGCGGAACTCCGGCGATCGCACCCGGCCGAACGGAGCTCGGCGATCTGGGTGAGATCGGGGAGATCCTGGTGCTGACGGGGGAATCGCGCGCACCGACCGGTGCACCCCGCCGCTGCCCCGAACAGTCGACCCCGCTCGGCGGAATCTCTGCACAGGCCGCGGCGAAGTGCGTATCGTTCCGGTTCCGGGGGCGCTGCCGGTGGCGCTCCGCGGCGCGAGGGAGGCGGAGTGCGATGCCCGGTCCGCGAGTTCCCGCCGACCCGGACGTGCGCCCGCCGCCCCGCTCGACCGCCGATGTGCTCGCCCGCGTCCGCGACGGACTCCCCTGACACCACCGAGTTCGCGCGCCCCTCGAACCCGACGGCCCGCAGCGGCCGGTGCCGGTCCAGACGTCCAGCGACAGGAGGCTCGGTTGGTCCCCCGGAGGAATCCCGCGGCGGTGGAGCGGTTGCCGGACGGGGCGCTGCTCGGGCTGGCGCTGCTGGTCGGTTCGGCGTTCGTGATGGTGCTGAACGAGACCGTGATGTCCGTGGCGCTGCGGTCGCTGGTCGTGGACCTGCGCGTCGACATCGCGACGGCGCAGTGGCTCTCCAGCGGTTTCCTGCTCACGATGGCCGTGGTGGTGCCCACCACCGGATACCTGCTGCAGCGCTGCACCGTCCGCCAGGCGTTCGGCGCGGCGATGGGCCTGTTCAGCGCCGGGACCGCGCTGTGCGGCGGGGCCCCCGGGTTCGCGCTGCTGCTCGCGGGCCGCATCGTGCAGGCGTCCGGGACGGCGATCATGGTGCCACTGCTGATGACGAGCATCCTCGCGATCGTGCCCGCCGGACGCCGCGGGCAGGTGATGGGCACGACGTCGATCGTGCTCGCGGTGGCGCCCGCCGTCGGTCCCGCCGCGGCCGGGGTGGTGCTGTCGGCGCTGGGGTGGCGGTGGATGTTCTGGCTGGTGCTGCCGATCGGACTGCTGGCGCTGGTGGCGGGGTTGCGGCGGCTGGACATCGCGAACAGCACGTCGCGGGCCCGGCTGGACGTGCCGTCGGTGCTGCTGGCGGCGGTCGCGTTCGCCACGCTCGTGTACGGGCTGACGGTCTCCGCCGAGACCGATCCGTCCACATCGGACTCCGATGTCGCGGGGAGCGGCCCTGCCTGGCCGTGGATCGTGCTCGGCGCGGTGCTGGTCGCGGTGTTCGTGGTGCGCCAGGTCCGGTTGCAGCGCACGGGAAAGGCGCTGCTGGACCTGCGGCCGTGCGCGGTGCGGGACTACTCGGTGCCGCTGGTGCTCAGCGTCGCCGGGTACATGGCGCTGTTCAGCGCCGTGATCCTGCTGCCGTTCTACGTGCAGGTGGTGCTCGGCCGCGATTCGCTCGTCGCCGGGCTCGTCGTGCTGCCAGGCGGGGTGGTGATGGGGTTGCTCGGGCCGCCGGTGGGCCGCGCCTACGACCGGTTCGGGGTGCGAGCGCTGGTGGTGCCGGCCTCGGTGCTGCTGTGCCTGAGCCTGTGGGCGTTCGCGACGCTCGGCGGGAGCAGCCCGATCTGGCTGGTGGTGCTGCTGCACGTGCTGATGTCGATCGGGCTGGCGTTGAACTTCACGCCGCTGGTGACCGACGCGCTCGGTGCGCTCCCCCGGTCGCTGCACTCGCACGGCAGCGCGATCCTGACGACCTGTCAGCAGCTGGCCGCGGCGGCGGGCACGGCGCTGTTCGTGACGGTGATGACGTTGTGGTCGGCCCGGCCCGGCGCACCGGACGAGGCCGGGATCCGGGCGGCCTTCGTCGTCGCCGCCGCCATATCGACGCTCGTCCTGGCGGGCACCGCGCTGCTCCGCTCCCGGCGGCCCGCGGACGCGCCCGACCGCACCTCCGACGAGAGCGGCGCACCCGATCGCACCGGCTAGACCCGGCTGGTGACGCGGGGTCGCTCCGCCAGGTGGATACGCTCGCGGGCATGCTGCCGACCTCCGGATCGGGTTCGATCCCGGTCACCCCGGCGCTGGGTGCCGCGGTCGTCCTGCTGCTCGGGACCGCGGCGGCGGTGGTCGCGGTCGGCGGGTACGGCCGCTGGTGGCCGGTGCTGGCGGCGGGCGCCCGGGGCGCGGTGCAACTGCTGCTGGTGTCGTCGATCATCGCGCAGGTCGTCGGCTCGCCGGTCCTGGTGGCCCCGTTCATCACCGCGATGTTCGCGATCGCCGTCCGCACCGCCGGTCGCCGCGTCACCACCGGCCCCGGCTGGTGGGTGCCGATCGCGGCCGGGGTGGGTCCGGTGGTGGCGGTGCTGCTGATCGACGAAGCGCTTCCGCCCACCGGGCTGGTCCTCGTCCCGCTGGTCGGCCGGCTCATCGGCGGCGCGCTCACCGCGACCTCGCTGGCCGGGCGGCGACTGCTCGACGAGCTGCACCAGCGCCGGGACGAGGTGGAGGCGGCGCTGTCGCTGGGCCTGACCGACCGCGAGGCGCGGCTGGAGATCGCGCGGCCGGTCGCCGGTGGGGCGCTGGTCCCGGCGCTCGACCAGACCCGCACCCCCGGGACCGTGACGCTGCCCGGCGCGTTCGTCGGGATGCTGCTGGGCGGTGCCACTCCGGTCGAAGCCGGGGCCGTGCAGCTGTTCGTGCTGATCGGCCTGCTCGCGGTGGAGTCGATCGCCGTCCTGCTCACCCTGCACCTGGTGGCGCTCGGCCTGCTCCGCGGTGCCGCACGCGCTCCGGGGCTCACTCGGCGCTGAGCGGCCCGGGAACGCGGAACCCCTCCCCCTGCCAACCCCAGCGGAGCTCCCAGGTGGTGCGGGTGTCGTAGGCGTCGCGGGCGATCGGGTACGACACCGTGGCGACCTGCCCCCAGTCCCGGTAGCGCGGATCGTGCGGACCGAGCGGTTCGGTGGGGATCGGGGTGCGGCGGCCGACCTCGTCCACCCCGGCGAAAACGCCCCCGATGTCCCGGTTGTACGCGGCGGTGCCGTCGAACCCGAGCGACTCCGGCGGGTTCAGCAGCGCGGTCGGCGCCTGCGCCAGCCCGCCGCCGACGCGCGGCACGTCCCGCAGGCACGGTGCCACCCAGGTCATCGACCAGTCCACGTACACGTCCGGCCGCCCGGCGAGCAGGGCGCGCAGCGGGACCACGTCCAGCACCCGCGGCCCGGTCACCGCGAGCCAGCCGTCCCGGTCGGTGGTGCCGTCCGCGGCGACGACGCGGACCCGGTCGGCGCCGGGCGGCACTTGGTCGGCGACGAGCGTCCGCCACTCGGGGTGCACCTGCGGGCGCTGCTCGATCTGCCGGTCGGCCGGGTAGATCGGGCGCGCGTCCCGTTCGTCACCGGAATCGTCGAGGACGCGGGTGCCGAGCGGCCGGGGCGGGCCGTCGGCGGTGGACCGGGCGAACTCCAGGGCGAGCCGGTTGCCGTCCCCGGTGCGCCCGGCCGCGGACACGGCGATCCGCTGGTCCGGACCGAGCTCCGGGGCGGCGAACCATCCGCTGCGCAGCGAACCGGTGCTGATCGCCCCGCCGGTCCGGCTGCCCCACCGCTGCGGTCCGGTGCCCGCGGGCGGAGGGCTGCCGCCGCCGTCGGTGAAGCCGGTGAGCTCGTCGTCGCCCTCCGCGCGCGCCAGCACGCCGCCCGGCGCATCCGCGTTGATCACGACGTCGTCGACGATGCCGCAGCCACCGCCGGAGAGCTCGCCCAGGAGCTGCCCGCCGACCGAATAGCCGCCCGCCCGCGCGATCGGCGCCGCCGCGAACGACACCAGCAGCACCAGCACGCCCGCTCCGGCCGCCGCGGTCGCCACGACCGCGGGCATCCGGGCCAGCATCCGGCGCGCCGCGTCCCGACCACCGAACCGGGGCAGCAGCGCGCACCCCAGCAGCACGGCGACCAGCAGCACCCACGGCAGCGGTCCGTTCAACGGCCGCAGCGGCAGCTCGTCGCGCGGCACCCCGAAGTGCGAGTACAGGAAGTAGGTGTTGGTGCCGGCGAACGCCAGGCAGGCGGCCGCGATCGCGCCGACGGTGCCGACACCGCCCAGCAGCAGCACCTCGCGGCGCGCCGACCACTCCCGCGCGCACGCGCCGAGCAGCACGACCCCCGCGGTGAGCGCGATCGCGCCGAACCCGGCGAGGGCGCCGAAGTAGTGCGTCCACTTCGACGGCGTCAGCCACAGCAGCGCCAACCCGATGCCGAGGCAGCCCAGCGGCAGCGGCACCAGCCGCATCCCCGGCAGCCGGCGGGCTCCGCGCACCACCAGCAGCGTCGCGCACCCCGCCACCGCGATCGTGAGCAGCACCGGCAGCCGCCGCGCCAGCCCGCCTTGGTAATCGCCGAAGCCGAGCAGGTACTGGTAGCGGCGGATCTCCTGGAACCAGCCGACGTCCGGGCCGTAGAACCGGTGCAGCGCGGTGGCCTGCTGCGCGCCGAACCAGGACTGGTCGGCGAACATCGCCACCAGCGCCACCGAGGCGAGGCAGCCGCCCAGCACGCACCACCCCCACGGCGGTTCACCCCGGGCCCGCAGCCCGCGCAGGATGCGCGGCGCCAGCAGCAGCACCGGAGCCACCGCGGTCACCCCCACCGGGTTGACGGCGACGGTGAGCCCGCCGGCGAGCGCGCCGAGCCCGAGCAGCAGCACGCTCGCCCCGCCCGGCCCGGCGGTGGCGCGCAGCACGCAGGTGAGCACCGCGGTGGTGCCGAGCGCGATGAACGGTTCCGGGCGCACCCCGAGGTCGAACGGCAGCCACCACACCAGCAGCGCCACCGCCAGCAGCGCCCGGGTGCCGAGGTGGCGCGCGTGCTCGGGCAGCACCACCGGCAGCACGCCGCGGCTGAGCAGCAGCCAGGTGAGCAGTCCGGCGAGCACGCTCGGCACCCGCAGCAGCAGCGGCGGGGCGTGCAGGGCCACCAGCGGGCTGATCAGGTTCAGCACCAGGGTGAACGGTGCTTCGGAGGAGTTCTCCCACCGGTAGTAGTTGGTGAAGTCGCCGGTGCGCAGCGCGTTGCGCACGATGCCCTCGGTGAACGAGTCATCGGGGCTGAGCGGGCCGAGCACGAGCCAGACCGCGAACACCACGAGCAGGCCGAGGTCGATCAGCAGGAGCGAGCGGCGGGCCGGACGTCCGGGACCACCACCCGTCCTATTTCCGACCACAGTGGACTCATCCACTGCGGAACCGTCATCCGATCCGCCGCCGGGCGAACCGGATCCGCCGCGCCGTCGATCCCCCACCACGAGCAGCACCAGCGACGTGAGCATCGCCGCGACCGCCACCCCGATCAGCGCGATCTTCGCCGCGCTCGGCGTGCTCTGGAACCAGTCCGCGGTCCGCGCGGTCACCCGCATCCCGTCCGCCGCCGCCGGGTCCAGATCGGTGGCGAAGGCGAACACCTCGCGGACCTGCGCATCCGGCAGGTCGATGGTCCGCGGCCCGAGGCGCAGCGTGCTGCCGTGCGCGCCGGCATCGAGGGACAGCCCGCAGTCGCCCGCGGCGACCGGGCCGCGGTGCACCTGCTCGCCACCGACGAGCACCAGCACCGATCCGTCCACCGCGGACACCGCGAAGCCCTCGGTCGGCTTGCCGGGCAGCGCGCTGCTCACCAGCGTGGTGGCGGTCCCGCGGGCGAGCCCGGCCCGCACCGCCGAGCACGGCACCTCGACCCGCACGTGCTCCGGCCGGTACGGCACGAAGAACGCGGTGGTGGACTCGACGGGCCGCCCGGCCTGCGGCCAGGTCACCGTGGTGCGCTCGGTGGCGACCGGCGCGAACGGGAGCGCGAGCGCGGCGAGCACGCCGAGCCCCCCGACGAGCAGGGCGATCTTGGTGAGCGCGGGAACCCGGCGCTCCTCTCCCCCGGTGGTGTTCACGACGTCCTTCCTGCGAGGTCCGGTGCCTTCCCCGGTTCGGAGCCGCCGCGCCCGCGGACGGCCCGCGACAGCACCCGCACGATCCACCAGCCGATGCTGAGGCCGAACAGGACGGCCGTCACCAGCAGCCAGTTGCCCAGGTACGGCTCCTGGTCCTGACCGGTCGCCGCCGCGTGATCGGCGGCGCCGAGCCCGAGGATCCCGGGGAAGAACACCAGGAACAGGAGTCCGCTGCCCAGCGCGGGCAGCCGAACGTGGTTCACCGCGGCCGGGTGCGCGCGCCGGAACACCCCGGTCAGCGCCCGGTCGCCGAGGGCGTACAGCGGCAGCAGCACCGCGTCGTGAGCGACGGCGGCGGCGACGAACCACAGCAGCACGGCCGGCAGCTCCGGCTCGTCGCGCAGCAGCCGGAACGCGTACCAGGTGAGCGCGAAACTCCCCAGCAGCACCAGGAACCGGAACGGATCGGTGCCGAGCAGTCGGGTCACGCGGCGCACGGTTCACCTCCTCCGGAACGAGATCGAAGCGACCCACTTGGTGTTGTGCACCCCGGGCAGCGCGGGCACGATCACCCGCGCCGGGAAGCCGTGGTCCGCGCTCAGGTCCACCCCGTTGACGCGCAGCGCGAGCAGCGCGTCCGGATCGAGCACCTGCCCCGGGTGCAGGGTCGCGGCGGCGAACGCACCCCCGGTCTCCAGGGACCGCACGTGCGCCGAGGCGGGGTCGGGCACCCCGGCGAGGCGGGCGAGCTCGGCCAGCGGCACCCCCGTCCAGCGCTGGGTGGTCGACCAGCCCTCGACGCAGGCGATGGGCAGCTCGGCGGTGCGCTGCGGCAGCGCGAGCAGGCGGGCTCGGTCCAGCTCCACCGGTTCGGCACCGCCGAGCAGCCGCAGCCGCCACTCCGGGCCGGTGCTCGCGGCGGAGATGCCCGCGGCCGCGGCGGTCCGGTTCACCTGGAACCCGTTCGGTCCCGGGGCGTCCCGGTAGCGCGGGGACAGCAGCGCGGTCCGCCGCGCCCCGTCGAAGGTCTGCCCGGCGGTGAGCAGCCCGATCAGCGCGGCGCCCCCGGCAACGGTGGCCAGGAAACCGCGCCTGCTCAGGGTGGCCGCCGCGGGCCGCACCGCTGCCAGGTCGTCCTCCCCGCCGCGGCGGCGCAGCGCCCGCACCGCGGCGGGCAGCTTCAGCGCGACGTGCACGGCGAAGGAACCGATGAACACCCACGCGCCCCAGTAGTGCGCGGTGTAGAAGCTGAACGGGAACGCGTAGTAGTACTGCACGTTCAGCACGCCGGTCACCAGCTCGAACAGCACGCTGCCCACCAGCAGCAGCAACGACAGCCGTTCCAGCGCCTTCGCCGGCGAGGTCACCGGCGGCCAGGCGAACAGCTTCGGGATCACCGACCACAGCTTCGCCAGCACCACCGGCACGAGCACCAGCCCGAGCAGCACGTGCACGCCCTGGTTCAACCGGAACAGCCACGACGGCCGGGTCGGCCAATCGAACAGCGGCAGCCGCAACCACCCGGTCTCCGCGGGCATCGCCTGCCCGAACCGGGGACCGTAGGCCGCGTAGGACAGCAACCCGGTGAGGACGACGATCGGCAGCGCGACGAGCAGCACCATCCCGAGCACCGAGGTCAGCCAGGTGCTGCGCAGCGGGCTGCGCCACACCCGGGAGCGCCCGAAACCGGGCGGCCGGACCCGCTCCCACCTGCTCGACCCGTCGTCGAGCCGTCGTCCGAAGTGCACTGCACGACCCCTCACCACGTCTGCCGCGGCGCCACGAGGAGGGAGGTCACACCGGTTCCGCCGAAAAAAGTGGAACCGGGACCAATCCGTTCGCCGGGTGGCACCGAATACCTACGGGAAGCGATGCGCAGTGGGAAGTCCGTGCTGGGACTTCGCCAACGTAACACGTCCCCCGGACCGGGGGACCGCAGTCGAGGACGGTGGAATGACGGTCAGCGTCGATGTGATCCTGCCGTGCCGGGACGAGGAGGCCGCGCTCCCCGGAGTGCTCGCCGGCCTGCCCGCCGCGCACGGCTACCGAGCGCTCGTGGTGGACAACGGCTCCACCGACGCCACCGCGGCGGTCGCCGCCGAGCACGGCGCGACCGTGATCTCCGAAGCGCGGCCCGGGTACGGGGCCGCCGTGCACGCGGGGCTGGAGCACTCCGGAGCCGAGGTCGTCGTCTTCGTGGATGCCGACGGTTCGATGCGCCTGGACGCGCTCCCCCGGCTGGTGGACCTGCTGGTGGGCGGGGACGCGGACCTGGTGGTGGGCCGCCGGGTCGCGGCCGAGCGCGGCGCGTTCCCGTGGCACGCGCGGCTCGGCAACGCGGCGCTCGCCGGGATGCTGCGCAGGCAGGGCCTGCCGGTGCGCGATCTGGCGCCGCTGCGGGTGGCCTGGCGGGATCGGCTGCTGGAGCTGGGCGTCACCGACCGCGGCTTCGGCTATCCGCTGGAGCTGCTGGTCCGCGCCGCCCGCTCCGGCTGGCGGGTGGAGGAGGTTCCGGTCGACTACTACCCGCGCGCCGCCGGGACCCGCTCGAAGGTGACCGGTTCGGTGCGCGGCACCGCGCGGGCGGTGCGCGACATGGCGCGGGTGCTGCGATGAGCCGCGGTGTGCTGCTCGTCGTCGCGAAGGCGCCGGTGCCGCGGCGGGCGAAGACCCGGCTCACCCCACCTGCCTCGGCGGAGCAGGCGGCGGCGATCGCGGCGGCCGGGCTGCTGGACACCCTCGACGCGGCCGCCGGGACGGGCCTGCCGACGGTGGTCGCCTGGACCGGGGAGACCGCCGCGGCCGCCCGGCTCGACGAGGTCCGGGCCGCGCTGGAACGGGTGCAGGTCGTCGAGCAGCGCGGCGACGGGTTCGCCGAGCGGCTCGTCGCCGCGCACGCCGACACCGGGGCGCTGCACCCGGGCGAGCCGATCCTGCAGATCGGGATGGACACCCCGCAGCTCACGCCGCGGCTGCTCACCCGGTCCCTCGACCGGCTGCGCGGCGATGCGCCGCCGGACGCGGTGCTCGGCGCGGCCGAGGACGGCGGCTGGTGGGCGCTGGGGGTGCGCCGGGCCGAGCACGCGGCGGCGCTGCGGGACGTGCCGATGTCCACCGCCGAGACCGGGGCGCGCACGCTGGCGGCGCTGCGGGGCCGCGGGCTGCGCGTCGAACCGCTGCCCGCGATGTCCGATGTGGACACCATGTCCGATGCCACCTCGGTCGCCGCCACCATTCCCGCGTCCCGGTTCGCCGCGGCCGTCGCCGCCGTGCCGGTGGAGCGCGGGCGGTGACCGCCGTGTTCGACGCGGTGTACGGCGCCGACACCTGCTGGCTGGAGATGGACCCGGGACCACCCGAACTGCTGCACCCGCGCCGGTGGTCGGACGAACCGGAAGCGGCCGACGAGCTGGTGCTGCGCCGATGTCGCGGCGCGACGCTGGACGTCGGCTGCGGACCCGGCCGGATGACCGGCGGGCTGGTGCGGCACGGGCGCACCGCGCTGGGCGTCGACGTCTCCGCCGACGCGGTGTGCCGGACCATGCTGCGCGGTGCGCACGCCTTCCACGGCGACGTGTTCGGCCCGCTGCCCGGCGAAGGCCGCTGGGAGCACGTGCTGCTGCTCGACGGGAACCTCGGCATCGGCGGCGATCCGCGCGCCCTGCTGCGCCGCGCCACCGAACTGATCACCGCCACCGGCAGCGTGCTCGTCGACGCGCACCCGCCCGGGGTGGGGCTGTGCGCGGGACGCGCCCGGTTGCCCGGCGGCAGCTGGTTCCCGTGGGCCCGGGTCGGTGCGGACGCGTTACCCGAACTCGCGGCTGCCGCGCGGCTGCGGGTGCGGTGGCGCGCCCGCCACGGACGGCGCAGGCTCGCCGAACTCGTGCGGGCCGAGCGCTAGTGGACTTCCGGGTGCGCCCGGAGAACAGGAACGTGGAGAGGAGAACCGAACATGCGGGTACTGGTCACGGGTGGCGCCGGCTTCATCGGATCGCACGTCGCCGACCGGCTGCGCGCCGACGGGCACGAGGTGCTGCTGGTCGACGCGCTGCTCCCGCAGGCGCACCGGACGCGCGCCATCCCCGACTACCTCAACGGGCACGGGCTGACCGTCGCGGACCTGCGCGACCCGGACATCGCCGACCACGTGGTGCGCGGAGTGGACGCGGTGTGCCACCACGCGGCGATGGTGGGGCTGGAAACGGGACTGGCCGACATGCCGGAGTACGTGGCGCACAACGAGCTCGCCACCGCCCACCTGCTCGCGGCGATGGCCGAGCACGGGGTGCGCAGGCTGGTGCTGGCGAGCTCGATGGTCGTCTACGGCGAGGGCCGCTACCGCTGCGGCCGGCACGACGTGGTGCAGCCCGGCCCGCGGCGGGAGGCCGACCTGGACGCCGGGATGTTCGAGCCGCGATGTCCGCGGTGCGACGAGGCGCTGGTGCGCGGCACCGTGCCGGAGGACGCGCCGCTGGATCCGCGCAGCACCTACGCGGCCACCAAGCTCGCGCAGGAGCACCTCGCCGCGCTGTGGGCGCGGGACACCGGTTCGTCTGCGATCGCGTTGCGCTACCACAACGTCTACGGGCCGCGGATGCCGCGGAACACCCCGTACGCCGGGGTCGCCTCGCTGTTCCGCTCCAGCCTCGCCCGCGGCGAAGCGCCGGTGGTGTTCGAGGACGGCGCGCAGACCCGCGACTTCGTGCACGTCGGCGACGTGGCCGCGGCGAACGCGCTGGCCGCCGGGCAGGACCGGACCGGGTTCCGCGCCTACAACGTGTGCTCCGGTGATCCGCACACCATCGGGGAGATGGCGACCGCGCTCGCCGCCGCCGACGGCGGGCCGGAACCGCGGGTCAGCGGGCGCTACCGGCTCGGCGACGTGCGGCACATCGTCGCCGACCCGGTCCGGGCCGCGGAGGAGCTCGGGTTCACCGCGGAGATCCCGTTCGGCGTGGGCATGAAGGAGTTCGCCACCACCCCGCTGCGCGCCTGACCGGCCCGCCCCGTCGAGCGAACAGGCCGCCCCGCACCGCCCAGCTGTGAACCTGCCCGGCGGGTCGTGTCCGTGCCTTGTCAGCGGCGAAGCCGCTGAGCAGCGACCACGCACGCAGCCGGACCACCCGCGGGTTCTCAGCGGTTCCCCCGCGAGGACAGCGATTTCTCCTGTGGCGGAGCCACCGGTGAAATCGATCCCGCAGCGGGGGAACCGCTGAGGTTCCGCCACCCCAGTGCTCCGCAAACCGACTGGCAAGACGGAAGATCACGGTTCGCGGGCGATGAGGACCGCTATCCACAGGTCGGCGCGCCCGGCGGCGGTGTCCACGTCGCGGCCGGTGAGCTCCTCGACGCGGGCGATCCGCTTGCGCAGCGTGTTGCGGTGGATCCCGAGCTCATCGGCCGCGGGCTGCCAGTGGCCCAGGTGCGCCAGGTAGGTGTGCAGGGTCCGCAGCAGCTCCGGTTCCCCGGCGAGGTCGCCCAGGATCGACGCGGCCAGCGCGCGGGCCGCGTGCTCGGGCAGCCCGGCCCGGACGCTGCCGCGGAACCGCTCGTCCCAGTCGACGACCGCCGCGTCGCGGTCCGCGGCCGCCAGGGCGGTGCGCGCGGCGGCGTCGCTGGTGCCCGTGTCGGCGACCGGGACGGCCGGGCCGATGCCGATCCGGGCGCGCAGGTCGGCGAGCAGCTCCGCGACCTCGCGGGCCGCGCCGTCCGCCACCAGCAGCGCGATGTGCCCGCCGGACGGGGCCGTGGTCAGCACCTCCGGGTGCTCGCGGGCCAGCCGGGCGCGCACCCCGGCGGGAACCCGGTCGGCGCGCAGCACCCGCACGGTCCGCGGCGGCACCGGAGCACCGTCGAGCAGCGCCGCGACCCCGGCGCCCGCGTCGACCGCCCCGGCCAGCACCAGCGCCGCCGCCTGGTCCCGCAGCCGGAGTTCGGCGTCCGCGGCGGCTCGGGACCGTTCGGCGTCGAGGGTCAGCAGCGCGACCGTGGACACCAGCACCGCGCGCAGCACCGCGTCCAGCGGTCCCGGGGCCAGCAGCACCAGGAACGGTCCGTCGACGCCCGCGCCGAGCGGCTGCACCACGGTCGTGCCCTCCGCGCCGGTCTCGGTGACGGCACCGGCGCCGCCGCCGGAGCGCAGCGTCTCCAGCGCGCGCCGCGCCGCGTCCGGCAGCCGGAACCGGGCCGGGACCAGCGGAGTCCCGGCGGCGTCGACGAGTCCGGCGCTGCCCCGCGCGGCCCGGCCGAGCACGCCGAGCACCCGCGCCGGGCCGTCCCGGCGGGAGATCACCCTGGTCAGCTCCTGCTGCACGCGCAGCGCGGACACGGTGGACTCGCGCTCCTGATCGGCCAGCAGCCCGGCGACGGCCTTGCTCACCGCGATGAACGGCGTCGCCTCCGGGACGACGACGAGGCCGAGCCCCGCCGCGCGCGCCGCGGCGACCAGCGCCCGCGGCACCTCGGCGTGCGAGAGGCCGGTGCCGAAGCCGAGCGCCGCCACCCCGGCGCGGTCGATCCGCCGCACGTAGGCCGTCCAGTCCTGGCGCACCAGCCCGGTGGTCAGCAGCAGCTCGCCGCCCTCCAGGTACCGGTCCGGGTCGGCGAGCTCGCTGGTCGTCACCCACCGGAGCGGGCGCGCGGTGGCCGGTTCGACGATCACGCGCAGCGCCAGCTCCGGGATCGCGACCACGTCGTCCAGGCTCAGCACGGTGGCAGTGTTGCACACCCGCAGGCACCTGGATGTCGGCTCTGCACACTCAACAGGGCGCGCCGTCCGGCCTAGCGTCGGAGAGGTCCCGTCCCCTCCGCCGCGAAGGAGCCTCGCATGACCGCATCCGCCCCGTCCCCCGAGCTGATCGGCGGTCCCGGCCTCCCCCAGCGGCGCGAGCTCCGCACCGAGGTCCCCGGCCCGCTGTCCCGCGAGCTCGCCGCGCGCCGCAGCGCCGCCGTCTCCGCCGGGGTCGCGTCGACGCTGCCGGTGTACGCGGCCGCGGCGGGTGGCGGCGTGCTGGTCGACGTGGACGGCAACTCGTTCGTCGACCTGGGTTCCGGCATCGCGGTCACCACCGTCGGCAACTCGGCGCCGAAGGTGGTCGCGGCCGCGTCGGACCAGCTGGCCCGGTTCACCCACACCTGCGCGATGATCACCCCGTACGAGAGCTACGTGCGGCTGGCCGAGGAACTCGCCGCGATCACCCCGGGCGACCACGAGAAGCGCACCGCGCTGTTCAACACCGGCTCCGAGGCCGTCGAGAACGCGGTGAAGATCGCCCGCTGCGCCACCGGCCGCACCGGAATCGCGGTCGTGGACCACGCCTACCACGGGCGCACCAACCTGACGATGGCGCTGACCGCGAAGAACAAGCCGTACAAGGACGGCTTCGGCCCGTTCGCGGCCGACGTGCACCGCGCCCCCACCTCGTACCCGTTCCGGGACGAGGCCGAGCTGTCCGGGCCCGACGCCGCGAAGCGCACCACCGACTACCTGGAGCGCACCGCGGGGGCCGAGCGGCTCGCGGCGCTGGTGATCGAGCCGATCCAGGGCGAGGGCGGGTTCATCGTGCCCGCACCCGGTTTCCTGGCCGAGCTGGCCCGCTGGTGCCGCGCGAACGGGATCGTGTTCGTCGCCGACGAGGTGCAGACCGGGGTCGCGCGGACCGGTTCCTGGTTCGCCACCGACCACGAGGACGTCGTGCCGGACCTGATCACCACCGCGAAGGGCCTCGGCGGCGGGCTGCCGATCGCCGCGGTCACCGGCCGGGCGGAGCTGATGGACGCGGTGCCCGCGGGCGGGCTCGGCGGCACCTACGGCGGCAACCCGGTGGCCTGCGCCGCCGCCTCGGCCGCGCTGGAGACGATCCGCGAGGACGGGCTCATCGCCCGGGCCGCCGCGATCGGCGAGCAGGCGACCGAGCGGTTGCGCGCGCTCGCCGCCGCCGACCCGCGCGTCGGGGACGTCCGCGGCCGCGGCGCGATGGTCGCCGTCGAGTTCGTGCGCCCGGGCGGCACCGAACCGGACGCGGCGCTGGCGAAGGCCGTCGCCGACCACTGCCACCGCGCAGGCGTGCTCGTGCTGACCTGCGGTTCGTTCGGCAACGTGATCCGGCTGCTGCCGCCGCTGACCATCCCGGACGAGCTGCTGCACGACGGGTTGGACGTCCTCGCCGACGCCCTCGCGCAGGCCTGATCCCCCACCCCTTCTCCCCGAGGAGTTCCGCATGCCCCTCTTCCAGCCGTCCCCGCTGCTCATCGGCGGCGAGCCCGCCGCGACCGCGGACGAGTTCGCGGTGCACGACCCGGCGACCGGGGTGGAGATCGCCCGGGTGCCCGACGCGGACGAGTCGCACGCCGCGGCCGCCGCGGACACCGCCGCCGGGGCGCTGCCCGCCTGGTCGGCGACACCGCCGCGACGGCGTTCCGAGGTGCTCGCGAAGACCCGCGAGCTGATGATCGCCCGCACCGACGAGCTCGCCGAGCTGATCAGCCGCGAGTCCGGCAAGGCCGCCGCGGACGCCCGCGCGGAGGTGTCCTACGCGGCGGAGTTCTTCCGGTGGTTCGCCGAGGAGGCCGTCCGTCCCGAAGGCCGCTTCGAAACCTCCCCGGACGGCCGCTCCACCACGGTCGTCACCGCGCAGCCCGTCGGCGTCGCGCTGCTGATCACCCCGTGGAACTTCCCGGCGGCCATGGTCACCCGCAAGGTGGCGCCCGCACTGGCGGCGGGCTGCACCGCGGTGCTCAAACCTGCCGCGGAGACCCCGCTGACCGCGCTGGCGATCCGCGACCTGCTGGTCGAGGCGGGCGCCCCGCAGGACGTGCTGACGGTGCTGACGAGCACCCGGGCCGATGCCATCACCCGGGTGCTGCTGGCGCACGACGCGGTCCGCAAGCTGTCCTTCACCGGTTCGACCGGGGTGGGGCGGCATCTGCTGGGCCTCGCCGCCGGGCGCGTGGTGAACAGCTCGATGGAGCTGGGCGGCAACGCCCCGTTCGTGGTGTGCGCGGACGCCGACGTCGACGCCGCGGTGGAGGGCGCGCTGATCGCGAAGCTGCGCAACGCGGGCCAGGCGTGCACGGCCGCCAACCGGTTCCTGGTGCACGAGGACGTCGCCGACGAGTTCGCCGAGGCCTTCGCCGCGGCCGTCGCGCGGCTGCGGGTCGGCCCGGCCGCCGAGCCGGGCACCGACATCGGCCCGCTGATCGACGACCGCGCGGTGCGCCGCGTCGCCGGGCTCGTCGCCGACGCGGTGGAGCGCGGGGCGCGGGTCGTGCGCGAGCCGGTCGCCGTGCCGGACACCGGTTCGTTCTCCGCACCGGTGGTGCTGGCGGGGGTGCCGGACGACGCCGCCGTGCTGCACGAGGAGATCTTCGGCCCGGTCGCGCCGATCCGGACCTGGTCCGACGACGACGAGCTGGTGGCGGTGGCGAACGCGACCGAGTACGGACTCGCCGGCTACGTCTACGCCGGGAACACCGCGCGGGCGTTGGAGATCGGCCGCCGCTTGCAGTGCGGCATGGTCGGGGTCAACCGCGGCGTCGTCTCGGACCCGTCGACGCCGTTCGGCGGGATGAAGCAGAGCGGCCTGGGCCGCGAGGGCGCGCAGGAGGGCATCCGGGCCTTCCAGGAGACCCAGTTCCTCAGCGTCGGCTGAGCCGACCGCACTCCGGTCCGCCGCGCGTGCTCCCGGCGCGCGGCGGACCGGTCGTTGCTCCTGAAGCAACGCAGGTTGCTTCGATCGCTCCGGATGGTGAGGATCGGGGGCATGAGCGGTGAGAACGCGTCGGCGGTGCACCGGGCGGTGGCGATCCTGCAGGCGCTGGGCGAACCGGCGGCAGACGAGGCGGGCGGGCTCGGCGTCGTCGAGATCGCCCGCCGCGTCGGCAAGGAGAAGTCCCAGGTGTCCCGGGCGCTGCGCGCGCTCGAAGAGACGGGGATGGTCGACCGCGACCCGGAGACGCTCGGCTATCGGCTCGGGTGGCGGGTGTTCACGATGGCCGACCAGGCCGGGCACCAGCGGCTGCTCGCCGAAGCGCCGCCGGTGCTGCGACGGCTCCGGACCACCACGAACGAACGCGTCTACCTGACGGTGCTGTCCGGCGATGCCGCGCTCACCGTGCTGTCCGAGACACCGGCCCGGACCGTGCAGACCACCGATTGGGTCGGGCAGCGCAGTTCGCTGCACTGCACCGCCACCGGCCGGGCGCTGCTGCTGGACCACCGGGACGACGAGCTGGAGGCCGCGTTCGCCGACGTCGCCTTCGGCGCGGACGGGCCGCGGGCGCCGCGCGACGTCACCGAAGCCATCGCCCGGCTGCGCGAGGCGCGCGAGCGCGGATACGCGGTCTCCCGCGACGAGTTCGAGGAGGGCCTCGTCGCGGCAGCCGCCCCGGTGCGCGACTTCCGCGGGCGGATCATCGCCGCGGTGAACGTGTCCGCGCCTACCTTCCGCCTCGCCCGGAACCTCGACCGCGCCGGACGGCTGGTGCGCGGCGCGGCCGACCGGATCTCGCAGGCCGTCACCGGGGCACCACCGGGCGACCGGGCCTGATCGGCGGCCGGATCCCGGCCCCACCTGCCCCTGACACACCAACCCGCGGAGCGCACCCCGCTCCGCCGATGCGGCGCGCCCGGATGCGGCGCGCCGCCCGAACGGGAGCGAATTCGCGTGCCACTGCGCCGAAAACCCGTCCTGCCCGACACGATCGCGCGGCACCGCGGCGCGCTCGCCCTGTCCGCGGAGCACGGGGTCACCGACTTCTACCAGGGCGTGGTGCCCGCGCTGGTGCCGCTGCTGGTCGCGGAGCGCGGCTACGACTACGCCCACGCCGGTGGCGTCGTGCTCGCCGCGACGCTGGTGTCCTCGTTGGCGCAGCCGCTGTTCGGGGTCCTGGCGGATCGCGGACCGGCGCCGGGCCGGGTCCGGGCGGTGGGGTTGCTGCTCGCCGCAGCCGGGATCGGCGCGGTCGGTTCGACCACCTCGTACGCGGCGACCTGCGCCGCGCTGGTGCTCTCCGGGATCGGCGTCGCCGCCTACCACCCGGAGGCGGCGAAGGCCGTGCACCGCACCGGAACCGGCGATCGGGGCATGGGGTGGTTCACCTTCGGCGGTCTGGCCGGTTACGCGGCGGGCCCGGTCGCGGCCGGGGCGGTGCTGCTGCCGTTCGGGCTGGTGGCCACGCCGCTGCTGGCGGTGCCCGCGGTCATCGCGGTCATCGCCGGCCGGTTCCGCGGCCGTTCCCCCGAACCGGGCGACGACGACTCGGACGCGCCGGTGGCGGGGACCAACCGGTGGCGGGAGTTCGGCTGGCTGACGGTGATCATCGTGCTGCGGTCGGTGCTGTTCTCCGGGGTGAGCACGTTCCTGGTGCTGTCGGTCGCGGATCGCCTCGGTGCGGCGCCGAGCACCGCCTCGCTGGCCCTGGTCCTGTTCTCCGCCGCCGGGGCGGTGTCCACCTTGGCCGGCGGCGGACTGGTCGAGCGGTTCGGGCGGCTCACCGTGCTGCGGGTGAGCCACCTGACCGGTCTGCTGCTGCTCGGCTGCCTGATCACCGCGCCCGCGGTGCCGATCGCGCTGGTGGCCGCGGCCGCGCTCGGGGCGGCGGTGAACCTGCCGCTGCCGGTGCACACCACCCTCGGGCAGCACTACCTGCCGCGGAACCTCGGGATCGCCGGGGCCGTCACCCTCGGCATCTCGGTCAGCAGCGGCGGGGCGGCGGTGCCCGCTCTGGGCGCGTTCGCCAACGTCCACGGCACCACCGCGGCGCTGGCCGTGCTGCTGCCGCTGCCCGCCCTCGCGACCGCGTTGACCGCGTTCCTCCGCGACCCCGCCGAGCAGGCCGAGCAGGCCGAGCAGGCCGAGCTTTGACGGGACGCGGTGCGACGGAACCGTCCTATGAGGACTTCATGCGCTCGGCCGACTCGCACCGCAGGGGCCACGAGGTACACCGCCGAGCACCGGTACCGGGCCGGGGTGCGCGGGGGCCGCACCCCGCCCCGGTGCTCAGCTCGCGGCGGAGACGTCGGCCGCGGTGATGCCCAGGTCGGACAGCAGGGTGCGGAGCTGTTCGGCGCCCGCCGCGTCGAGCGGTTGCAGCGGTAGCCGCGGCACCCCGGCGTCCACACCGAGCTCGGCGAGCCCGGCCTTGACCGCGGTGGGCAGCCCGCGGGCGAGGATGAACTCCAGCAGCGGCAACAACGTCCCGGAGAGCTCCCGCGCCCGCCCGAGGTCCCCGTCGGCGACCGCGTCGTGCAGGTCCAGGACGTGCCGCGGGCACAGCGCGGGCGCCGCCGTGCACCAACCGGTCGCCCCGGCGGCCAGCGCGAGGAACGCGAGCGGGTTGGACCCGTTGAAGAACGGGACCTCGCCGCCGCCGAGCCGCGCGATGCGCTGCATGCGGGTGATGTCGCCGCTGGACTCCTTGATGGCCACGACGTTCGGGATCGTCTCGACCAGGTCGACGAGGAATTCCGGGGACAGGTCGATCCCGCTGGTCGCCGGGTTGTTGTAGACCATGATCGGCAGGTCGGTGCTCGCGCCGACCGCGGCGATGTGGGCGCGGACTTCGTCGGGGGCGAGCTTCCAGTAGGACATCGGCAGCACCATCACCATGTCGGCGCCGAGCCGCGCCGCGATGCGGGCCCGCTCGGTGGTGGCGGCCGTGGTGAGCGCGGAGACGCCCACGACGGTCGGCACCCGCCCGGCGGTGGCGTCGATGCTGGTGGCGGCCACGTCGGCCCATTCGGAGTCGCTGAGGTAGGCGCTCTCCCCGGTGCTGCCCAGCGGTGCGATGGCGTGCGCCCCGTCGCGGACGAGCCGGTCGACGAGGACGGCCAGCTGCTGGTGGTCGACCTCGTAGGTCGCGGGCCGGAACGGGGTGACCGGGTAGGCGACGATGCCGTGCACGGTGCTGCTCACGCGGAGGTCTCCTTCGAGTCGATGGCGTCGGGGTGGTTCCGCAGCGCGCGGCGCGCGTAGTAGGCGAAGTTGGCCTGGCTGCGCTTCGGGGTGAGGGTCCAGTCGTGGGCCTCGCGGGCCAGCGATTCGGGCAGTTCGCGGATCTCGCCCGCGGCCATCGCCAGCAGCTGCAGTCGGGCGGCGCGCTCGATGAGCACGGCCAGCGAGCAGGCTTCTTCGACGCTGGAGGCGGCGACGACCTGCCCGTGGTGCGCGAGCAGGATCGCCCGCTTGTCCCCCAGCGCGCCGGAGATGATCTCGCCCTCTTCGTCGCCGACCGGGACTCCCGGCCAGTCGCCGAGGAACGCGCAGTCGTCGTACAGCGGCGCGAGGTCCATCTGGGACACCTGCAACGGCACTTCGAGCATGGACAGCGCGGCGATGTGCAGCGGGTGGGTGTGCACGATGCAGCGCACGTCGGGGCGGGCCCGGTAGATCCAGGCGTGGAAGCGGTTCGCCGGGTTCGGCATGCCTTCGCCGTCGAGGACGGTGAGCTGCTCGTCGACGTGCACCAGGTTGTCGGCGGTGACCTCGTCGAAGCCGAGTCCGAGGCGCTGGGTCCAGAAGGTGCCGTCGTCCTCGCGGGCGGTGATCTGCCCCGCGAGGCCGGAGTCGTGCCCGGCGTCGTAGAGCACGCGGCAGGTGACCGCGACCTTCTCCTTGAGGCTGAGCGTCGAGGTGCTGATGTGGCGCTGCATGTCGCGCAGCGAATTGCGCATGTGGGCCTGCTTGTCCGCCGAAGCGGACGGGTCGGTGCTGTCGAGCATCGCGGGCTCCTCTCCTGAGCTCGCCGACACCATATGACACGAAGTTTCCTACAGGCAACTTGTGTCGTGTGCGAAACTGGTGGCACGCGAAGGAGGTCCCGGTGGGAGTGGCAGTGGTCCGCATGCTGCGGCGCGAGCGCGGCTGGACGCTCGAAGCCCTGGCCGAACAGGCCGGGATGACGAAGTCGTACCTCTCGAAGGTCGAACGCGGGCACAGCACGCCCTCGATCGCGGTGGCGATGCAGCTCGCCGCGGCGCTCGACGTCGACGTGGCCGCGCTGTTCGGCTCCCCCGACGACCAGGCCGTGCTGGAGATCAGCCGCGCCGAGGCGCGCGGCGGCGCCGCGCGGCACACCCCGCCGGACAGCTCGCCCTACGCCGGGCTGGCGACGCGGATGGCGGGCAAGCAGATGATGCCGTTCGTGCTGCACCCGACGACGACCTCGGCGCAGTGCACCTTCCGCGAGCACGACGGCGACGAGTTCGTGCTGGTGCTGCGCGGACGCGTCGAACTCCGCTTCCCGAACCGGACCGAGGTGCTCGGCACCGGCGACTCGGCGTACTTCCGCGGCGGCCAGCCGCACTACTTCCGCGCGGTCGACGACGAACCGGCCGAACTCCTCGCCGTCATCGCGGGCGGTCCCGGTTAGGCGTCCCGGAAACCCCGCAGCGCCGCGCGCACCGCGTCGGTGAGCTCGGCCCGGGCTCGATGCGCCTGGCCGGTGTCGCTGTGGAGCACGTCCAGGTGCAACCCGGTGCCGGTGCGGAGCAGCCAGAGCAGGATGCCGCCGATCTCGCTCACCCCGTGGTAGACGAGGACGTCGCCCGTCCCGTGCCGCTCGGCGTCGGGAACCCGCCGGATCCGCGTCCGGTCCTCAGTGGACCATCCGAAGCGGGCCGCGAATCGTGCTCTCCCAAGTGGTTTCGGCGGATCGGCGTGATCGGTGCGCGCGTGTGCCCGACCGCCTCGCGCGCGGGCACCCCGTCCGGCACGGCGCGGCAGGCCAGGGCGGTCCCGGTTCGGCCCGCACCACCGCGGCAGGGGAACCCGACCCGCTCCGGCCCGGCGCGTTCGTGGCTTCGCGCAGCGCCCGGCCGAAGTGCGCCGGGTCCGGCGGCATGCGGAAGTCACGTCGGCGCACCCACCGGCTCTCCCGCCCGGCCGGCGGGGGTTCCTCCCCCAGCAGGTACCAGGTCTACTCGGGCGCCGGATCGCGCAGCCCGCGCCCCCGGACGGCGGCCGCAGCAGGCCGGGGTGTCCGCCGCACCTCGACGTCCTCCCGGTCGGTCGTCCCGGCCCCGGCCGGTTCCCGCGCGAGCGTCCCCGCGGGAACCGGCACCGGGCCGCGTCGATCAGGTGCGGCCGCGTCCGGGCCGCCGCCGATCGGCCGCGGGGCGGCGCGGGGCGGGCAGTCGCGGCGGCACGCACCACCGCGCGCGCTCCGCACCGCCCGGCTCCGCGGTGGTCGCGGTCGGCGGGAACACCGAGCCGCCGCGAGACCGCTCCCCCGGTCGCTCGCTCATCGCGCGTGGTTGAGCTGGATGTGCTTGGTCCGGGAGAAGTCCTGGAGCGCGTAGATCGACAGGTCGCGCCCGTAGCCGGAACCCTTGAACCCGCCCCACGGCACCTCGCTGGCGAGCACGAGGTGGCTGTTCACCCACACCGTGCCGAAGTCCAGGCGGCGCGGGACGTCGAGGGACCGCGCGGCGTTCGTCGTCCACACCGAGGCGGCCAGCCCGTACACGACGTCGTTCGCCCTGGACACGGCTTCCTCCTCGTCCTCGAAGGTCTCGACCGTGATGACCGGGCCGAAGATCTCCTCGCGGGCGGCCTCGGTCCCCGGCGCGACGTCGACGAGGACGGTGGGCGCCAGGAAGAAACCGGGCCCGTCCAGCGCGCGGCCGCCCACGACGGCGCGGGCGCCCTCGGCCTCGGCACGTTCGACGAAGCCCTGCACGCGGTCGAGCTGGGCCTGCGAGATCAGCGGCCCGACCTCGATGTCGTCCCCGGCGCCGGGTTCGCCGACGGGGATCTCCCGGACCTGGGCGGCGAGCAGCTCGACGAACCGGTCGGCGACGCTCCGGTGCACGAGCACACGGGTGCCCGCGCCGCACTCCTGCCCGGAGTTCCAGTACCCGGCGGTACGCAGCGCTTCGGCGGCGGCGTCGAGGTCCGCGTCCTCGAAGATCACCACGGGCGCCTTGCCGCCGAGCTCCAGGTGCACCCGCTTGACCGAGTCCGCCGCGGCCGTCGCGACGGCCCGGCCGCTGCCGACGCTGCCGGTGACGGCGACGAGGTCGACCTGCGGGTGCTCGGCCAGCGCGGCGCCGACGACGGAACCCAGACCCAGCACGACGTTGAACGCTCCGGCGGGCAGCAGGTCGCGCACGACGTCGGCGAGCAGCAGCAGGGTCAGCGGCGTCTGCTCGGCGGGCTTGATGATCACGGTGTCGCCGACGCCGAGGATCGGCGCGATCTTCCAGGCGGCCATCAGCAGCGGGTAGTTCCACGGCACGATCGCGCCGACCACGCCGACCGGTTCGCGCAGCAGGATCGAGGTGTGGTCGCGCACGTACTCGGCGGCCCCGGCCTCGGTGAAGGCACGTGCGGCGCCCGCGGCGAAGCGGAAGACGTCGACGGCGCCCTGCACGTCATCGGCGGCGACGGCGCCGGGCTTGCCGGTGTCGAGGGATTCCAGCCGGGCGAAGTCGTCGGCGCGCTGCTCGATGCGGTTCGCGATCTCCAGCAGGAGGTCGGCGCGCTCGCGCGGAGTGGTCCGCCCCCATTCGGCGAACGCGGCGCGCGCGGCGGTGGCCGCCCGGTCCACGTCGGCGCGGGTGCCGCTGGGCACGTCGGCGACGGTCTCGCCGGTGGACGGGTCGATCAGGGCGATCGTCTCCGCCGCGGTGGTCTCGAAGGCGCCGTCGATGAAGTGCCCGAGCGGCGGGAGGGAATCGCGGGCGGGGAGGCCGTCGCCCGCGCGGCGCACCACCGCGGCGTCGTTGTCGTGGGTGCTGGTCCGGGACATGGGAAGTCCTTTCGTCTCGGCGTGATCCGTCGCTAACCTAAGATGTGATCACAGATCACATACTCCCTTCCAGGGTCGGCTTCGCGCAAGGAGGCAGCGTGGAACGCAACGGATCCGCCGAACGCGTCCGGGGGACCGCGGCGTCGCTCGGCGCATCGGTGCTCTTCGGCGGGATCTTCCTCGCCTCCGGGCTCGTCGACGCCTCGGCGGAGGCGGTGTTCGGCTGGCGCGTCATCCTGACCGCGGCGTTCTACCTCGGCCTGCTCGCGACGCGCCGCGGCCGGGCGCACGCGGCGGCGTTCCTCGACGTCCTCCGCTCGCGGTGGTGGCGGCCGCTCGCGTTCGCCGGGCTCGCCGCACTCATCGCGATGCAGCTGTGGCTGTTCGCGTGGGCGCCGGTGCACCAGCACGCGCTGGACGCCTCGCTCGGGTTCCTGCTGCTGCCGATCGTGCTCGTCATCGTCGGCAGGCTCGTCTTCGCGGCGGCGGTCAGCCGGGCGCAGTGGATCGCGGTCGGGATCGCCGCGGCCGCGGTCGCGATCCGGATCGGCACCACGATGGCGCTGTCCTGGGTGACGTTCGCGGTCGCGGTCGGGTACGCGGTGTACTTCACCTCCCGCAAGCGCGCCGGGCTCGACGGGCCCGCCGCGTTCGGCGGCGAGGTGCTGCTCGGCACGCCGCTCGCGATCACCCTCGTCCTCGTCGCCCCCGGGGCGAGCACCCCGGGCGGGCAGGCCGCAGTGCTCGCGGCCGGACTGGCCGGGGCGATCGCGATGAGCGCCTACCTGGCCGCGTCCGGACTGCTGCCGATGCCGCTGTTCGGACTGCTGAGCTACGTGGAACCGGTGCTGCTGTTCGCCGCCGCGCTCCTGCTCGGCGAACGGCTGGACCCGGCGTCGATCGGCGTCTACGGGCTGCTGGCCGTGGCGCTCGCACTGCTCGCCGCCGACGGCTTCCGCCGCAGGCGGCCGAACCGCACCGGTCTCCCGCGGGACACCGTGGCCGTCAGCCGGAGCGCTGCGCGGCCAGCAACGCCTCGATCCGACCGGTCGCGTCCCGCAGCGACTCGTCCGAGGCCGTGGCGGCGGCCTCGGCGTCCTGCGACTCGGCAGCGGCGATGAGCCGTTCCTGGTACAGCCACAGGGAATCGTCGGCCGCGGTCTCGACCGTGCCCTGCGCGCCGACGATCTTGTAGGGGCGGCACTGCCGCCACAGGTTGCGGATCAGCTGCACCAGCACCGGGTTGCCGGACGCCACGTACAACGTCTCCAGCACGGCCTCGTCGTGATCGAGGCTCTCCACGACGCGCCGCTCGCGGAGGCTGACGAGCATCCGCTCGTACTCGGCGCGCATGGTGGCCAGCCCGGCCGCGTCGATGCGCTCGGCACCGGCGCGCGCCGCGGCCACCTCCAGCACCCGGCGCGTCTCGTACACGTGGATGAGCTCCTCCAAGGACAGCCCGCGGACCACGGCGCCCTTGTGCGGTTCGCGCTCGACGAGCCCGGCCTCCTCCAGCCGCCGGATGGCCTCCCGCACGGGCATCACGCTGGTGCCGACCTCCGCGGCGACGTCCCGGATGCGCAGCCGCGCGCCGGCGGCGAACTCGCCGTTCAAGATCCCGTCGTGCAGGAAGTCGTAGACCTGGTCGGTCAGCAGGGTCGGCTCGATGCGTCGGGAGGTGGCCACGGAGCCCAGGTTAGTGGCGCCGATCGCCGAAGCGTGCACCGACTTCTGGCGCGTCGTGGCCGGGTGGCGGAACCTCGGTGGACCTTCGCCGCGGGATAGTCCCCACCGTCGGCTCCGGCGACGATGCCGCCCTGCGGAGGAACCGCCGAGAACCCTGGCCGGATGGTCGGGCTGCGCGCGCGGTCGTCGGCTCAGCGGCCTCGCCGCGGGCCGGGGTGCGAGCCGAGCCGCCGCGCGGGTGCAGGCCCCCGCCGCGCGGCCGCAGGGCCTCCCCGCCGCGGCGGTGCAGGGCCTCCCCGCCGCGCCCAGTCAAGTTCATACCCCCCGAAAGGGTTGATTTGATTTGTGATCACAGATTACATTCTCGGACCAGTGGCGCCCATCACCGTTCCGGGCCTGATCGCAGCGGCAGTGCGCCCCACCCGACCGTCCGGCACCGCCCGGACGAGTCCGTCCCAACGGAGGGAGGCGTCGTGGACAGGTCATGGCCACGTCCGGTGCCACACCCGCGCCTCCCCCGCTCCCCGCTCAGGACGCGCGCAGCCGCGACCTCCGCGCCACCCGGACCACCGGCGCGCCCCCGCCGCCGGGGCGCGCCACCACCGCCGCTCGGCGGCACCCACCTCGCGGACCACGAATGGAGTGACAGATGAAGGACGCGATCGTCATCGGAGCCGGCCTCGCCGGCCTGTCGGCGGCCTGGCGGCTCCGGCACTGGGACGCGGTGGTCCTCGAAGCCGACGAGCGCGTCGGCGGCCGCATCCGCTCGGAACGCCGCGGCCGCTACTGGCTCAACTGGGGCGGGCACGTCTTCGCCGGCGCCGACTCCTCGACCGACGCCCTGCTCAACGAGGTCGGCGTCGCCGCGATGGCCGTCCCCGGCTCGCTGCAAGCGCTGGCCATGAACGGGAAGTTCCTCCGGAAGGGCCACATCGCGACCTACCCGTTCCGCATCCCGATGCCCACCGCCGCGCGGATCGGCACCATGCGCGCCGGGCTCAAGGTCGTCGCCGAGGTGGCCAAGTACACCGGGGTGGTGCGCAAGCGCCCCGGCGAATCCGGGGCCGCGCGCCAACAGCGGATCTACGACTTCGCCAACGACCGCTCGTTCCAGGACTTCGTCGGGCACCTGCCCGAGGACGCGGCGGCGCTGTTCCGGACGACGGTCACCCGCTCCGCCGGGGACATGGACCAGATCTCGGCCGGGGCGGGCATCGGCTACTTCAGCCTGGTGCTCGGCTTCGGACAGGGCCTCAGCCGCGGCATCGCCGGCGGACCGTCCACCCTCACCGAAACGATCGCGGCCGCGCTCGGCGACCGCGTGCGGCTCGGCGCCGCCGTGCAGGAGGTCGTGCGCAAGCCCGGTTCGGTCGTGGTGCGCTACCGCCAGGACGGAGTGGACCGCGAGGTCGAGGCGCGCACCGTCGTGCTCGCCACCACCGCCGACGTCTCGCACCGCATCGGCGTGGATCTGCCCGACGAGCTGCGCGACGCGCTGGGCCGCATCGAGTACGGGCCGCACGTCAGCTCCGCGTTCCTCACCGACGAGACCTCGGCCCGCCCGTGGGATGACATCTACGCCATCGCCGCGCCGAAGCGGTCGTTCGCGATCGCGCTGAACCAGGCGAACCTGGTGCGCGGCACCGAATCCGCGCGCCAGCCCGGCGGGAGCTTCATGACCTTCTCCCCCGCCTCGCTCGGCCGGGCGCTGCTGGACAAGACCGACGACGAGGTGGTGCGCACTCACCTGGCCGACCTGGACCAGATCCTCGGGCACGGCTTCGCCGACTCCGTCGTGGAGGCCGAAGCGGCGCGGTGGGCGGTCGCCTCGCCGTACTCGTTCCCCGGCCGCGCGAAGCTGCAGTCCACCCTCATCCGCGGCGCCGATCGCGTCCACCTGGCCGGTGACTACCTCGGCACGCTCTACACCGAGAGCGCCATCACCTCCGGTTTCTCGGCCGCGCAGGAAGCCGCGAGCTTCCTCGCCACCGAACGCCAGACCCACCGGGCCGCTCCCGCGCCCGCCGCCGTCTGACCCCGCCACACCCTCGCAGCAGAGAAGTCGCAGCAGAGAAGGAGAACCACCCGTGACGAACAACCTCAACGGCGTGCTCACCGCGCTGGTCACCCCGTTCGACGGGGACGAATCGATCGACCTACCGGTGCTGAAGAAGGTCGTCGACCGCTCCATCGAGTCCGGTGTGGACGGTGTCGTGGCCGCGGGCTCCACCGCCGAGGTCGGCGCGCTGAGCCCGGACGAGCGGCTCCGCCTCGTCGACACCGTCGTCGAGCACACCGCGGGGCGCGTCCCGGTAGTCGCGCAGACCGGCGCCACCAGCACCGCCGAAGCCATCCGGCTCTCCCGGGCCGCCGAGCGCAGCGGCGCGGACGTGCTGATGCTCGTCACCCCGTTCTACGAGCCGATCAGCCTCGACGAGACCGTGGCCTACCTCAAGGACGTCGCCGCCTCGGTCGAACTGCCGATCATGCTCTACAACATCCCGGCCGCGACCGGCGTCAACCTCGACCCGGAGACCGTGCGCGGGCTCGCCGAGAGCACCGGCAACATCCGCTACATCAAGGACTCCAGCGCGAACTGGGAGCAGGCGCTGCAGCTGATCCACCACCACGGCGACGTGATCGGTACCTTCATCGGCTGGGACGTCTACATCTACAGCGCCCTCGTGGAAGGCGCCGCAGGCGTGATGGCCGGGGCGGCGAACGTGGTCCCGGAGGAGATCGTGGCGGTCCGCCGCAGCATCGCCGACGGCGACCTGTCCGGTGCGCTCGCGCAGTGGAAGGCGCTGTACCCGGTCATCGACTCGCTCATCTCGGCGCCGTTCATCCCCGCGGTGAAGGCGGGCACCGGGCTGCGCGGTCTCGACGTCGGCTCCCCGCGGCGCCCCACCGCGCCGCTGGACGCGGCGAGCACGGCCCGCGTCGAGGAAGCGCTGGCCGCGATCCGGGGGGAGGCGCGGTGATATGGGCCTGTCCTCCCTCGCGGACGAACTCGCGGCGGTAGCCGACGCTATCTGGACGCCGATGGCCTACCTCGCCATCGGGTTGGGCGTGCTGTTCACGATCGGCACGAAAGCGGTGCAGTTCCGGCGCATCCCGGACATGCTGCGCCAGTTGCGGGACACGCCGGGCGAATCCGGCGGGCTGTCCTCGTTCCAGGCGCTGGTGCTCGCGCTCGGCAGCCGCGTCGGCGTCGGCAGCATCGCCGGGGTCGCGACCGCGATCGGCGGTGGCGGGCCGGGCGCGCTGCTGTGGATGGCGATCACCGGGCTGGTCGGCTGCACCGTCGGCTACGCCGAGGCCGCCTTGGCGCAGGTGTTCAAGCGCCAGGTGCAGGACGAGGATCGGCAGCGGGCCGGTGAGGACATCGGGGGCATGCCGTACTACATCAAGCACGGCCTGCGCATCCCGTTCCTCGGCGGGCTCGTCGCCGTCCTCGGCCTCGTCGGGTACGGGTTCGTCTTCCCCGGGTTCCAGGTGAGCACCATCGCCTCCAGCGCGAAGCTCGCGTTCGGGTTGCCGTCGTGGATCCCGGCGCTGATCATCACCGGGCTGATCGCGGTGATCATCTTCGGCGGGACCACCCGCATCGTGAAGGTGACGCAGCTGCTCGTGCCGGTCCTGGCGGTCGGCTACCTGGTGCTGGCCCTCGCGGTCATCGGCACGAACGTCGAGAACGTGCCCGCGGCGGTGTCGCTCATCGTGCGGTCGGCGTTCGGTCTGGAGCCGATGCTGGCCGGGCTCACCGGCGCGGCGGTGGCGTGGGGCGTGCGGCGGGCGGTGTTCGCCTCGGCGAACGGGCTCGGCGAGGCGACCTTCGCGGCCGCAGCGGCGCGCACCTCGCACCCCGGCAAGCAGGGGCTGGTGCAGAGCTTCAGCATCTACATCGACGTGCTGCTGATCTGCATGGCGACCGGGCTGATGATGGTGGTGTCCGGGAAGTACAACGTCTCGGACCACTCCGGCGGGTTCTTCATCGAGAACGTGCCCGGCCTGGACGCGGGCCCGAACTGGGTGCAGGCCGCCATCGACACGCTGGTGCCCGGTTGGGGCGCGGGATTCGTCGCCGTCGCGGTGCTGCTGTTCGGGTTCACCTGCCTGCTGCTGTACTTCTACGTCGCGAACTCCAACCTGCTGTTCCTGCTGGACGGCCGGAAGGGTCCGGTGTGGACGATGGTGCTGCGGCTGGGCACGGTCGCGGTGGTCTTCACCGGTTCGGTGCTCGACGCCGACCTGGTGTGGGCGGCGGGCGACATCGGGCTCGGGCTGATCGCCTGGGTGAACCTGCTGTGCCTGGTGCTGCTGTACCCGGTGGTGCACAAGATCTGCCGCGACTACGACCGGCAGCGCAAGCTCGGCATCGACCCGGTCTTCGACCCGGTGGCGCTGGGCATCGAGGGAGCGGACTTCTGGCATCCGGACCCGTCCCCCGCACCGGCGGGCCGCGTCGCGGAACGGCCTACCGCCGACTGACCGGTCGGGGCTGGGCGAGGGCCGGGGTGCCGGGGTGCGGAACCACGCCGGCACCCCGGCCCTGCTCATGTCCGCCCCACGGCACGGTCGCCACTCGTACGCCGCGAACGGGATGCGCCGCGGCCCGGGCCGGTTCCGGCGAAGCGCGGATTCCGGGCTCAGTCCAGGATCGCGGTGGCGGTCAGGTGGTCGATGTCGTGGCGGTAGATCTCGGTGTCGCCGCGGTCCAGCACGGCCTGCTGCGCCGGATCCCCCGCCCGGGCCGAGCCGACGATGAACTCGACGAGGTCCTGCAACCTGGTGATGGCGATGCGCAGCACGTCGGCCGGGGTGATCTCGGGCAGGCCGTAGGCGTCGCAGAACAGCGCGAGCCGCCGCCGCTGCTCGGCGACGCCCGGGTGGCCGACGTCCGGGTTCCGCGGTCCGGTGAGCGGGACGAACCGGTACGCCGTGTAGCCGAGGTCCCACACCCGCGGTCCGGGCGACGCCGTGTCGAAATCGATCACGCCGGTGATCCGGCCGTCCTCGAACAGCAGGTTGTACGGGCAGAAGTCGTTGTGGCACAGCACTTCCCGCGGCTCGTGCGGAGGCCACTGCCACACCGCGCCGGCCGGGGGCTCGAAGTCCACCGTGGCGTCGTGGTACTCGCGCAGCAGGCCCGCCACCTCGCGCAGGGTGTGGTCGGAGAGCACCGAGGCGGCCAGCGGGTAGGTCGCGACCGCACCGGACAGGAAACCGAGCACCTCCCGGCCCCGCTCATCGCGTCCCAGCGGTTCCGGCGCGCGGGTGAACCCGCGCCGCCGCAGGTGGGCGAGCAGCGCGTGCACGGCGGGGGTCCACGGACCGGCGGTGCGCCGCACCGTGTTCCCGACCCGCGTCACCGCCGTCATGTTCCCCCCGGCGAGGACCTCTTCTTCCGCCATCCGCTCCCCTTCCCGACGGCCCCGAGTACAGCAGTTCGCCGATCGGGTGATCGTGCTCGGGGGTCTCCCGGCACCACGTCCGCAGCGGCACGTCTTCCGGAAACACCGCCCCGAAGGGCGCGTCGTCCGGCACCGCCCCGAAGGGCGCGTCGTCGAGGACCGTCGTCCGAGGTGCGGCGCCGCTCCGGGCGCGACGCGTTCCGAACGGGTGGGCGCCGCGCCCGGATCCGAGTGCGCGCGGCGGGCACATGGCGTCGCCGCTCCTCGACCGGGCGGTGCGGCACCACCGCGACGCCCCGGCTCGTTCGCCGCTTCGCGGATCAGCCCGCGAGGCGCCGGATTTCGTCGACGACGACGTCGGGTTCCGCGAGCGGAACGCAGTGGCCGGAGCGCTGCGCGACCACGTGCCTGCCCTGCGGGGACTGCGCCGTCCGGTGCGCGTGGCTCGCGTTCGCGTCGGCCCGCGCCGCCGCGTTCATGCCGCCCCCGGCGCGGCCGCCGGAGATCACCGTGCCCGGGAGGTCGCCGAGCTCCGGTGGCGCCTCCCGGAAGGCGAGGAGCTCGTCGAGGAACGTCCGCGACCGCTCGGCCTGGGTGCGCACCAGCCGCGGGGTGCACCCGTCCCGCAGCACGGCGCGGCGGGCGTCCGGTGGCAGCGGCCGGCACAGCGGCCCGAGCAGGCGCGCGCGGGCCGGCAGCAGGTGGGTCCGGATCACCCACTTCTCGGCGCGCCGGAATCCGGGGGTGAACAGCGCTTCGGACGCCTCGTCGGCCGGGTCGACCAGGACGATCCCGGCGCTGCGGTCCGGCCGGTCGGCCGCGGCCCGGCGGACGAGCGGCCCGCCGGCGCTGTGCCCGACCAGCACGAACGGCCCCGGCCCGAGGTCGTCGAGCACCGATCTGCGGCCGTCGGCCATCCGCCGCAGCGTCCGGGACACCGGGTCGGGCGCGCTGGCTCCCAGGCCGCTGCGGTCGTAGACCACGGCCCGCGCGAACTCGGCGACCGCAGGTTGCCCCAGCGCCCACGAGCGCCCGCCCGCCGCCGCGCCCGCTTCGGGCACCACCGTCGGCGCGCCGGGCGGCCCGGGCAGTTCCCTGCCGTGCAAGGTGCGCCCGTCCGGCATCGCGAACGGCCGCACCGCGCCCTGCACGTGCTCTCCACGATCTCCCATGGCGAGGCGAGGCTCACCACACCTCGGCGAACTCGGGAACGCACCGCCCTGATCGCCACCTCGCGTTCCGACGGCGGTGGAACGGGACCGCACGTGCCGGATCGTCCGGGCGCGCGGCGGTAGCCTGGGCCGGTGGAGACCGAACAGCGCCGTCCGGCGGGCAGGCCGCGGGGGTTCGACGCCGACGAGGCCCTCGAACGCGCCCTGCTGGTGTTCTGGGAGCAGGGCTACGAGGGCGCCAGCCTCGCCAACCTGACCGGCGCGATGGGCATCTCCACCACCAGCATGTACGCCGCGTTCGGCAACAAGGAGGAGCTGTTCCGCAAGGCCCTGCAGCGCTACCTCGAAGGCCCGAGCGCCTACGCGAGCCGCGCGCTGGAGGAGCCGACGGCGTTCGAGGTCGCCACCGCGCTGCTGGCCGGGGCCGTCCGGACCACCACGCTCCCCGAGCACCCGCACGGGTGCCTCACCGTGCAGGCCGCCCTGGCCACCGGCGAGTCCGGGCGCGGAGCGCGGGACCTCCTGCGGAACTGGCGGCGGGACAGCCACACCTGCCTCCGGGAGCGCTTCGAGCGGGCCATCGACGAGGGCGATCTGCCCGCCGGGACGGATGCGGGCCTGCTCGCCCGGCTGGTGAGCACCGTGTCGGCCGGCATCGCCGTGCAGGCGGCGAGCGGGGTCGGGCGCGAGGAGCTCCAGGAGCTGGCGGACGCGGCGCTGCGCAACTGGCCGTTGTGCTGAGCGGTTCCCGAGCAGAGCCGGGATCGTCCGCACCGGTGGCTCCGGCGGGCGACACCGCCGTCCGCACCAGGAGAACGCCGAGAACCCGCGGGTGATCGGGCGGTCCACGCGCTGACGGGAAGACGACACGAGCTCGCGTGCCGGTCCACGACCGGGCCGTGACGTCGTTTCGCCGACGGCGCGGGAAATTCCCCATCGGGGCGACGTGTTCAGCACATCGCCGATTCTGCATCGACCGTTTCAGAACGTGCTAGCGTCTCGTTCTGCATCGATCGCTACAGAACTGGAAGCGGGTTCGACCATGGGACTGCTCGAAGGCAAGACCGCCGTCGTCACCGGCGGCAGCACCGGCATCGGCCTGGCCGCCGCCCAGCGCCTCGCCGCGGAGGGCGCGCACGTCTTCATCACCGGACGTCGCGAGGAAGAGCTGGCGAAGGCCGTCGCCACCGTCGGCGACGCGACCGGCGTGCGCGGCGACGTCAGCGTCGCCGCCGACGTGGACCACCTCTACGAACAGGTGCGCGCCCGCGGCGCGGGCCTGGACGTGCTGTTCGCCAACGCGGGCATCAACCACCTCGCGCGGCTGCTGGAGCTCACCGAGGAGGACCACGACCGGATCTTCGACATCAACGTCAAGGGCACCTTCCTCACCGTGCAGAAGGCCGTTCCGCTGCTCAACGACGGCGCCTCGGTGATCCTCACCGGCTCGACCGCGGGCAGGCGCGCCGTGCCGGGCATGGGCGCGTACGGGGCGTCGAAGGCCGCGGTGCGCTCGTACGCGCGGACCTGGGCCAACGAGCTGAGCGGCCGGGGCATCCGGGTCAACGCGGTATCCCCGGGGCCGGTCGACACCGCGATGTTCGAGCAGGTCTTCGGCACCCACGAGGAACGCTCCTCGGTCGCGGCGCACCTGCCCGCCGGGCGGGCCGGCCTCCCCGAGGAACCCGCCGCCGCGGTGGCGTTCCTCGCCTCGCCGCAGAGCAGCTTCGTCCACGGCGCCGACATCCTCGTCGACGGCGGTGAACTCGTCGCCTGAGCCGCACGGCCCCGGGAACCGCCGGGCCGCCCCCGCGCACCGGAGCGCGCCGTGTCCCGGATCGGCGCCACCCCGAACATCCGCTTGTAGTCGCGGCTGAACCGGGATGCGCTCGCGTACCCGACGGCGACCGCGATGCGCGCCAACGTGTCCGCGTCGGCCACGACGAGACGTCGTGGCCTCGTGCAACCGCACCTGCTCGTGGAACTGGACCGGGGTCGCCCCGGTCGCGGCCTTGACGTGGCGGTGGAAGGTCGTCGCGCTCATCCCCGCCCGTTCCGCGAGCCGCGCCACGCCCACCGGGGCGTCGACGTGCTCGCGCAGCCAGGTGGTGCAGTGCCCGATGCGGCCGAGCACGCTGTCCGCCCTGGCCAGCCGCAGCAGCGCTCCCCCGCCGGGCCCGCTCGACATCCGGTGGAGCAGTTCCCGGCGCACCCCGCCCGCGAGGAACTTCGCGTCCGCCGGATCGTCGGCGAGCCGCAGCAACCGCAGCAGCGGATCGGGCACCTCGGGCCCCACCGGGTGCACCGACACCGCGCCGTCGTCCTCGTCCCGAGAGGACCGGCCGGGAGCGGGATACTCCCCGCAGTTCTCCTGGTCCTCCCCCACCGGAGCCGATGACGATCGCACAACAGTCCACTTCGGACGAACTCGACGCCGTGCTCGACCGGCTGGCGCACGGGCTCGCGCACCCGATCCGCTCTCCCCTGCTGCACGACCCGGGCGAAGCGGGACTCGCCTACGAGGAGCTGTCCTTCCCATCGCAGGACGGGACGCCGCTCGAAGCGTGGTACGTGCCGCGCGAGGGCTCGGACCGGCTGATCGTCTGCATGCACCCGCGTTCGTTCAGCCGCGCCGGTTTCCCCGCGCACCTCGAACCGTGGCGGTCGGCGTTCGGCACCGGGCTCGGCAACGACTTCGACGTGAACTTCGTGCCCAACTACCGGATCCTGCACGACAACGGGTACCACGTGCTGGCGTTCGACTTCCGCAACTTCGGGCTCAGCGCCGCGGCGAACGGCGGGTTCCCGTCGAACTTCCGGTTCGAGGCCAGGGACGTCCTCGGGGCGCCGGCCCACGTCCGCTCGCACCCCGAGCTCGCCGGGATGAAGCTCGGCCTGTTCGCCGCGTGCCTGGGCGCGGACAGCACCTTCCGGGCGATCTCCGCGGAGCCGCGGGCGTTCGACGGGGTGCGCTGCCTGGTGGCGCCACTGCTGCTGTCACCGCGCGCCATCCTGGAGCGGCAGCTGGAGCGCGCCGGGCTCGCCGAGCACGCCGACGAGGTCGACCGGCGCCAGCAGCTGCACACCAGCATCCGGCTCGCCGACGGTTCGCCCGCGCGGTTCGCGCCGGACGTGCTGCTGCCGACGCTGACCTACGGGATGCACGACGACGCGCTGGTGGACCGGTCCGACCTGCAGCGGATCTTCGACCGGATCGGGGCAGCGGACAAATCGCTGTTCTGGATCCACGGCACCACCCGGCGCTGGGACGGCTACGCGCACTTCCAGCGGCACCCGGAAAGCGTCCTCGAATGGCTCGACGCCCGCATGGAATAGCGGGGCGCCCGAAGCCGATCCGTCAGCCGCCGAACGGGGTGTCCAGGTCGTCCGCGTTCTCCCGGCTCGTCCGCGGGCGGGGCGGCTCCGGGTCGGCGGGAGCCCGCTCGGGCGCGAGGAAGACGACGGGAGCCACCGGAGCCGGGCAGGGCTCGGTCCGGTGCGGTTGCTGCGCCGCCGCGCGGGGGTCGGTGTGGAAGGCGACCTCGGCGGGCCGTGCCGGAGTGCTCATGTGCAGGCCTTTCGTACTAGGTGTGTGCGCCCGCGGCGGTGTGCGGCGGGCGGTGGACTTGCGGGTGCGGTCAGCCGGTGACGAGCACGCGGCCGCCGCCGACGGCGGCGAGCTGGCGCCGCGCGCTGGCGACCGCTTCGGATTCGGTGCCGATGATCCGCGCGGTGTGCTGGCCCTCGGCGTCGGTGATCTGCCAGGCGTCCTCGGACAACGTCGGTGCGACGTAGCGGATTCGGCGCATCAGGTCACCACCTCCGCGGGGCGGCGTCCGGACTTCCGCTGCCGCGGCACCGCACCGCCGGGTGGGAGGAGCTCGATCCCGGCGGCGTGCAGCGCGGCCCGCACGCGCGGCGCCGCACCGGTGACGCGAAGCCGGAGTCCTCTGTGGACCGCGTAGGCGTCGGCGGCGGCGAGCAGGTCCGCGCCCGCCGAATCGATGTCGCCTGCCGCCGCGAGGTCCACGACGGTCTCCGGTGGCGCGGTCAGCAGGTGGGACCAGAGCCGCTCGGCCAGCGCCGTCACCTCGGCTCCGGCGAGGTCGCCGCGCACGGTGAACGGGGTGGGTTTGTTCGTGATCAAGTGGGGGGTGATCGCCCGCATGGGATCTCCAGTAGTGGGACGGGTGCGGCACGGCGCGGACGCTGGGCGTCGCTGCTGCGGGCCGCGGGGAAGGACGTGGGTCGGGAACGCACCGCGCTGGGCGGGATTCGACTCGACCGGTGGTGGGAGAACCGGTGCGCGACGAGCGGCGGGAGGATGATCGCGCCCTGCGAGGGGCGGCGTCCTCACCGCGGTGCGGTCGTCGCGACTCCCGGCCCGTCCGGCACGCCTCGGCCGCGGGGCGGCGGGCAGGTGCCGGACGGGGAGGTACCGCGGTCCCGGCTCGGCGCGGAGCGCACGAGCCGGGGACGGGTCAACGCGAGATCAGAGCGCGCGGACGAGCTCGGCCTGCGGGCCCTTGGGGCCCTGGGTGACGTCGTACGAGACGGCCTGGTTCTCCTCGAGGCTGCGGAAGCCCGCGCCGTCGATGGCCGAGTAGTGCACGAACACGTCCGGGCCGCCCGCGTCGGGGGCGATGAAGCCGAAGCCCTTTTCAGCGTTGAACCACTTCACGGTGCCCTGAGCCATGTGCATCTCCATTCAGAAGGGGAAGTTCCACGGGTCGCACAGGGATGGCGACCCGGGGCCGGGTGATCTCAGACGGCGGCTTCACTCCAGCTGAACCAAAGACAGCAGCTCGCCCGCATCAACAATCCTGCGAGCGTGCGCGAACACGAACCCAGAAACAACGACCACCTTGAACGTTACACGTCGCGGACGACCTTGGCCACCGCGACACCCCGCTAGCGGCCGAGCGGCAGCCGCGCGCGTCCCCGCGTCCCGCGATACCCGGCCGCGACGCGGGACGACGCAGTCCGATGTGGACGGACATGTCGCACCGGCCGGGCGGCTCCCGGGCACCGCGCGCACTCCCAGCGTTCTCACAGGAAGTTTCCCGGGAGTTCACGGACTGTTCGGATACGTTCCCGATCATGATCTTCCCGAGACGGGGGCGAGCGCGCACCTCGGCGCGCCGACCCCGCGCCGAACCCGGCGGAACGCGGCCGGACCCGGTGTCCGACACCCGCGAGGTCGGCAGCCGGTTCCGCGCACCGAGCAAGCTGCACGCGTTCAACCGCTACGAGCTCAAGTACCTGGTGCCCGCCACCCAGGTCGCCGAGGTCCGCGCCGAGCTCGCCGCCCGCATGGACGTGGACCACCACTCCGGACCGGGCGGGTACGACGTGTGGAGCCTGTACTACGACACCCAGCGGTTGCGCTTCTACCACGAGAAGATCGAGGGCCTGAAGTTCCGCCGCAAGCTGCGCATCCGCCGCTACGGGGCCCCGTCCGCGGACGCCCCCGTCTCGGTGGAGATCAAGCAGCGGGTGAACCGGGTGACGCAGAAGCGCCGCGTCATGCTGCCCTACGAGGCGGCGCGCCGGCTCTGCGACCAGCGGGAACGGGTCGAGCACCCGGGCGCCGACCAGGTCTTCGTGGACGAGGTCCTCGACCTGATCACCCGGCTCGACCTGCGTCCGGTCGCGATGACCGGGTACCGGCGCGAAGCCTACGCCGGTGTCGACGCCGACCTGGGCCTGCGCGTGACGATGGACCACCGGATCCGCGGGCGCGACCGCGACTTCGACCTCAACGCCGAGACCGAGAACCGCTACATCCTCAGCCCGCACTTCGCGGTGCTGGAGGTGAAGGCCAACGAACGCGCGCCGTACTGGATCACCGACCTGGCCGCCCGCCACGGCCTGCAGATCCAGCGGATCTCCAAGTACTGCCAATCGATCGAGGCGCACGGACTGGCGCCGCGCTCGATCTTCCACCTGCCCGAAGCGGACGTCGACGCCGAACGCCCGCAGACAGAACGCGAGCTCCTCCCATGAACCTCGACTTCGGATTCACCGACCTGTCCGGCACGTTCAGCGTGCTCGACGTGGCCATCGCGCTGCTGCTGTCGTTCGCGTGCAGCCTCGTGGTCGCCTGGACCTACCGGGCCACCCACCGCAACATCTCCTACAGCCAGAGCTACGTGCACACCCTGATCGTGCTCGGCATGATCATCTCGTTGATCATGCTGGTGGTGGGGTCCAACATCGCCCGGGCGTTCGCGCTGGTCGGCGCGCTGTCGGTGGTGCGGTTCCGGAACGCCATCAAGGAGACCCGCGACGTCGGGTTCATCTTCCTGGTGATGGGCATCGGGATGGCCTGCGGCACCCGCTTCTACACGCTCGCCATCATCGCCACGGTGCTGGTCTGCGCGGTGGTCCTGCTGATGCACCGGCTCAACTGGTTCGCGCTGGACGTGCAGCGCCAGGTGGTCAAGGTGCAGGTCCCGGCCGACGGGGACGACCACGGCCCGGCGATCGACGACGTGCTCATCCGGTTCACCGACGAGTACGAGCTGATCAGCACCGAGACCATCCGCGGCGGGGCGCTGTTGGAGCTGGCCTACACCGCGCGGCTGAAGAAGAACGTCAAGCCCGGCGCGGTCATCGAGGCACTGCGCGAGGTCACCGCCGGGCAGAAGGCGACCGTCCTGACCGGGTACGACCAGACGGACATGTGAGATGACCGGCATCCAGGACGGGCGTGATCCCGACGAGCCGCCGAAGGCCCGGCGCAGGCTGAAGCACCGCATCCCGGTGCGGCTGCGCCACTACTGGAAGATCCCCGCCAGCCTGCTCGCCGTCGTCGCCGCGCTGCTGCTCGTCTTCGGGGACGAGCGGGTCCGGCCGCTGTTCGTGGCGGAACCCGTCGTGCAGGAGAGCATCACCCAGGACATCGCCGGGACCGGCGACCTGTTCGACGGCGGGGACCACCGCATCGAGGTCCGGTTCGACCAGGCCGAGTACGCCGACATGATGCGCACCTTCCGCGAGGAGGGCGAGAAGCAGTTCATCCGCGCCGACATCACCATCGACGGAACCGCGGTGGAGGACGTGGGGCTGCGGCTCAAGGGCAACTCGACCCTGATGAGCCTGCGCGGGCAGGACGGGAGGGGCCCCGGCGGCATGCCCGGCGGCGGCCCGGACGGGGCGGACCCGCGAGGTGGCGGGCAAGATCCCGCCGACGGGGCCGATGCGCCCGCGGACGACACGGGGACGGCCGCCGACGGTGCTGCAACTCCCGGCGACGGCGCGGACACTCCGGCCGACGGCGCGGAAACTCCCGCCGACCGGGACGACGCACCCGCCGACGATGCCGGGGGGCGGCAGCAGAACCGCCGCGGTGGCCCGTCCATGGCATCGCTGTCCGAAGACGAGCCCGGGAAGCTCCCGTGGCTCATCAGCTTCGAGGAGTTCGCCGAAGGACGCGCCTACCAGGGCCACAGCGAGATCACGCTGCGTCCGGAGGCGGGTGGCACCGCGACCGCCGTCAACGAGGCCCTCGCCCTGGAGCTGACCGCGGCCGCCGGGGAGACGACGCAGCCGTACACGCTCACCTCGGTCAGCGTCAACGGCGGCGCGGCCGTGCCGCGGCTGCTGCTCGACCCGCCCGACGCGGCGTGGGCCGAGCAGCACGGCGACGGCGTGCTCTACAAGGCGCGGGCGGGCGGCTCGTTCGAGTACCTGGGCGACGATCCCACCGACTACGAGGAGGCGTTCAAGCAGATCAACAGCGAGGGCAACTACGACCTGCAGCCGGTGCTGGACCTGCTCTCGTTCGTCGACGAGGCGGACGATGAGGAGTTCGCGGCGGAACTCGACGAGCACGTGGACACCGCGTCCTTCGCCCGCTACCTCGCGCTCCAGAACCTGCTCGCCAACGGTGACGCCATGGACGGGCCCGGGAACAACTACTACCTGTGGTACGACACCGAGCAGGAGCGGTTCACCGTGTTGTCCTGGGACCTCAACCTGTCGTTCAGCGGCATGGGGATGGGGCCCGGCGGAGGCGGGCCGGGCGCGCGGCCCGGCGGTCCCGATCAGCAGGGCGGTCCCGATCAGCAGGGCGGTCCCGATCAGCAGGACGGTCCCGGCGAGCAGGGCGGCATGCCCGGCGGGCCGGACGGCGAACGACCCGGCGGCAGTGGTGGCGGCAAGGCTCGCGGCAGCGGCGCGCTCAAGGAGCGCTTCCTCGCCGACGAGCGGTTCCGCGCCGACTACGAGGCGGCGTACGCGGACCTGCACCGGGAGCTGATCGCCGACGGCACCGCCGCCGAGCTGCTGGAGCGCATCACCGCGAGGGCGGAAGGCGTCGGAGACGCGGCGGCCCGCACCGCGCACGACACCATCGCCCAGCAGATCGCCGCCACCGGCCCGACGCCGAGCGAGGACGTCGGCATCGGCGGCCCGGGGAGGTAACCGGCGCCCGGACCGGAGCGGCGCACGTCGCCCGGTCCGGGCCCTCACCTGCGGCGTGCACGGATCGGAACCATCGGTGCACGCCGCGTGGCGCACCCGCTTGCCGATCACCCCGGCCCCCGGTGCGTAGCCTGTCCCGCGGTTTCGCGGTGATCGGCTCCGCGGACCGGTTCGGACGGCTCGTGCAGCTGCGCCTCGAACGGTCGGGGCCCACGAGGCGGTGGCAGCAGGAGGAGTGTCGTGGGTTCATCCCGGTTGAAGCGTTCCAGGAACGCCGCGCTGGCGGCCACCGTCGTCGCCACCGCCGTCGGCCTGTCGTCCGTCCCGGCGACCGCGGAACCGGCGGGCACCGCGACGGATGCGCAGAAGCAGCTCAAGGAACTGGGCCGCCAGGCCGAAGAGCTCACCGAGGTCTACAAGAAGGCGCAGGACGACCACACCAAGCGCCAGGACGAGCTGGCCCGCGCCAACGCCGACGCCGAACAGGCCGCGCGCACCACCGCCGACGCGCAGGCCGAAGAGGAGCGGTTCCGCGGCCAGGTCGACCAGTTCGTGCACGCCTCCTACCAGGGCGCCCGGATGAGCAAGCTGTCCGCGCTGCTCGTCAGCGAATCACCCGACGAGTTCCTCGACCGCTCCTCCGCGCTGGACGTGCTCGCGCACGACAACGACGACGCCGTCACCAAGCTCGCCGACGCGACCGCCCAAGCGCAGCGCGGCGAACAGCAAGCCCGGTCCGCGCACGAGCGCGCGACCCGGGCCGAAGCCGACGCGGCACGGCTCGAAGGCGAGATCGCGGGCAAGAAGGAGGAGATGGACGCCCAGATCGCCAAGGTCAAGGAGCAGTACGAGAGCCTCAGCGAGCAGGAGCAGGACTCGCTGTCCGGCGGCGGCAGCAAGATGGGCTCGCTGATCGGCTCCGGCGCCGCGATCAAGGCGGTCAACGCGGCGCTCAGCAAGCAGGGCTCCCCGTACGTGTTCGGCGCGAAGGGCCCGAGCCAGTTCGACTGCTCCGGCCTCGTGCAGTGGTCGTTCAAGCAGGCGGGGGTGTCGTTGCCGAGCTCCACCCAGTCGCAGATCTCCGAGGGCAAGAAGGTCTCGCAGAGCGAGATGAAGCCCGGGGACGTGATCTTCTTCTACAGCTCCGGCAGCCACGACGGCATCTACCTCGGCAACGGCAAGATGGTCCACGCCCCGACCGAGGGACAGACCGTGACCGTCGAAGAGGTCAAGTACATGGGAGAGATCAACTCGGTCCGCCGCTTCGCGGGATGATCTCCGTTCCCCTGTTGCGGAGGGGCTGGTGCCGGTCGATCAGGTGGTCGCTGCTCAGCGGCTGCGCCGCTGACAGGAACATGAGTGGGCTCGCGGTCAGGTCGTGCCCAGGTGACCGAAGGCCTTGTCGGCCGCTGCTCGTTCGGCGGTCCGGCGGACGGCTCGGGTCAGCACCGAGCCCGGTTCGACCGCGCTGGCGACCAGGGCGATCGACGCCGTCGGGGCCGGATCGGACAGCCGCAGCACCCGCGATCCGGCGGGCGGGTGCAGGGTGTGCAGCCAGGACTCGGGAACGATCGTCGCCCAGCGGCCGGTGCCGACGTGCGCGATCAGCGTGACCAGCGAGTCCGATTCCAGCCGCGGCGCCACCACCAGCTCGCGCGCGGAGATCGCCTCGTCGATGAGCTGGCGGCCGCGCATCCCCTCGTCCAGCAGGCACATCGGCAGTTGCAGCGCCTCCGGCCAGCTGATCGAGTCGGACTGCCCGCTGATCAGTTCGCCGCTGGCCAGCAGCACGTGCCGTTCCTCGTAGAGCGGGGTGACCGCGAGATCGGCCAGGTCCTGCTCCTTCGGGTGGATGATCCCGGCGTCCAGCTCGAACCGGCGGATGCGTTCGAGGATGTCCGCCGAACGCAGGTCCGTCTCCAGCCGCACCCTCGCCAGCGGATGCTCGGTGCAGAACGGGTCGGTGATCAGCGCGACCGTGCTCGCCGCGGCCGGGATCACGCCCAGCCGCAACGTGCCGGTCAAGCCGGTCTGGAGCGCCGCGGCCTCGTGCTTCAGCGCGTCGTGCTCGGCCAGGACGCGGCGCGCCCACAGCACCAGCCGCTCCCCCTCCGGCGTGAGTCCCTCGTACTGGTGGCCGCGCCGCACCAGCGGCACCTTCAGCTCGTGCTCCAGCTTGCGGATCGCCTCGGACAGCGCGGGTTGGGACACGTAGCAGGCGTTGGCGGCGCGGGCGAAGTGCCCCTCCCTGGCGAGCACCACGAAGTACTCGAGCTGTCGGAACAACATGTCCCCATTCGACCACGGCGGGTGGCCGAACGGTGCCGCCGCTCCGCGGTGGGCCGGCCGGGTTCGCGGGCGCGGTCCCGGCACCGCACCGCCAGGTGAAAACGATCACGATGTGCACCCGGGGTCGGCACCACCAGCGTCGATAACGACCACCTATCGACCGTTCGGCAACTCCGCTTGGACCCGCGGCGCGTTCCGGCGAACCCTGGTGCCCGAACCGCGGCGCCGCCCGCGCCACCGACCAGGAGCAGCCGAGGACGATGCCGGAGCACGACGACGCGACCGACGTCCCCTGGACCCGAGCCCGCGCCCTCGCCCGCGGCGCCGGGCGGCCGCTGCCGCGGCTGAGCCGGGAACTCCCCGACGCGCTCGGCCACACCCTCGCCGAACCGCTGACCGCGCTCACCGACCTGCCGCCGTTCGACAGCTCCGCGATGGACGGGTGGGCCGTGTCCGGACCCGGCCCGTGGCGGCTGCGCGCCGGGCAGGCGCTCGCCGGGACCGAACCCGAACCGCTGGCCGACGGGGTCGCGGTCGGCATCGCCACCGGCGCGCAGCTGCCGCCCGGGCGGGCCGCGGTGCTGCGCCGCGAGCACGGGCGGGTGGAGAGCGCCACCGGCCTGCTCGTCGACCGGACCGCGACGCTGCCCGAGCCGGGGCGCGACGTCCGCAAGCGCGGGCAGGAATGCCAGGTCGGCGAACCGCTGCTGCCCGCGGGCAGCACCGTCACCCCCGCGGTGCTGGGGCTGGCGGCGGCCGCCGGGTACGACCGGCTCGTCGTGCACCGCGCGCCGACGGTGGAGCTGCTGGTCCTCGGCGATGAACTCCTCGATTCCGGGGCACCCCGCGGCGGCCGGGTGCGGGACGCGCTGAGCCCGATGCTCGCGCCGTGGCTGCGCTGCGGCGCCGAGGTGATCGGGCGGCGCCGCATCCCCGACAGCGCCGAACCGCTGCACGAGGCCCTCCGCGACTCCACCGCCGACGTCGTGATCACCACCGGCAGCACCGCCGCCGGGCCCGTCGACTTCCTGCACGCGACGCTCGCCGAGCTCGGTGCCCGGCTGCTGGTGGACTCCGTGGCCGTGCGGCCGGGACATCCCATGCTGCTGGCCGAACTCCCCGACGGCGCCGACGGCCGGGCCCGGCGGCTGGTCGGCCTGCCCGGCAACCCGCTGGCCGCCGTCGCGGGCGCCGTCACGCTGGCGGCACCGCTGCTGGGGGCGCTCGCCGGTCGGTCCGATCCCGAGCTGCAGCAGGCCACCGCGGCCGACGACCTGCGCGGGCACCCGCGCAACACCAGCCTGGTGCCGGTGCAGCTGCGCGGGCGCACCGCGGCGCCGCTGCCGTTCGGCGGCCCGGCGATGCTGCGCGGCCTGGCCCTCGCCGACGGCCTCGCCGCCGTCCCGCCGGGCGGACTCCGCACCGGCGATGCGGTGCAGATCGTCGAACTCCCCCAGCCCTGGGCCTGATCGCGTCCACATCGGACCGCGTCGCCCGCTGCGGGTCCCCCACCGGCTGCCGAGCCGCCCGCCGAACCACGATCACGGGTCGGCACCGCCACTCGCCGATCAGGACGCGACGTGGGACGGACTCCCGGCGCCTCCGCGCCCCGAACGGCGGCTGACCGGCAGCGGAATCGCGTGTGCGGACCGCCGCCGGAGGCACGGGGCTGCTCGTCGCGGTCGCGGTGACCGGTGCGGTGCACCGGAAACGCAGGCATGTTCCCGCGCCCGCCCTGGTGCGCGCGGGCGCGCCGGACCGGCGCCCTCCCCCACCCGGGCAGATCAGGACGCCGGTCCGCCGCGCGGCCGACCCCGCTGCGCACCGCACGGGCCCGGCGCGATCGGGTCGTGCTCCTGCCGCGGGATGCGCGATCGGCCGGCCGGATCTGGCGGTTAGCCGCCACTGTCCGAATCGGCGGGCGGTGCGCGCTTAGCCTCCGTCCTGCGTGCAACTCGCCGAGCAGGAGGAGCAGACATGCCCAGGTACTCGATGACCGCCGCACTCTCCGGTGCCGCGACCGCGTTGCTGCTGGTCGCGGGCGCGCCGCTGGCCGGAGCGGACACCGGCGCGGCCGCCGAGCCGCACGTCGTCACCTACGACGCCAGCGGGGCCGCGGAATTCCAGCAGGCCATCGACGAGGCCACCGCGACGTGGAACGACCAGGTCAGCAACGTCAAGTTCGAGAAGGCCACCGACGGGCAGGCCGACCTCACGGTCCTCGCGGACGACGACTGGCCGCGCGCCCAGGTGGACGGGCTCGGCTCGGGCACCGTGTGGATGGGCCGCCAGGCCGTCGACGAGGGCCACTTCGTGCCGCGCATCGCGACCCACGAGCTCGGACACATCCTCGGGCTGCCCGACGACCGCACCGGTGTCTGCGAGGACCTGATGTCCGGGCACAGCGCCGGAACCGAGTGCAAGAGCACGCTGCCCAACGCCGAGGAGAAGGCCGAGGTCGAGTCGAACTTCGAGCAGGGCGCGTCGATCGAACCCCGCCTCTACAGCGAGGCCCCGGCCCTCGCCGGGCGCTGATCTCACCACCCGACCGCCTGCGGCGCGAACCGTCCCCGTCGGGGAGGTTCGCGCCGCGGTGCGTCCAGGCGAACCATCCACAATGGATGATCACCCCGCGAGCGGGGTGAGTTCTCCGGCCAGGTCGGTGTGCAGCCAAGCGGGGAGATCCGCGGCGGGGATGCGCTGGCTGAGCAGGAAGCAGAGCTTGGCGTAGACAGCCTCGAAGGTCATGTCGGCCGCACCGATCGCCCCGGCGTCCAGCAGCGCGCGTCCGGCGGCGTACCGGTCCAGGTCGATCCGGGACCGCTGCGACTGGCTGAGCACGACGACGGGCGTGCCACCGGAGCTCAGCTCCTCGATCACCTGGGTGAAGCCCGGCTCGCCGCTCGGGCCCACCCCCAGCCCGTAGCCGCGGAGGAGCACCGCGTCCGGCGCGGGGCTGGTCAGGTGCCGGAACCGCTCGGCGGTCATGCCGGGCACCACGGTGACCACGGCGATGTCCTGCCGCCGGTAGGGGGCGAGCGCGCCGAGCGCCGGTGCGGGCCGTTCGGCGACGGGCGCCGGGTGCGGGCTGGTGAACCCGTGCCGGTCCAGCGCGGAGCTCTTCGTCGCGCGAGGACCGGCGATGAGCTCCCCGTCGAAGAACACCGCGAGCGTCCGGCCGACCGCCCCGCTCGTCACCGCCTCCACCGCGCCGCGGACGTTGTCCGCCGCATCCGACCCGGGCAGGGCGAACGGCACCTGGGCTCCGGTGAACACGACGGGTTTCCCGAACCCGGCCAGCGCGTAGGAGACGGCGGCCGCGGAGTGCGCGAGGGTGTCGGTGCCGTGCAGCACGACGAACGCGTCGTGCTCGTCGCGGTGCGCGCGGAGGTGGTCGACGATGCGCTGCCAGTCGTCCGGCGTGGCGTCGGACGAGTCGATCAGCTGCTCGAACGCGTGGAACCCGACGGTGACGTCCGGCCGGTCCCGCAGCAGCGCGGCGACCTCCGATTCGACGTCGGCACCGGGCTCGAGGCCGCGCGGCGAGTCGATCATGCCGATCGTCCCGCCGGTGTACAGGAACAGCATCCGGTGCATCTGACGTCCTTCGCGGGGTTTCTCGGCCGATCGGTCGTCCGGACGCTACCCCAGCTGGACTCGTGGTCCAATTCTGGACAATGTGATCCAAGTCGTGCGACCGTTCCCGCAGCGGCGACACCGGAGGGAACCGTGACCGACGACGCGGCGCACGACGCCGACGAGCACCTCATCCGCGAGGCGGAGGTGATCGCCACCGCGCTCGGCCGGATGTTCCCCGGGCTGTGCGAAGTGGTGCTGCACGACCTGCGCGACCCGTCGCACGCCATCCGGGTCGTCGAGAACGACCTGTCCGGCCGCGAAGTCGGGGACTCGGCCACCGAGCTCGGGCTGCGGCGCATCGGCGACCCGGACCACCCGCGCGTGATCCAGAACTACCCGAACCGGTTCCCGGACGGGCGCCCCGCGAAGAGCACCTCGATCGGCATCAAGAACGCCGCGGGTCGCTACATCGCCGCGCTGTGCCTGAACCTGGACGTCTCAGTGCTCTCCCCGGTGACGCTGGCGCTGTCCAACCTGATCGCCACGGACGCCGACGAGCACCGGGCACCGCTGGAGAACCTGCGCGACCGCGGCACCCGCGACCTGCGCGAGATCGTCGAACGCACCGCGGCGGACCGGGCCGCCACGCCACGGACCCTGCCGAAGGAGGCGAAGAAGGAGCTGGTGCGCCGGTTGCGCGCGGACGGCCACTTCGCCTCGCACGACGCCGCGCAGACCATCGCCGACCTGCTCGGGGTGTCCCGGGCGACCGTCTACAACTACGCGAGGTGACCGTGACCGACGAACCCGGCCTCATCGACCGCGCCGGGCGCCGCTACCCGCTCGGGGAACCGCGCTGGCGCGGCGACGACGGGTCGCCGCTGCTGGTGGAGCCGCTGCCGGGCATCGGGCGGGAGCGGATCGACACCGGCGTCGCCTCGCAGTGGCGCTACGCGGCCGCGCTCGCCCAACCGGACGTGCCGCCGGTGAGCCTCGGCGAAGGGCGGACTCCGCTGCTGCCGCGGCGGTTCGCGGGCCTGGACGTCGCGGTGAAGGTCGAGGCGCACAACCCGACGGCGAGCTTCAAGGACCGCGGCGTCTCGGTCCTGATCAGCACGGTGCGGGCGCAGGGCGTGCGCGCGGTGCTGGAGGACTCCAGCGGCAACGGCGGTTCCTCGATCGCCGCCTACTGCGCGGCCGCGGGCATCGACGCGCGCATCCTCGCACCGGAGTCGACCTCGCCGGCCAAGGTGCTGCAGAGCCGCGTCCACGGCGCGACCGTCGAGCTCGTCCCGGGCAGCAGGCAGCGCACCGCGGACGAGGCGGTGCGCCGCTCCGCGGAGCGGTTCTACGCGAGCCACAACTGGCATCCCGCCTTCCTGGACGGCGTCAAGCTGATCGCCTACGAGATCTGGGAGGACCTCGGGTTCCGCGCGCCCACCGCGGTCGTCGTCCCGGCAGGCGCGGGCAGCCTGGTGCTGGGTTGCGCCGCGGGGTTCGCCGAGCTGCGGCGCGCGGGGCAGATCGACCGGGTGCCGCGGCTGCTGGTCTCCCAGCCGGAGCACTGCAGCCCGCTGGTGCGCGCCTTCGCCGCCGGAGCGGAGGCCGTCGAGGACGCCGACTGGCCCGCCACGATCGCCGAGGGCACCGCGATCGCCCGGCCGGTCCGCGACCGGGAGGTGCTGCGCGCGCTCCGGGACAGCGGCGGGTCGGCCACCGCCGTTCCGGAGCGGGAACTGCGCTCGGCGACCCTCGAACTCGCCGGGACCGGGCTCTACGCCGAACCGACCAGCGCCCAGGTGGTGCCCGCCGTCGCGCGGTTCGCCCGGGACGGGCTGCTGGGGCCGGCGGACACCGTCGTCGCGGTGCTCACGGGTTCCGGACTCAAGGCGAGCGCCGCGATGTCCCGGCTGCTGGCGGACTAGCTCGGCGGGGCCGGCTCGGCGGGCCGGCTCGGGGATTAGCCCGACGGGCCGGCTCGGCAGGCCGCGACGGCGTTCGCGGGCGGCGAGCACAGCTCGAACATGTCAGTCCACTTAGGACTAAGAGCGGCGGGTTCACCGCTTTCGCAACCGGAACGGGGCCGCGCGCGCGTGCGCGGGCCCCGCTCCGGCGCGGTCAGATCGCTCCTTCCACGACCTCCTCGGCACCCAACTCCGCGACGTGCTCGGCGAGCGAGCGGACCGTGGGGGTGATGAACAGCTGCGCCAGCTCCAGTTCCACGTCCAGGTCGCGGCGGGCCAGCTCGATGAACCGGATCGCCTGCACGCTGTCCCCGCCGAGGCCGAAGAAGTTGGCGTCCCTGCTGGTGACCGGGGTGCGCAGCAGCTCGCTCCAGGCCGCGGCGACGGCTTCCTCCACCGGGCCCTCCGGTGCTCCGGCGAGGTCGTCGTCGACGGCCGCGAGCTCGGCGATCCGGGTGCGGTCCAGCTTGCCGTTCGCCGTCATCGGCACCGCGTCCAGCAGCAGCACCTGGTCCGGCAGCATGTGCACCGGCAGCCGCTCGGCGCACCAGGCCCGGATCTCCGCCGGGTCCGGCACCGCCTCGCCGGGCAGCACCGCGACGACGACGCGCCGGGACGCGCCGCCGCCCGCGGTGGCCGCGACGGCGCGGGACACGGCCGGGTGCTCGGCCACCACGGATTCGACCTCGCCGAGTTCCACCCGGTAGCCGCGGACCTTCACCTGGTCGTCGCGGCGCCCCAGGAACTCCAGCAGCCCTCCGGGCCGGTAGCGGCCGAGGTCCCCGGTGCGGTACCAGCGCCACTCCCCGTCGTCGAGGAACTTCGCCGCGGTGAGCTCCGGGGCGCCGCGGTAGCCGCGCGCGACGCCGGTGCCGCCGATCCACAGCTCGCCGGGCACCCACTCCGGCCGGTCCCGCCCGAGCTCGTCGACGACGCGGAACCGCTGGTTGCGCAACGGGAATCCGTACGGGATCGACCGCCACGCCGGATCCACTTCGGACACTTCGAAGGCGTTGGACCAGATGGCGGCCTCGGTGGCGCCGCCGAGCGCGATCGGCTCGGCCGCCGGTACCGCGGCGCGCAGCCGGCCGGGCAGGTCGAGTCCCACCCAGTCCCCGGACAGCAGCGCGAGCCGCAGCGCGGCGGGCACCGGAGCACCGCCGTCGACGGCGTCGAGCAGCACGTCCAGCAGCATCGGCACCGAGTTCCACACCGTCACCCCGTACCGGGCCGCCGATTCGGCCCAGCGCCGCGGCGCGCGGCGCTCGTCCTCGGCGACGGCCACCACCGCTCCCCCGGCGCCGAGCAGCCCGAACAGGTCGAACACCGACAGGTCGAACTCGAGCGCCGACACGGCCAGCACCCGATCCCGCGCCCCGATCCCGAAGCGCTCGACCACGTCCTCCACGGTGTTCGCCGCCGCCCGGTGGCTGATCTCCACGCCTTTCGGTTCCCCGGTCGAGCCGGAGGTGAAGATGACGTAGGCGAGCGCGTCCGGGGACACCTCGACCGGTACCGCGGCCGGGCGGGACGCGGCTTCGGCGACGGTGGCGGTGGGCACCGGCAGGTCCGCGCCGTCCTCGACGAGCGCGAGCGCCACGCCCGCGGAGCCGAGGATGCGGTCGCGGCGCACCGCGGGCTGGTCCACGCCGATCGGCACGTAGTGCGCGCCCGCGGCGAGCACGCCCAGCGCCGCAGCGATCTGGTCGGCGCCCTTGGGCAGCGCGATCGCCACCGCCGCGCCGGGTTCGATCCCGCGCTCCCGCAGCAGCGCGGCGATCCGCAGCGCGCGCCCGGCCAGTGCACCGCGGGACAGCTCGCCGTCGTCGCCGAGCACGGCCACCGCGCCCGGGTCTTCGGCGGCGCGGCGGAAGAACGGGGCGTGCAGCAGGGAGTCCCGTTCGGGCGCCGCGGTGTCGTTGACCAGGTCCCGCGCCGCGCGCTGCGTCGCGGGCAGCAGGTCGGGGACCGGCTTCCGCCATGACTGCCGCACCAAGTGCGCCAGCAGCCGCAGGTAGGCGGCGAACATCTCGTCCAGGACGCCCGCCGGGAACAGCTCCGCCACCGCGTCCCAGTTCAGGTCCACGCAGGTGCCGTCGGGCGTGCTGCGCTCGACGACCTGGTGGTCCAGCCAGACCTGCGGGGTCTGGGTGATGCCCCAGACCTGCTCGCCGAACGGCGCCCCGGGTTCGGTGCCCGCGGACACGCCCAGCGCGCTGGTGAACACCACGGGCATCGTGACCTCGGCCGCGCCGGTGCGCTTCGCCAGCTCGCGCAGCACCTGGACGGCCGAGACGCTGCGGTGGTCCAGCGCCTGCCACAGCTCGCCCTGCACCCGGCGGGTGCGGTCCAGCCAGCTGTCGGCGGCCTCCGGCCGGCAGGCGACCAGCAGCAGCGAGGTGAAGTCGCCGAAGACCCGCTGCACGTCGGGGTGCACTTCGCGGCGGTCGAACAGGGTGAGGTTCAGCGTCAGGTCGGGCCGGGCGCTCCACTGCCCGAGCACTTCGGCGAACGCGGTGAGCAGCACCGCCGACGGGGTGACGCCGTGCTCGGCGGACCGCGCGGCGAGCACCGCCCAGTCCGCGGCGTCGATCGTCGCCGCGCGCCGGGTGAACCGGGGCCGCACGACCTGCGCGGGGTCCACCGCCAGCGGGAGCTCCGGCGCGGGCGGCAGCTCCGGGGCGGCGCGCGCCCAGTGCTCGCGGGCCGCGGCGAGCTCCGCCGGGTCCGGGTCGGCGCCGAGCACGTAGTCCCGGAACGACAGGCCGACCGGGGGCAGTTCCGCGTCGAGGTCCGCGTACAGCGCGGCCAGCTCGGCGTAGAAGTGCAGGATGCTCAGCGCGTCCAGCACCAGGTTGTCCATCCCGATCGCCAGCCGGGTGCGGTCCCCGGCGCGGCAGGCGGCGATGCCGAACAGCGGCCAGTGCGCGGAGTCGAAGACGTGGTGCGACCAGGTGTCCCGGAGCGCGGCGAACGCCGCCTCCGGGTCGTCCCCCGCGTCGGTGACGGCGATGCGGAACCGGCCGACCGACGGGAGCACGCGCTGCTCGCCGCGCTCGTCGAACACGGCGCGCAGCATCTCGTGCCGGGCGATGAGCCGGTTCGCGGCCTCCTCCAGCCGGGGGACGTCCAGGTCGGGGACGTCGTACTCGCGGTAGAAGTGGCAGCCGACACCGCCGAGGGTGAAGCCGTCCGCGCGGCCCAGCCAGTACGCGAGCTGCACGTCGGTGGGCGGGAACGGTGCGAAGCGGGCCGCGGGATCGGTGCGCACGGCAGGTGCGGATTCGGCGCGTTCTCCCGCCGGCACACCGCTGTCGCCCGCCGTGATCGCGGATTCTCCGCCCACCGCGGCGGATTCCGCTCGGCCCGCCGCGTTCCTCCCCACCGCGGCGGCGAAATCGGCGAGCACCGGGCTCGCGAACAGCGCCCCGAGCCCGGCGGCGCCGAACCCGTCGGCGCGCAGCCGCGCCACGAGCCGGGTCGCCAGCAGCGAGTCCCCGCCGAGGGCGAAGAAATCCTGCTCGCGGCCGATCTCCGCGACGTCGAGCACGTCCCGCCAGGCCGCGGCCACGGCCTCCTCCACCGCCCCCCGCGGCGGGTCGATCGACTCCGGAGCCGCGGTGTCCCGCTCGGCGACGGCGGTGGCGATCGCGGTCCGGTCCAGCTTGCCGTTGGCGGTGAGCGGGAACGCGGGCAGCACCACCAGCAGGTCGGGCCGCATGTGCGCGGGCAGCCGTTCGGCCAACGCCTCCCGCACCCGCTCCGGGTCGGCGGTGCCGGTGACCGCGGCGCCGAGCCTGCCGCCGGTGAGCACCGCGACCGCGCCGGTCACGCCGTCCGCGGCGGTCAGCGCCGCCTCGACCTCGCCGAGTTCGACGCGGTGCCCGCGGATCTTGACCTGGTGGTCGGCGCGGCCGAGGAACTCGATGCCGCCGTCCGGCGCGTACCTGGCCCGGTCCCCGGTGCGGTACCAGCGGATTCCGGCGTGCTCGACGAACCGGTCGGCGGTGCGTTCCGGGTCGTTCCGGTAACCGCGCGCGACGCCTGCCCCGCCGATCCACAGCTCGCCCAGCACCCGGTCCGGGCAGTCGCGGCCGAGCGCGTCGACGATGCGGCAGCGGACGCCGCGCAGCGGACGGCCGTAGCGGACGCAGCTCCAGCCGTCCGGGACCGCGCCGCCGGCGACCTCCTGGACCGTGGAGTGGATCGCGGTCTCGGTGGTCCCGCCCAGCCCGGCGAACCGGCAGCCGGGGGCGCGGTCGGCCAGCCGCCCCGGCAGGTCGGTGCCGACCCGGTCGCCGCCGAGCAGCACCGCGCGCAGCGGCAGCGGCCGCTCGTCGCAGGCGGTCAGCAGCATGTCCAGCAGCGTCGGCACGCAGTTGAGCACCGTGACGCCGTGGCGATGCACCGACTCCAGCCAGCTCGCCGCGTCGCGCTGCGCGTCCTGCTCCACGCACACCACGGTGCCCCCGGTGTTCAGCGGCGCGAAGACGTCGAACACGGACAGGTCGAACTCGAAGCGGGACACCGCGAGGGTGCGGTCGCGTTCGTCGAGGCCGAACCGCTGCACCAGGTCGTCGATGGTGTTCATCGCGGCGGCGTGCGCGACCTCCACGCCCTTCGGCTCACCGGTGGAGCCGGAGGTGTAGAGCACGTACGCCAGGTCGTGCGGTGCGGTCGCGACGGGCGCGGGCAGCGGTGCCGCGCCGTGCACCGGGAAGTCCGCGTCGACCACGAGCCGGGCCCCGGCCGCGGCGAGCACCCGTTCCCGGCGCGCGGGCGGGTCGTCCACCGGCAGCGGCAGGTAGGCGGCGCCGGTGGCGAGGACACCGAGCGCGGCGACGACCTGCTCCGGACCCTTCGGCAGCGAGATCGCGACCAGTTCACCCGGCCCGGCCCCGCGGGCGCGCAACGCGCCCGCGAGGGTCAGCGCCCGCCCGGCCAGGTCGCCGTAGCTCAGCTCCCCGCCGCGGCCCCAGCGCAGCGCGACCGCGCCCGGGTCCTCGTGGGCACGCCGGAAGAACCCGGTGTGCAGGTGGCGCGGTTCCGGTGCGTCCCCGCCCGGTGCGCGGACGACGAGCTGCGCGTCCGGAGCGAGCCCCGGCGGCGGGGCGGTCCACGCCGCGTCGTCCGCGAGCAGCCGGTCCAGCAGGGCGGAGTAGGCGGTGAACATGGCGTCCAGCACGCCGGGGGCGAACGCGTGCTCACGGGCGTCCCAGTTGACCAGCAGGCCGCCGTCCAGTTCGGTGACCTGCGCGTCCAGCCACACCTGCGGGCCCTGCGAGATGATCCAGGACGCCTCGCCGAACGCGCGGCGCACCGCGTCGGGGAACAGCGGGCCCAGGCCGAGCGCGCTGGTGTAGACGACGGGCGCGAGCTGCTGCTCGCCGCGGGCGCGGGACAGGTCGCGCAGCACGTCGACGCCGGAGTGCCCGGCGTGCGCGGCGTCGGCGTGGAACCGCTCCTGCACCCGCGCGGCCCGCTCGGCGAAGGTGCCGGGCACGGCGCCGTCCCACTCCAGCAGCACCGAGGAGGTGAAGTCGCCGACCAGCCCGGTCACGTCGGCGTGCAGCGGTTCGCGGTCGAACAGCGGCAGGTTCAGCAGGAAGCGAGGTTGCGCGCTCCACGCGGTGAGGGTTTCGGCGAACACGGCGGCCAGGGCCATCGCGGGCGTCAACCCGTGGCCGCGGGCCGCGGTCTCCCAGCGGGCCACTTCGTCGGGGGTGAGCAGCCGGTGGCGGCGGACCACGACGGTGGCGTCGTCGGCGGAGTCGCCCGCGGCGGGCAGTTCGGGCTGGCCGGGCAGTTCCGGCAGCCTGGCCCGCCAGTGCTCCCGGTCGGCGGCGGCGTCGGCGGCGCTGCGGCGGGCGGCCCGGTCGGCGAGGTAGCGCGGGTAGCCGTACGCCAGCGGTTCGGGTTCGCCCTCGCCGAGGTAGTGCCGGGCGAGGTCGGCGAGCAGCACCCGCAGGCTCAGCGCGTCGGCGGCGATCATGTCGAGGTTGACGTGCACCCGGGTGCGCCCGCCGGGCAGCAGCGACAGCCGCACGTCGAACACCTCGCCCGCGGTGATGTCGAGCCTGCGGTGCGAGAGTTCGGCGCGGATCAGCCCCAGTTCCGCTTCGGCGTCCGAAGTGGACAGCGAGCGGAGGTCGTGGGTGGTGAGCCCGGGCCACGGGCTGGTCGGCAGGATCTGCTGGGTGCCGTCGTCGAGGATCCGCACCCGCAGCATGCCGTGCCTGCGCAGCACGGCGCGCACCGCGTCCTCCAGCCGGCGCGGGTCGACGCCCCTGCCGTCGAACTCGTCGTAGAAGTGCGCGGCGACGCCGCCGAGGCGCTGGCCCGGCTGCCTGCCGATCCAGTAGGCGTGCTGCATCAGCGCCAGCGGGAACGGTTCCGATCCGTCCACATCGGCCGAAGCAGGAACCTCCCCGGCGCCGGGAGAATCCACTTCGGACGGCGAGGTGCCGCCGTCCAGCAGCGCGTGCCAGGCCGCCAAGGTCGGTTCGGCCGCCAGATCGCCGAAGGACGCGGCGAACCCGCGGCGGCGCAGGCCCGCGGCCAGCTGCATCATCGCGATCGAGTCCAGGCCGAGCGCGATCAGGTTCTCGTCGGCGGAGATCCCGTCGGCGGGCAGGTCCAGCAGGTCCGCCACCTCGGCGCGGAACGCCGCGAAATCGGTCGGGTCGTGTGCGGGCACGGTCGTGGCCCCTTTCCTCACCAGGTCACCGGCAACGTCTGCGGGCCGCGGAAGAACAGCCCGGTCTTCCAGCGCACCTCGCCCGCCGGGCGGAGCCGGGGCAGCCGCTCCGCCAGCGCCAGCACGCTCTCCTGCAGTTCGATCCGCGCCAGGGCGGCGCCGACGCAGTGGTGCACGCCGTGCCCGAACGCCAGGTGCCCGCGGGAATCGCGGTCCGGGTCGAGCACGTCGGGTTCCGGGTAGCGCCCGGGATCGCGGTCGGCGGCACCGATCGCCACCAGCACCGGTTCCCCGGCGCGCACCACCTGGCCGCCGACCGCCACGTCCTCGCGGGCGTAGCGCGGCATCGCCGCGGCGGCGGCCATCGGCACGTACCGCAGCAGTTCCTCCACCCATGCGGCGGCACGTCGTTGCCGGTCCGGCCCGGTGGCCAGGTCGGCGAGCGCGCCGGGCCGCTGCAGCAGCAGGTGCGCGAAGTTCGCCAGCTGCGAGGCGGTGGTCTCGTAGCCGCCGACGAGCAGCGCGATGCACAGCTGCTCCAGCTCCAGGTCGGAGAGCCGGTCCTGCTCGTCGCGCGCTTCGACGAGCGCCGACATCAGGTCGTCGGCGGGCCGTGCGCGGCGGGCCGCGATCAGCTCGGCCGTGTAGGCCCGCAGCGCCCCGGTGCGTTCGACGATCTGCTCCGGCGGCAGCCCGTTGGTGGACAGCACCGCGTCGCTCCACACCTGGAAGCGGTCCCGGTCCCGCGCCGGGACGCCGAGCAGCTCGCAGATGACGGCGATCGGCACCGGCAGCGCCAGCTCGTCGACGAGGTCGGCAGGTGCCGCCATCGCATCGATGCGCTGGTGCAGCAACTCCCGGATCCACGGGCGCAGCCGTTCGGCGCGGCGCGCGGTGAACGCCTTCGCGACGAGGGTCCGCACCCGGGTGTGCTCCGGCGGGTCCATGGTCACGATGCCGACCGGGTTGTGCGGGGTCGTCCGCGGTGAGTCCCGCTCCTGCGCCATGGCGCGGCTGAACCGCGGGTCGGCGAACACGAACCGGGCTTCGTCGTGGCGGGTCACCAGCCAGGCGGGTTCGCCGAACGGCAGCTGCACCCGGACCGGCCCCGGCGTGCGCTGGGCGTGCCGGTAGGCGGGGGCGAGCCCGAGGCCCTCGGCCGCGTTGAACGGGTAGGTCTCGACGCTCACGACCGCACCTGCCCGTCCGCCAGCGCCCGCCGGTCGACCTTGCCGAGCCCGGTGCGCGGGAAGGACTCCAGCACGCGCACCCGGTCCGGCAGCTTGAACGCGGCCACGCCGAGCCGCTGCAGGTGCTCGACCAGGTCGCGCCGGGTGGGTGGTGTGCCGGCGGCGAGCACGTACGCGCAGCTGCGCTCCCCCATCACCACGTCGGGGAAGCCGACGAGCGCCACGTCGTGCACGGCCGGGTGGGACAGCAGGTGGTTCTCCACCTCTTCGACGGGGATCTTGTCGCCGCCGCGGTTGATCACCTCCTTGCTGCGTCCCGCCACGACGAGGTGCCCGGTGGGCCGCCGCCGCACCAGGTCGCCGGTGCGGAAGAAGCCGTCGGCGGTGAACGAGCGGCGGTTGTGCGCCTCGGCGCGGAAGTAGCCGCGCAGCGTGTACGGGCCGCGCACCAGCAGCTCGCCGACCTCGCCGTCGGCGACCGGGTTCCCGTCCTGGTCGCACACCAGCACCTCGTCATCGGCGGCCAGCGGCCTGCCCTGGGTGCCGACGACCAGCTCGTCCGGGTCGTCGAGGCGGGTGAAGTTGAGCAGGCCCTCGGCCATGCCGTACACCTGCTGCAGCGCGCAGCCCAGCACCGGCCGCACCCGGCGCGCGGGGTCGTCCTTGAGCCGCGACCCACCGGCCTGCAGCAGCCGCAGGCTGGACAGGTCCGGCCGGAACAGCTCGGCCGCGTCCAGCCACACCAGCACCAGCGGCGGCACCAGCGCCACCACCGTCACCCGCTCCCGCTCGATCAGCGGGAAGGCGGTCTCCGGATCACCGCCGGGGCTGAGCACCACGGTCGCGCCCACCGCGAACGCGCCGATGATCCCGGGGCAGGCGAGGGCGAAGTTGTGCGCGGCGGGCAGCGCCGCCAGGTACACCGACTCCGCGCCCAGCCCGGACACCTCGGCGCTGGCGACGGCGTTGTAGGCGTAGTCGTCGTGGGTGCGCGGGATCAGCTTCGGCAGCCCGGTGGTGCCGCCGGACAGCAGCAGCACGGCGACGTCCTCCGGCGCGGCGTCGTCGGCGAGGTCGCCGGGTCCGGCGGCGGTGAGCGCGTCGAACGGGGTGAACCGGCCCGGGTCGCCGCCGACGACGAACACGTGCCGCACCGACGGGGCGCCCGCGGTGACGGCCTCGGCGAGCGGGCGGTGGTCGAACCCGCCGTGCTCGGCGGGGATCGCGTAGGCGACGGCGCCCGCGAGCTCGGCCAGGTGCACCAGTTCGGTCTCCCGGTGCGGGGGCAGCGCGAGCACCGGTACCGCACCGGCGCGGGCGCAGCCGAACAGCAGCGCGGCGAACTCGGCGATGTTCGGCAGGTGCACCAGGACGCGGTCGCCCGGTGCGACGCCGTGCGCGCGGAGCCCGGCGGCGACCCGGTCGGCGGTGCCGTCGAGCTCCCGGTAGCTCCAGCGCCGGTCGCCGTCCACGAGCGCGGTGTGCTCCGGCGCGCGTCGCGCCGAGGCGCGCAGCAGGCCGCCGAGGGTGCGCCCGGTCCAGTAGCCGGCGTCGCGGTAGCGGGCGGCGAACTCGGCGGGCCAGCCGGTGGTTCCTTCGAGCGGGGCCATGATCTGTCTTCCTCCAGCGGGGTCAGCGCAGCAGCAGCGGCAGGGTTTCCAGGCCGTGCATGGCGGTGCTGAACCGCCAGCGCAGCTCCTCCTCGGGCACGGCGAGCGCGATGTCGGCGAACCGCGCCAGCAACCGGCCGAAGGCGATCTCGCCTTCCAGCCGGGCCAACGGGGCGCCGAGGCAGTAGTGGATGCCGTGGCCGAACGCCAGGTGCCCGCCCGGTTTGCGGGTGACGTCGAGGCGGTCCGGGTCGGCGAAGCGGGGTTCGCGGTTCGCCGACAGCCAGGAGGCCATCACGAAGTGCCCGGCGGGGATCCGCACGCCGCCGAGCTCCACCGGTTCGGTGGCGTAGCGCGGCGAGGACAGGTTGTTCGGCGTCTCGTAGCGCAGGAACTCCTCCACCGCCCCGCCGAGCAGGTCCGGCCGGGAGCGCAGCAGCGCCAGCTGGTCCGGGTGGCGCAGCAGCGCCAGCATCCCGCTGCTGATCAAGTTCACCGTGGTCTCGAAACCGCCGGTCAGCAGCACCACCGCGGTGGAGATCAGCTCGTCCCGGGACAGCCGGTCGCCGTCCTCGCTGACGTGCACCAGGCGGGACAGCAGGTCCTCGCCGGGGTCGGCGCGCTTGGCCTCGACGAGGTCGCCGAGGTAACCGGCCATCAGCTTGGACGCGGCCCCGACCTCCGCCGGTGTGGCCGCGGCGACCATGGTGCGGGACCACTCGGTGAACCGCTCCCGGTCGGCGAACGGGATGCCGAGCAGCTCGCAGATCACCCGGATCGGCAGCGGGTAGGCGTAGTCGGCGAGCAGCTCCGCCTCGCCAGCGGTGGCCATCGCGTCCAGCAGCTCGTCGGTGATCTCCTCGATGCGCGGTCGCAGCGGGGCCACCGAGCGGGTGGTGAACACCGCGGAGACGAGCTTGCGCAGCCGGGTGTGGTCCGGCGGGTCCAGGTTGAGCAGGTTCTGCGCGAGTTCCGGGGCGAACAGGCTCTCCGCGTCCTCCCCCGCGCCCGCCGCGGCCAGCCGCATCCGTTCGAGCCGGTCGTAGACGTGGTGGCTGCTCAGCCGCGGATCGGTCATGGCGGCGCGGGCCTCGGCGTGGCCGGTGATCAGCCACACCGGGAAGCCGCCGGGCAGCACGACGAACCGCACGGGCGTCGTCGCGCGCAGCCGGGCGGTCACTTCGTGGGAGCGCTGCACGAAGTCCTCGTCCAGCACGAGCGGTTCCAGGACATCGGTCATGGCGGTCCTCCCGCGTTCGGTGGTGGTCATGCGAGTTCCAGTTCGGGCCGGTACAGGTCGGCCCAGTGGTAGAAGTCGAGGGCGCGTTCGAGCCCGGTTCGGACTTCCCCGGTGACGGTGGCCGGGTCCCGGTCGGCGGTGCCGCGCAGCCAGTCGCGGTCGAAGACCTCGAACACCGCGTGGTCCCGGTCGGCGAGCACCTCGCGGGTCTGCCGCTGCAGCTCCACCGCGTACCGGGTGTCCTGAGTGGACGGGTAGGGGCTCTTCACCCGCTGCACCACGGATTCCGGCAGCAGGTCGGCGACCGCGCCGCGCAGCAGGCCCTTCTCCCGGCCGTCGTGGGTCTTCAGCGCCCACGGCGCGTTGTAGACGTACTCGACGAGGCGGTGGTCGGCGAACGGGACGCGGACCTCCAGGCCCACGGCCATCGACATCCGGTCCTTGCGGTCCAGCATCGCCCGCACCAGCCGGGTGATGTGCAGGTGACTGCTGGTGCGCATCCGGCGTTCGGCGGCGTCCTCGTGGCCGAGGTGCTCGACGCGGGCGACGGCGTCCGCGTACTGGTCGGCGACGTAGCCGCCGATGTCCAGCGCCTGCCGCAGTTCCGGGCGCAGCGGGCCGGTGCGGTCGGCGGTGTAGGTGTTCTGGAACGCCAGCCACGGGAAGGTGTCGGCGTCGCGCGCGGCCGGGTGGTGGAACCAGACGTAGCCGCCGAACAGCTCGTCGGCGAACTCGCCGGAGAGCGCGACGGTGGACTCCTCGCGGATCGCCTGGAACAGCAGGTACATCGAGCTGTCGATGTCGCCGAGCCCGATCGGCATGTCCCGCGCGGCCACCACCGCCCGCCGCAGCTCGGGGGTGCCGAGCAGCGTCGAGTCGAGCACCACGTCCCGGTGCCGGGAACCGACGTGCGCGCTGACGTCCCGGATGAACGGGGAGTCCGGGGTCTCGCGGAACTCGTCGGGCCGGAAGTTCTCCTCGTAGCCCGCGAAGTCCACCGAGTAGGAGCGCACCGCCCGTCCCTGCCCGGCCAGGTGCCGGGCGGCGAGCGCGGTGATCGCGCTGGAGTCGAGGCCGCCGGACAGCAGCACGCACTGCGGCACGTCCGAGACCAGCTGGCGGGGCACCACGTCGCCGAGCAGCTCGCGCACCCGCGCGACCGTGGTCTCCGCGTCGTCGGTGTGCGGCGCGGTCTCCAGCCGCCAGTAGGTGCGCTGCCGCATCCCGTCGCGGTCGACGGTGAGCACCGTGCCCGGTTCGACCTCGTGCAGGTCCTTCCACAGCGACCAGCCGGGTGCCTTGGTGAACCCGACGAGCTCGCGCAGGCAGCCGGTGTCGACGCGGCGCGGGAACGCCGGATTCGCCAGCACCGCCTTGGGTTCGGAGCCGAACAGCACGCCGTCGCGGGTGCGGTGGTAGTACAGCGGTTTCACGCCCATCCGGTCCCGCACCAGCACCAGGCGCTGGTGCCTGCCGTCCCAGATGGCGAAGGCGTACATGCCGTTGAGGCGGTCGGCGACGGCCTCGCCCCACTCCAGGTAGCCGCGCAGCACCACTTCGGTGTCGCTCGCGGTGGCGAACCGGTGGCCGCGGCCTTCGAGCTCGTCGCGCAGCTCGGTGAAGTCGTAGGTCTCGCCGGAGTACACCAGCACCACCGGCCCGCCCGGGGTCTCCACCCGCATCGGCTGGCGCCCGCCGGGCAGGTCGATGACGGCGAGCCTGCGGTGTCCGAGGGCGACGGGTCGGTCCACCCACACGTCGCCGTCGTCGGGTCCGCGGTCGGTGAGGGTCCGGGTCATGGTCTCCACGACCTCGCGGTGCGCCCGCAGGTCGTCGTCGAACGCGACCCAGCCGGTGATGCCGCACATGGGTTTCTTCCTTTCGCAGCGGTGTTTTCAGGCGCGGGCGAGGAACACGCGGTGACCCAGCGGTTCCAGCACGTGCCCGGGTGGCGGGAGGTCCGGTTCCCGGTGCAGCCCGGCGCCGTCGAGGACGGCGTGCCACTGCGGCAGCGACAGGAACGTGCTCCCGGACCCGGCGCGGTCGTCGTGCGCGTCGGCCATGAGCAGGCCTTGCGAGGCCATCACCCAGGGCTCCTCGGCGGTCGGTTCGGTGAGCACCAGCAGCCCGCCGGGGACGAGCAGCTCGCGCAGCCGGCGCACCGAGGCGTCGGTGTCGGTGGCCGCGTTCAACGCCCCGGCGCCGAGGACGAGGTCGAAGGGTTCTTCGGTGAAGTCCTGCGCCTCCGGGTCGGTGTCGAGGTCGAACAGCCCGTAGCGCACCGCGGTGCCGAACCGCTGCCGCGCCTGGTCGAGGAAGAACCGGGACACGTCGGTGAACAGGTAGTCCACCCGCGCACCGCCGAGCGCGCCCAGCACCACCTCGGTGGTGGCGCCGGTGCCCGCGCCGACCTCCAGCACCCGCAGCGGGCGGGCGGCGCGGCGGGCGGCTCCGGCGACGAGCGCGGCGACGGCGCGCTGCTGGTAGCGGGCGGTGATGCTCTCCCGGTACAGCGAGCGGGCCAGGTCGGTGCGGCCTTCCGGGAACAGCAGCAGCACCGCCTGCTCGCGGCCGGTGAGCAGCGCGGGCAGTGCTTCGGCGCTGCCGCGCGCGTAGTCGACGGTCTCGGCGGCGCCGAACGCGGCCAGCCAGCGCTCCCGCGCCCGCCGCCAGCAGTCGTCGATCCGCACGAGCTCCGCGTGTCCGGGCACGGGCGCGTACTCGCCGTTCCGTTGCCGCAGGAGGCCTTCCCGCGCCAGTGCGGCCAGCCAGCGGCGCACCAGCCCGCGGTGCCGCGGGGCGACCGCGGCGGCGTCGAGGATCCGTTCCGCCGCCGTGAACTCCCCTCCTGCGGCGGGCCATCCGGCGCGGACCAGGGCGGCGAGCATGGAGCGCAGCGCCGCCGCGTCGACGAGCCGGAGCGCGTCGAGCGCGGCGTCCTGGTCGAGCCCGGCGATCTCGGCGTCGGCGGCGGCCGCCACCTCCGCCGCGAGGTCCCCGTCCGGTCGCGGAGCCGCGACTCCGCGCAGCTGCACGTCCAGCTCCGCCCAGGCGGCCGCGTCGGCCGCGGTGGGTTCGGCGCCGGTGAGCACCACGCGGCGCAGCGCGGACAGGTCCGTCATCAGCGCCGCGGGCAGCTCCGGCAGGGCGCGCGCCTGCCCGGCGGGCAGCACGGCGGTGGTCACCTCGGCGCGTTCCAGCCAGGCCAGCAGCCGGGCGGGGGTTCCCATCGGGTCGCCGAGCACGGCGGTGCCGCCCGCGGCCCACACCGCGGCCGCGCCGTCGCCGGTGAGCATCCCGGTGCGCCCCGGTTCCGGACCGAGCGCGGCGGCGAGACCGGTGCCCGCGTCGAGCGTGGCGAGGAAGCCGCGCAGCCGCTCGTCCCGTTCGGGTTCGCCGTCCAGGGCCGCCCGCACCTGGTCGGCGGTCCGGGTCGCGGTGCCGGTCTCCAGCACCACGCGGTCGCCGAGCCCGGTGAGCAGGTCGGTGGCGGCGGTGTCGGCGGGGCGCACCGCGTGGAACAGCAGCTGCCCGGCGGCGGCCCACGGCGAGGCGGGTTCCGGGTGCACGGCCCGCAGCTCGAACCCGGCGGCGCGCAGCTCGGCGCGCCACCCCGCGTCGTCCAGGAACACCTCGCCGGTCGCGGCCCGCCGGTCGGTGTGCCGGGCCGCACCATCCGAAGTGGACAGCAGGAATTCCATCGAGGTGAGCATCGCGCGGTTGTCCCGCACCGACTCGGTGCAGACCAGCTCCCCGCCCGGCGCCAGCAGCGCCCGGATGCGGGCCAGGGTCTCGCCGAGGTGGCGGGCGTTGTGCAGCACGTTGCCCGCCAGCACCAGGTCGGCGGCACCGGCCGCGAAGCCCTGCGCGGCGAAGTCCGCGTCCACGTCGAGCAGTTCCGCCGCCAGCCCGAGCCGCTGCGCGACGGGCGCGAACAGCCGGGAGACGTCGGTGAACCGGTGCTCGACCGGCACCCCGGCGGCCCGCACCGCGCGCTGCACGGCCTCGGTGGTGCCGCCGCCTCCGGCACCGAGCTCGACCACGCGCAGCGGGGTGTCCCGGCCCGCGGCGGCTGCGACCACCAGTTCGGCGCAGGCCTCGTTGAGGTGGTCGGTGAAGGCGTTGCGCTGGTACGCGGTGAGCGCGCCGAGCACGTCGTCGCCGTCGAACAGCAGGTCCTGCGCGCGCACCTCGTCGCGCAGCAGTTCCGGGAGCCGGTCCAGCGCGGCGCGGTGGAATCGCGCCATGCCGTCCGGAAAGCCGAGTTCCCGGTAGTCCGCGGCGAGCCCGTCGACGTCCACTTCGGACGGTTCGGCGAGCCGGTACCGGCCCTGCTCCGACCCGAGCAGCCCGGCCTCGCCGAGCGCGACGAGCCAACGCCGCAGCAGCCACTCGTGGCGGGGTGCGACGAGCAGCGCACGGCGGAGCCGGGCTTCGGTCACGGGCCGGGCGTCGGTCACGGGCCGGGATTCGGTCGCTTGCCGGACTTCGGCCACGAGCCCGGAGTCGGTCGCGGGCTCGGCTCCCACCGCGTCCCGCAGCACCCGCAGCATCGCGGCCAGGCTGGTCCGCTCGACGCGCCGCAGCGCGTCCAGGGGCACGTTCACAGCACACCTTCCTCGTCGTCGTCCGCGGGCCACGTCACCTGCGCGGACAACCGGCCGAGCACCGCGCGGGCGTCGAGCACGTCCGCGGCGTAGTGCCGCCCGGGCGGCACGGCTCCGGCGAGCACCGCGGCGACGGCGGCCGCCGCCACTTCCCCGCTGAGCTCGGCGTTGCCCGCCCCGTGCAGCACGGCGGTGCGGGAATCGAGCGCACCCCCGCGTTCCCCGTCGGCGCGGACGGTCATCGTCACGAAGCGGGCGCGCCCGGCCAGGTCGAGCAGGCTGGCCCTGCGCAGCGCGGCGACCGCCTCGGCCGCATCCATCCCGCGCACCCGGTCGAACACGGCGGGCACCTGCTCGCCGCACAGCACGGTGCGCCAGTCGCCGCGCTCCAGGTCCAGCGCGGCGGCGAGCCGCTCGTCCTCGGTGCTGAGCTGGGTGAGCACGGTGACCCGGCCCGGGAAGTGCGGCAGCTCGACGTCGGTGCGCCGCGCCTCGCCGGTGCGGCGCACCCCGCGGCGCCAGCCCGCCGACGGCCGGGTCAGCCCCTCGGCGACGCCGTGCAGGTAGTCCGCCGCGGCGACCTCGGTGAACCGGTCGAGCAGTCCGAAGTGGACTTCGAGCGTGCGGACCCGGTCGAACTCGGCGGCCACCGCGCGCGGGAACAGCCCGGTCAAGCCCGGCCGCAACCCGGCCGAGAGCACGGCGACGCGCGGCGCGGCGGGGTCGAGGCGAGCGTGCAGCGCCTCGTCCCCGGCCACGTCCACGTAGTCCGCCCCGGCGCGGTGCGCCGCGACCGCCAGCACATCGCCGATCTCCCGCGACGGCCCCGCGCAGTTGAGCAGCACGTCCAGCCCGGTACAGAAGTCATCCACAGTGGACTCCGATCGGAAGTCCACCACGCGCTCGTCCGGCCCGGCGGGCGCGCTCCGCCCGCCGATCCGCACCGCGCACCCGCGGCCGCGCAGGGCCCGCACCGCGTGCGAACCGACGTCCCCGCGACCGCCGACGATGCCGACGAGCGGGCTCACCGGTCCTGCTCCGCGGACACCAGGCGCCAGCCGCGGCTGCGGGTGCGCCGGTTCCAGAACTCCGCGTACCGGCCGTCCGCGGCCAGCAGCTCCTGGTGCGTGCCGCGTTCGGCGATGCGGCCGTCGTCGAGCACCAGGATCTGGTCCGCGGCCACCACGGTCGGCAGCTTGTGCGCGATCACCACCAGCGTGGAGGTGCGCATCAGGCTGCGCAGCGCGTCCTGCACGTAGCGCTCGTTCTCCGGGTCCAGGGCGGCGGTCGCCTCGTCCAGCAGCACGATCGGCGCGCCCTTGAGCACGGCCCGCGCCACCGACACCCGCTGGCGCTCGCCACCGGAGAGCGAGGCGCCGCCTTCGCCGACCGGGGTGGCCCAGCCCTGCGGCAACCGGTCGACGATCTCGTGCACGCCGGCCAGCCGCGCGGCCTCGCGCAGCTCCGCTTCGGTGGCGGCGGGCCTGCCGATGCGGATGTTCGCTTCGAGGGTGTCGTCGAACAGGTACACGTCCTGCATCACCAGCGACACCTGCTCGGCCAGTCCGGCGGTGCCGAGCTCCCGCACGTCCGCGCCACCGACCCGGACCGTCCCGGCGTCCACGTCGAAGAACCGCATGATCAACCGGGTGATGGTGGTCTTGCCGGAACCCGAGGCACCGACCACCGCGGTCATGGTGCGGGCGGGAACCCGCAGCGACACGTCCCGCAGCACCGGGTTCGCCGGGTCGTAGCCGAAGCGGACGGCGTCGAACTCGATCTCCCCGCGCCGGGTGACCTCGGCGGCCGCCGCCGGTTCGGCCAGCGGCCGCTCGTCGAAGATCTCCGCGAGCCGCCGCAGGTCGTTGCCCGCCATCCGCACCATGCCGCTGAGCCCGGCGACCTCGGTGAGCGGGCCGACGAACCGCGCGGCCAGCGCCAGCAGCGCCACCAGCGTGACCGGCTCGATCGCCGACTCCAGCACCAGCGCCACCCCGACCGCGACGAGCGCGGCGAAGGACAGCTGCACGGCGAGGCCGGCGGCCAGCAGCCGCGGCATCGTCTCGGTGAGCATCCGGCCCGCGGCGCGCCCGCGGCCGTCGATGGCCTCCTCCAGCGGCGCGTAGCCCTCGGCACCGCGGCCGAACGCGCGCAGCGTCTGCTGGTTGCGGGCGAACTCCACCACCCGGTTCCCGGCGAGCGCGTCGGCGGCGTCGCGCTGCTGCTCGGACCGCCCGATCCAATGCGCCGACCAGCGGTGCACCAGGTACAGCAGCGGCGCGGCCAGCACCATCACCAGGCCGAGGCGCCAGTCGAGCACCAGCATCGCCACCGCCACCGTCGCGGGCGTGACGACACCGCTCACCACCGGGGTGAGCAGGTGCGCGAACACGTTGGTGACCATGAACGTGCCACCGGTGGCGCTGCGGGAGAGCCTGCCGACCTTCTCCGAGCTGAACCAGCCCAGCGGCAGCGAGGCCACATGATCGCCGAGGCGGCGGTGCAGCGTGCCGAGGGTGACCAGCGCCAGCCGGAAACCCTGCATGGCCTGCTGGTAGCGGGCGACGCAGGTCGCCAGCACGGCGACCGCCAGCACGCCCAGCCAGCGCCACGCGGCACCGGTGTCCCCGCCGAGCACGGCGCCCAGCACCGGCACCAGGAAGGCCATCGCCAGGCCTTCCAGCACCGCGTACGCGACCAGCCAGGCCAGGTAGGAGCGCAGCGCACCGCGGTGCTGCGGCCCCAGGATCGTCGCCAGGTGCCTGATCATCGTGCGGCTCCTTCCCCGCCGGTCGCCCCGGCGGTGCTGTCGGTGGTCGGCTCGTGCTCGGCCCACATGCGCGCGTAGCGGCCGTCCGCGGCGAGCAGTTCCGCGTGCGTCCCCTGCTCGGCGACGCGGCCGCGTTCGACGACGACGATCCGGTCGACGTCGGTGATGGTGGACAGCCGGTGCGCGATGACCAGGACGGTGCGGCCGCGCGCGACGGCGGACAGCGCCTCCTGGATCTCGGCCTCGGATTCGGGGTCCGCGTAGGCGGTGGCCTCGTCCAGCACCAGCACCGGGGTGTCGGCGAGCAGCGCGCGGGCGATGGAGACGCGCTGCGCCTCTCCGCCGGAGAGCACCGCGTCCTCGCCGATCACCGACTCGTAGCCGCGGGGCAGCCGGGTGATGCGCTCGTGGATGCGGGCGGCCTCGGCCGCGGCGACCAGTTCCCGCTCGGTCGCGTCCGGCCTGCCGAGCCGCAGGTTGTCGGCGACGGTGCCGTGCAGGAGTTGCACGTCCTGCAGCACGAACCCGACGTGCCGGTACAGCTCGGCGGGCGCGATCTCGCGGACGTCGACGCCGCCGAGCCGGATCGCGCCGCCGGTGACGTCGTAGAACCGCGGCAGCAGCTTCGCCAGCGTCGACTTGCCCGCGCCCGACGGCCCGACGAGCGCGGTGACCGTGCCGGGCCGGCAGGTGAGGTCCACGCCGCGCAGCACCGGTTCGTCCGCCGCGTAGCCGAACTCCACCGCGTCGAACTCGACGAGGTTCCCCTGCGGGCTGCGCGGTTCCGCGGCGACCGGCAACGCCGGGACCGCCAGCAGACCGGCGAGGCGTTCGGCGGCGGCGACGGCCTTGCGCTGCGCGGTGAAGCCCTGGTTGAGGGTGAGCAGCGTCGAGGGCAGCACCACGGCCACCAGCACTTCGGCGAGTACGTCGATCGGCGTCACCCAGCCGCGCTGCACGAACCAGGTGCCGCCCGCCACGCCGACCAGCGCGATCACCGGCACCGACAGCGCCATCGAGGTCAGCGCCTCCAGCCGCAGCACCGGGCGGACCCACCCGGCGTAGCGCTCGCCGAACTCGTCGACCGCGCGCCGGTAGCCGGCGTGCGCCCTGCCGGTCTGGCCGAACGACTTGACGACGGCGATGCCGTGCACGAACTCCGCGATGGCGGCGCTGACCCGGGCGAACCCGGAGTCCATCTCGCGCATCTTGTCCGCGAACCCGCGCATCATGAACCCGTAGGCCACGAAGTAGATCGGCAGCGTCGCCAGCGCCAGCAGCGCCAGCCGCCAGTCCACCCACAGCAGGTAGGCCAGCCCGCCCAGCGGCAGCACCACCGCCCCGGCCAGCTCCACGTCGTGGTGCGCGATCAGGTGGTGCAGGTCGTCGACGTCGTCCTGCGCGGCCTTGCGCACCCGGCCGGAGTTCGTCTCCGAGTACCAGCCGAGCCCGACCTCGCCGAGCTTGCGGACCAGCCTGCGGCGCAGCTGGGCCTGCAACCGGCCGTCGGCCAGGTGCGTGATCCACAGCGCGGCGCCGGTGCAGCTCCAGCCGAGCACCGTGCCGACCGCGATGATCACCGCGGTCCAGGCGACCCGGGTGGCGTCCAGCGGTCCGGGCGCCAGCAGCGTGCGGCCGAGTTCGGCGATCCCGACGAACGGGGCGAGCGTGGTCAGCGCGCCGATCCCGCCGAGCAGCACGCCGAGCCGCGTCATCGGCGCGATCGGGCGCCGCAGCTCGGCGAGCGCCGAGGTCCCCTTCTCTTCGACGGCTGTGGTCATGCCTGCTCTCCCTGCTCCTCGTGGTCCGCGCGCAGCGGTTCGGCCAACCGGTCCGCGACGACGTGCACGTGCGGCGGTTCGATGACGCTGAAGTGGTCGCCGGGCACGTCGGTGACCGCGAACCCGCCGAGGCAGGTGCGTTCCCAGAACGGCGCGGCGAGGTGCCCGACCCCGGCGGTGAGCCCGAAGGTCTGCTGCTGGTCGGCCCGCAGGAACCGCATGTCCCCGGCGTAGGGCTCCGGGTCGAAGCGGGCGGCGATCATGCTGTGCCTGCACACCCGGAACAGCGTCGGCACCATCTCCGGTTCGACCGGCACCCCGGCGTTCTCCGCGGCGGCGCGCGCGTACTCGGCGAGCCGGTCCCGCTGGTCGAGCCGGGAACGGCGGCCGGCCGCGTCGGCGACCGAGGCGAGTCCGGGGTCGTCGCGCAGCGCGGCGATCGCCCCGGCCGGGACCTTCCCGGAGCACTGCTCCATGAGGGTCTGCACGGCGCGGTGCACGTCCGCGGCGTCCACCTCGGGCCCGAACACGGACGCGACCGGGTCCAGCCCCAGGTTCGGCACGAAGATCGACTCGAAGGCGAGTTCCTCGTCGGTCTCGATGAACATCGGGATGCTGTCGACCAGCGTCAGGTCCACGACCTCCAGGCCGCGCTCGGCCAGCCGCCGCGCCACCTCGGTGGCCAGCAGCCCGCCCAGGCAGTAGCCGACGAGCTGGAACCGGGTGTGTCCCTCGTCGGCGAGCCGCCGGGCGTAGTCGTCGGCGACGCGGGAGATGAGGTCCTCGGCGGGGATCGCGCAGTAGTCGTCCCAGTCGGCGACCGCGAGCCCCACCACGGGCCCGAGCCGCTGCTCCGCGAGCGCGGCACCGAGGTGCTGGAAGTAGTCCATCGTGCCGAGCGCCGCGTGGAACAGCACCCGCACCGGCCCGTCGCCGTCCTGCGGCCCGAACGGCACCAGCAGCGAGTTGCCGCGGGTTCCCCGCACCGGCGCCACCGCCGGCTCCCGCCCCACCCGCAGCGCCGCGAGCAGCGCGGTCACGGTGGGCTCGTTGAGCATCTGGCGCAGCAGCGTGTCGTAGGCGAACTCCGCGGCCTCCGGGACCTCCTCGCGCAACCGGCCCGCGACGCGCGCCAGGATCAGCGAGTCCGCGCCGCGCTGGTAGAAGTTCTCGTCCGGCCCGATCCGCTGCACGCCCAGCGCGGAGGCCCACAGGGCGCACAGCCGCGCCCCGAGTTCATCCCCACCGTCCACTTCGGACACCGCTGTGGCGCCGACGGGTTCGGCGGGCCGCCACCCGGCCAGCGCCGCCCGGTCGATCTTCCCGTTGCGGGTGACCGGCAGTGCGTCCACCAGCTGCAGGTGCGCGGGCACCATGTGCGCGGGCAGTCGCTCGCGCAGGAACCGCTCCAGCGCCACCGGGTGCGGAGCCGCGCGATCGCCCTTCACCCGCGCGGCGAACAGGTGCATCCCCTGCGCGGCCATCGGGTGGTCGTCCGCGGGCAGGCACAGCACTTCCTCGGCACCGGCCTCGGCGAGCAGTGCGCGCCAGCGGTCCCGGTCCAGCAGGGTGCTCGCGCCGCGCTCCCGGTCGCCGTCCGCGGGATCCATCATGAATCCCTGGGTGAGCAGGATCTGCGGGTGCTCGCCGGTGGGTTCGGTGCACACCAGCCAGCCGCCGGGGGCGAGCAGTTCCACGGCGGTGCGGACCGCGGCGGCCACGTCCCGGGCGCTGTTGAGCATCCCGGCGCACAGCACCACGTCCGCGGAGTTCGGCGCCGCGCCCTGCGCCCGCAGGTCGCCGTCCACGTCGAGCAGCCCGAACCGCAGACCGGGGACGCCGGCGAACTCCTCCTGCGCGGCGGGCAGGAAGAACGGGGTGACGTCGGTGAACAGGTAGTCCACCTCGAACCCGTCGAGCAGCGGCAGCACCGCCGCGGTGGTGGCGCCGGTGCCCGCGCCGAGTTCGAGCACCCGCAATGGTTCCGGGCCGTCGTGCCCGGCGGCGATGCGGTGCAGCACGGCGGCCGCACCGTGGTTGGCGTAGCGCATCGCCGGGTCGTCCCGGTACACCGCGCGCGCCGGTTCGTCGCGGCCCTGCGGGAACAGCAGCTCGAACGGGTTCTGCTCGTCGTCCAGCAGCGCGTGCAGCGTGCCGACGTGGTCGCGCTGGTAGCGCACGAAGCCCGGGGTGCACAGGCCGCGCTCGCAGTGCCGTTCCACCTGCCGCCAGGCGCGTTCCACGTCCTCGCCGGAGACGTCGTCGACGATCCGCAGCAGCCCGTCCCGCTCGGCGAGCTCACCGCCGTCGAGGAGGCAGCGCAGCCAGCGGCGCACCAGCCAGCGATGCCGCTCGTGCGGCCGGGCGGCGTCGACCACCGCGTCCTCGTCGCGCGGCGCGGCGAAGGCGCCGCGGGCGCGCAGTGCGTGCAGCATGGACAGCCGGGCGGCGCGGTGCAGGTCGTGCAGGTAGTGCTCCACCTCCGCCGCGGTGATGCCCGCGACCTGCCGGTCGGCGAACTTGGCCGCGGCCGCGCGCAGCCGTTCGCGGCCGCGCTCGTCCCGGTCGGGCTCGGCGATGCGGGCCGGTTCGGCGAAGCCGAGCAGCGCGCGCTCCGCGCCCGCACCCGCGACGACGGCGGCGGCCGCGCCGATCTCGGGGTGGGCCAGCAGCGCGGCCTCCACCTCGCCGAGTTCGACGCGGTGGCCGCGCAGCTTCACCTGGTCGTCGCGCCTGCCGAGGAACTCGACCTCCCCGCCGGGCAGGTAGCGGCCGAGGTCACCGGTGCGGTAGAGCCGCTGCCCGTCCGCAGGGTGTTCGACGAAGCGGTCCGCGGTGAGCTCCGCGTCCCCGAGGTAGCCGAGCGCGAGTCCGGCACCGGTGATGCACAACTCCCCCTGCGTCCACACAGGACAGTCCCGCCAGTCCGCGTCGAGCACCCGGAAACCCTGGTTCCGCAACGGTGTTCCGTACGGGATGCTCGTCCAGGACGGCTCCACCCGGTCGATCGGGTGGTGGATGGACCAGATCGCCGCCTCGGTCGCGCCACCCAGCGAGACCAGCTCGGTGCCCGGGGCGAACCGGGCCAGCTGCTCCGGCAGCGTCACCGGGATCCAGTCGCCGGACAGCAGGCCCAGCCGCAGGCTCGGCAGCACCGCGGGCTCGGAATCGAGGTAGTTCACCAGCATCTGCAACTGCGCGGGCACCGAGTTCCACAGCGTCACGCCGTGCTCGGCCACCAGTTCCGCCCAGTGCGAGGGGTCGGCGCCGCGCTCCGGATCGGGCAGCACCAGTTCCCCGCCCGCGGCGAGCACCCCGAACACGTCGTACACGGACAGGTCGAAGCCGAGCCGCGCCAGCCCCAGCACCCGGTCCCGGGCGGTGACGCCGAACCGCTCGGTGATGTCGTCGACGGTGTTCCGCGCGGCGCGGTGGCTGAGCACCACGCCCTTCGGCGCCCCGGTGGAACCGGACGTGTAGATCACGTAGGCCGGGTCGTCGGGTGCGGTGCCGGGCCGCGGCGGTGCGGTGGCGGCGGGTTCGATCCGATCCAGCTCGATGGACACCAAGCCATCCGGCAGGTCGTCGGTGCGGGACTGCACGAGCACCCGCCGCACCCCGGCGTCGGCGAGCACCCGGTCCCGGCGCACCCGCGGCTGGTTCGCGTCGATCGGCAGGTAGCAGCCGCCGGCCAGCAGCACGCCCAGCACGCCCACCACCTGCTCGGGACCGCGGTCCACCAGCACCGCGACACGCTCTCCCGGGCCGATCCCGTCCAGCCGCCGCGCCACCGCGGTCGCGAGCCCGGCGAGCTCGCCGTACCGCAGTACCCCGCCCGGGTGGCGCACCGCGATCGCGTCCGGCTCGCGGGCCGCCCGGTCCAGGACCCCGTCCTGCAGCAGGCCGTCCGGCAGCGGACCCGCGGTGTCGTTGGCCCGGATGCGCTCGGCCCGCTGCCACTCGGGCAACCCGACCGGTTCCGGCCGGTCCCAGGTGGCCGGGTCGGTCGCCAGCGCGCGCAGCAGCTCTTCGAACGCGGCGAACATGTCCGGGACGAGCCCGGCGGGGAAGATGCCGCGACGGACGTCCCAGTCCACCACCAGTTCCCCGGACCCGTCGTTGACCTGGCAGTCCAGGAACACCTGCGGGGTCTGCGTGATGCCCTCGCCGAGCACCCGGCCCGCCCCGGACCCGCCGCTGGGCCCGAGACCGAGCGCGCTGGTGAACACCACCGGCATCAGCGCCGCCTCCTGGCCCCGGGTGCGGGCCAGGTCGCGGATCACCTCCACGCCGGAGTGCAACCGGTGGTCCAGGTCGGTGAACAGCCGCGCCCCGAGCCGTTCGGCGCGCTCCCCCAGCGAGGTCCCGGACATCCCGTCCACGTCCAGCAGGCTCACCGAGGTGAAGTCGCCGACGAGCCGGTCCACCTGCGGGTGCAGCGGCAGCCGGTTCAGCAGCGTCAGGTTGAGGGTGAAGCGGCGCCGCGCGCTCCACCGGTCCAGCACCGAGGCGTAGGCCGCGAGCACCGCGTTCGCCGCGGTCAGCCCGCGAGCGCCCGCCCGCGCGCGCAACTCGCTCCAGTCCTGTTCGGACAGCCGGAACCGGTGCCGGTCGAAGCGGACCTCACCGGTGTCACCCCCGGTGCGCACCGGCAGTTCGGGTGCGGGCGGCAGTTCGTCCACCAAGGACTTCCAGTACTCGCGATCGCGCCGGTACCGGGCGGTGTCGCGCAGCCCGCGCTCGGCGAGCAGGTAGTCCCGGAAGGTGATCTCCAGTTCCGGCAGCTCGGCCGCGCGGCCCGCCAGCACCAGGTCCAGCTCATCCAGCAGCACCCCGGCGCTGCCCCAGTCCGCGATGAGCGAATCCAGCGAGAAGTGCAGCAGGTCGCCCTCGTCGGTGCGGGTCAGCCGCAGCTCGAACAGCGGCCACACCTCGGTGTCGTAGCGCCGGTGTCCCAGGTCCTCCCGCACCGCGGCCAGGTGCGCGGCCACCGCGTCCCCGGTGGCGCCGCGCAGGTCGGTGCAGGCCACCTCGCAGCGCGGCACCTCCGGCAGCACCTGCTGGTAGCCGTCCGCGGACACCGTGGCGCGCAGCATGTCGTGCCGCGCGATCAGCAGGTTCCACGCCGCGACGACCGCGGCGGGCTCCAGGCTCGGGTAGCCGACCTCCAGGTAGCCGTGGCAGGCGACGCCGCCGTAGCCGAAGGAATCGCGCCTGCCCAGCAGGTAGGCGGTCTGCACGTCGGTGAGCGGGAACGGCTCCCCCCGCGAGCCCGGGTCGGCGCGCACCTGACCCGCGTCCTGCTCGCGGTCCAGCAGCGCGAGGACCGCGTCCTTGTGCGCGCGCAGGGCCGCGCGGTGCTGCTCGGTGAGCGCTCCCTTCGGGGCGCGGAACCGGATCTGACCGTCCTCGCTCCACAACCGGACACCCCTGTCCTGGAGCTCGGAGATGATCTCGTCAGCGTTCATGGGTGTGGCACTCCTCGCCGGGCACGGGGCCGGTCGGGTCGGGGGTGGTCTGATCAGGGGTCGTCGGTTCAGGAGCGTTCTGATCAGGGGCGTTCTGATCAGGAACGTCCCGGTCGGAAGCGTTCGGCTCAGGAACGTCCTGGCCGGAAGCGTTCGGCTCCGGGGCGTGCTGGTCGGAGGTGTTCCGGCCGGGGTCGATCGGATCGGGCTCGTGCTGGGCGGCGACGGAACCGGCCGAGTCGGTGCCGCTCGGTCGAGGGCCACTCGGTCGGTCACTCGGCCGAGGGCTGCTCGACCCGGAAGAGCTCGCCCCGGTTCCAGGCCGCCGGGCCAGCAACCGCAGCGCGGCGGCCGTCGGATCCGGGCCCAGCAGCTCGGCGGCGGCACCGGACGCGGCGATGCGCCCGCCGGCGAGCACCAGCACCCGATCGGCGCGCCGCGCCGCGATCTCCGGGTCGTGGGTGATGAGCACGACGCCGAGCCGCAGCCGCTCCCGCAACTCGTCCAGCAGGTCGAGCACCTCGTCGCGCGTGCCGGCGTCGAGCGCCGAGGTCACCTCGTCGCAGACCAGCACCTGCGGACGTCCCGCCAGCGCGCGGGCCAGCGCGACCCGCTGCCGCTGCCCGCCGGAGAGCTCGCCGGGGAGCCGGTCGGCCAGGTCCCGGTCGGCCAGGTCGACGGGCAGCCGGACCGCGTCGAGCAGCCGCCGGACCTCCGCGGTCCGCTCCGCCGCGTCCCGCATGGAGCGCAGCAGCCGCAGCGGCCGGTCCAGCGCGGTGCGCACGTCCTGACGCGGGTGCAGCGCGTCGGCCGGGTGCTGCGCGACCAGCGCGAGCCCGGCCCGGCCGAGCCGGTCGCGCCGCCGCACGTCCGGGTGCAGCGGTGCGCCGCGCAACAGCAGTTCTCCGCCGCCCGCCGGGTGCAGGCCGGCGAGCCTGCGGGCGAGGGTGCTCTTGCCCGCGCCCGAGATGCCGAGCACCGCGACGCACTCGGACTCGTGCACGTCCAGGTCGAGTTCGGTGAAGACCTCGCGCGCACCGTGACGTGCGGACAGCCCGCGCACCTGGAGCAGGTCGGCGCCCTCGGCGGGCAGATCAGCGCCCACGGATGTCAGGTCGGCCGCGGGGGCCGGGTGGCACGACGGCTCGCCCCGGTCCCGACCGGACCCGTCCGGTGCTCGGGCGCCCGGGTTCCGCGCCGCGGCCGGCCGGTGCCGCACCCCGTCGAACCGGTCCGCCGCGAGCCCGGGACCCGCGGGGCCGGTCTCGACGACCTCGCCGTCCGCGACCGCCACGATCCGGTCCACCTGGGACCGCAGCGCCGCCACGTCGTGGCTGATCCACAGCAGCGCCACCCCGTCCGCGCGGCAGCGGGCGAGCTCGGCGGCCACCTCGCGGCGGGCCGACACGTCCAGCGCCGTGGTCGGTTCGTCCAGCACCAGCAGCCGGGGCCGCCGCGCCAGCGCGGCCGCCAGCACGACGCGCTGCTGCTGCCCGCCGGAGAGCTGGTGCGGGTACCGCGCGGCGAGTTCGGCGTCCAGGCCGACCCGGTCGAGCAGTGCGGCGACGTGCTCGGTGCGGTGCCGCCGCGGCACCCGGCCGGTGATGGTCAGCAGCGTGCCGCGCACCGTCGCGTACGGGTTCAGCGCGGCCCCCGGGTCCTGCCCGACGTAGCCGACGAGCCCGCCGCGCAGCCCCGGCTCCGGTGCGGGCAACACGTCCCGCCCGGCGACGAGGCCGCGGCCGCCGTCGTGGCGCAGCCCGGGCCGCAGCGCACCCAGCAGCGCCAGCGCCATCGTGGTCTTGCCGGAACCGGAGGCCCCGACCAGCCCGACGGCCTCACCGTCCATGATGGACAGATCGACGCCGCGGAGCACCGGGGCTCCGTCCGCGGAGACGCGCAACCCGCGCAGTTCGGCGATCACGCGATCACGCTCCTGGCCCGCCGGGCGACGCCGTCGGCGGTGAAGTGGGTGCCGACGGCCAGCAGCGCGATGCCCAGCACCGGTGCCAGCAGCGCCCACGGTTGCAACGACACGCCGGGCAGCGCCTCCACGATCAGCAGGCCCCAGTCCGAATCCGCCCCGCTCACCCCGAGGAATCCGGCCGCGGCGGCCAGGTACACGGCGGAGACGAAGCGCAGCACCGCATCCGCCAGCAGCGGACCGGTGACCAGCGGCAGCACCTCGCGGCCCAGCAGCCAGCCCCAGCCCTCGCCGCGGGCGATCGCGGCCTCCAGGTGACCGCGCCCGAGCACCTGGTCGGCGGCGGCGCGCGCCACCCGCGCGGTCAGCGGGGCGCCGGTGAGCACCACCGCCAGCACGAGCCCGGCGCGGCCGGGCAGCGCGGTGAGCACCAGCAGCAGCACCAGGATCGGCGGCACCGCGGCCAGCACGTCCAGCGGTCGCAGCACGAGCGCCGCCGCCCAGCGACGCGACCCGGCGGCCAGCGAGGCGAACAGCCCGGCCGACGCCCCCACCGCCGATCCGCACAGCGCGGCCACCGCACTGGTCAGCAGCAGCGGCCTGCCGCCGTGCAGCATCCGGGACAGCACGTCGCGACCCAGGTGATCGGTGCCGAGTAGCCCGATCGAGCCGGGTGCGGCGAACGGCGGCCCGATCGGCCTGCTCGGCGAGTGCGGGGCGAGTTCCGGGCCGAGCAGCACCAGCAACAGCACCGCCGCGAACAGCACCCAGCCCAGCCGGATCGAGAGCGCGCGCATCACCGCACCGCCCTCGTCCGCAGCCGCGGTGTCAGCAGCACCACGGCGAAGTCGGCCAGCACCAGCGCCAGCAACATCGCCGCGCCCAGCAGCAGCACCAGCGCCTGCACCACCGGCAGGTCCCCGGTCTGCACCGAGGAGACCAGCAGCTGCCCGATTCCCGGGTAGCCGACGATGTTCTCCACCAGCACCGCACCGCCGACGGAACCGACGGCGGTGACCAGCCACACCTGCACCGCCACCGGCAGCACCGCCGGCACCACGGCGCGGCGCAGCACCACCGGGCCGCGAACTCCGCTCAACCGCAGGAATTCCACCTGCGGGGAGTCCACTGCGGACACCGCGGCACCGCGAATCACCCGCGTCGCGTAGGCCAGCCCGGCCAGCAGCAGACCGAGCACCGGCAGCACCAGCATCTCGGGCCGCAGCAGCGGATTCGTCCCGGCGGGCACGAGCGACACGGCGGGCAGCCAACGCAGCGTCACCGCGAACACCACGACGAGCCCGCCGGTCACCGCGAACTCCGGCACCGACACGAGCAGCAGCGCTCCGGTGGAGATCACCCGGTCCGCCGCGCGCCCGCGCCGCCACGCGGCGAGCACGCCCAGCACCAGCGAGCACGGCACCAGCAGCACCCAGGCCAACCCGGCCAGCAGCACCGAGTTCCCCACCCGGTCCGCGAGCAGCGCGCCGACGGGGCGCCCGGTCGCGGACCTCCCGAGGTCGCCGTGCGGCAACCCGGCGAGCCACTCGCCGTAGCGCACCAGCACCGGCCGGTCCAGCCCGAGGTGCGCGCGCAGCCGCGCGATCCGCTCGGGGGTCGAGGTCGCGCCCAGCCGGGCCGTGACCGGATCGCCCGGCAGCAGGTCGACGCCGACGAACACGGCGAACGACAGCAGCACCAGCAGCAGCACGCTGATCGCGAGGCGACGCGGCAGCGCGCGCCACCCGGCGCCGAGCTCGGTTCTCGTTCCCGCAGCGTCCATCAGGCCAGCCCGGCCTTCCCGAAGTACGGGTACTTCGCCTGGTCCCGGATCTCCAGTCCCGCGACCTCGCGGCGGGCCATGCCGAGCACGTCGGCCAACCCCCACACCACGGTGTTGCCGCGGTCGAACATCACGGCCTGCACGTCCTGCCAGGCGCGGACCCGGTCCGGTTCCGCGGTGCTCGCCATCGCGCGTTCCAGCGCCGCCGCGAGTTCCGGGTCGGGCAACGACAGCGACGGGATCCCGCCGAGGCGCCCGTACGCCACGGCCAGCGGGTAGGTGCCGAGCGCGAAGGTCACCGAGTCGGCGGCGGCGATCGCGGAGCTCTCGAAGAACTCGGCGAGCCCGACCAGCTGGGCCTGCGCGTCGAGCCCGATCTCCTGCAGCTGCTGGACGAACAGCTCGGTGGCGGCGTTGTAGCCGTTCTCGTACTCGGCGGAGCGGGCCACCACCCGCGCACCCTCCGCACCCGCCTCCCGCACGAGCGCGCGGGCCCGCCGCACGTCCCGCGGCAGCGGGGGCCGGTCGTCGAAGTACGCGCTGCCCGCGCCGAACAGGTCGTTGCCGGGCACGCCGAAGCCGAGCAGCGCCGTGTCCACCAGCGCCTGCCGGTCGATGCCGAGGCGGACGGCTTCGCGCACCCGCGGGTCGTCGAACGGCGCCTTGGTCGCATTGAGCACGAACGCGTAGCCGGTGCGCTGCCGCGGCCCCGCGGTGCGGATCTCCAGCTCGGGGCTCGGCGCGCCGGTGCGGGCCTGCACGAACGGGACGTCGCCCGCGTAGTCGGCCTGCCCGGCGGCCACCGCGTTCACCTTCGCCTGCTGGTCGGGCAGGCTCAGCAGCACGAGTTCGTCCAGCGGCGCGGGGCCGTCCCAGTGGTCGTCGAAGCGGACGAGCCGGGTCTGCCTGCCGGGTTCGAACTCGGCGACGCGGAACGGACCGGTACCGATGGCCTGGTCGAACGACGCCCCGGCGCGCACGATCTTCGCGGGGAACGCGGCGAGCAGCAGCGCCGGATCGCCGATCGGCGTCGAGGTCGGCACCCGCACCGAGAGCCGGTCCAGCGCCCGGGCGCCCGCCACGTCGAAGTAGCTGCCGAGCTCGCTCGGGTACGGCCGGTCCGGCGAGGTCATGTAGCGGAGGCTGTGCACCACGTCCGCGGCGCTGAACGGGGCACCGTCGTGCCAGCGCACCCCGTCGCGCAGCCGGAGGGTGAACGAGCGCGCGTCGGCGGCGACCTCCACGCCGAGCGCGAGCGCGGGTTCGGCGGTGCCGTCGTGCAGCGCGAACAGCGTGTCGTAGACGGCGCCGCTGCGGACCAGGTCGACCGGAGCGCCCCCGGCGAACGGGTCGAGGCTCTCCGCGGCACCCGCTCCGCCGAACGCGGCGCGCAGCGCTCCCCCGCGGCGCGGCACCCGGCCGGTGTCCTCCGCGACGGGTCCGCCGCCGACGGCACCGCTCGCGCAGCCGCCGAGCACCGCACCGGTCCCGGCCGCGCCCAGCGCGATCCCGGCGAGCCGGAACAACTCGCGGCGAGAGCGGATCATGGCGTGCCTCCTGCTTTCCCGGTCCGGCGCACCACCGGATCGACATCGATGATCGTTTTCATCTGGTTCGGATGCGAGTCCCACCGGAGGGCGGGAGGGGGTGTGCGGCTAGTCGCCGCCGGGGGCCGCGCGCAGCACGGCGCCGCGGGTGAGCGCCGGGTCCACGTCGTGGTCCAGCCCGGCGATCTCGACGGCCAGCACCTCGGTGACCGGCGCTTCCCGCACTCGGAACCCGGGGGCGTCGCCGAGGATCGCGCGGAACGCGGGCAGGTCCTGCGCGCGCACGCCCACCTCGACGGTGCGCAGCGCGGTGGCCCCGTTCGGGTGCGCCACGGCGGGCGGGTGCTGCGGCGGGTCGTAGGGCGTGACCAAGAACGGCAGCCGGTCGTGGCGCGGGTAGGCGAAGGAGAACTCGGTGCGCGCCCCGTCCGGGCGCCGCCGCTTCCAGCGCACCGCCCGGCCGCTGGGCACCCCGGCCCGGGCGAGCGCGGCGAGCCGGGCGGCGAAGCCCTCGGCCGGGGTCAGCACGGCGACGTCGCAGAAGCCTTCGCCCTGGCGGGCCCAGCGCACCATGCGCTTCCCGGCGCCGCGGCCGAAGAACAGCTCCAGCGGCAGCCGGAACCACCGCGCGCCGCGCGGCGTGGTGAGCAGTTCGAGGATCGGCCCGTCCGGGAACCACACGTGCGCGTGCAGCGCCCGTTCCTCCGCGGTGGCGAAGTCGACCTGGAACCCGGCGGCGCGGAAGTCGGCGACCGCGGCCGGGAGGTCGGCGACGCGCAGCAGCACGTGACTACATCGGGCGCTCATCGGACCAGCTCCCGCCGGTCGACGACGGGTGGCTCCGGGGGCCGGACGACCTCGGGCATCCCGAGCTTCGCGGTCAGGTCGGCCCAGGCCTGCGAGACCGACAGCGCCCACTGCCCGGCAGTGGCGCGGCGGGCGGGCCGGTCGATGTCCGCGCGCAGCCGCAGCAGCGAGGTCCGCACCGCACCGGGCCACAGCTGCGCGAACACGTCGTGGAAGGTGCCGGGCGCCTCCTGCAGCACAGAGGTGCTGGGCACCGCGAGCCGTTCGGTGCCGGGACCGGCGAGCACGAGCCTGCCGGTCTCGTCGCGCGGCGAGTGCAGCCGCGGGTTCCACAGCACCGGCCCGTGCGTGTCGGCCAGCTCCAGCACGCCGGCGTCGGTGCCGACCGAGATCCGGTGCAGCAGGTGCGAGTGGTTGTCCGGGTCGTCCGGGTGCACCTGGTTCTGCACCCGCAGCGTCACCGGCAGGCCGCCGACGACGGCGTGCAGCGCGCGGAACGGCTGGGCTTCCACCGCGAGCGCCGCGAGCCGTTCCGGCACCGGGTCGCAGTCGCCGAACGCCCACGGCCGAAGGGTTCCGGCTATCCGCCCGAGCACGTCGAGCAGCGGGTAGAGCACCTGGCTGTTGCAGGCGGCGTCGACGAACCGCAGCGGGTGCTCGGCGCGCAGCCGCCGGACCGCGTCCAGGAAGACCCGCACCGGCGCGATGTCGTGGTAGAGCGTGTTCACCGCGTACGCGGCTCCGCCGTCGCGGGCGGCGCGCAGGTTCTCGGCGAGTTCGGCGGCGTGCACCGGGTGCTCCTGCAGCACGTGGGTGCCGCGGCGCAGGAACGCCCGCGCCAGGTCCGAGCCCGCCCCGCCGGTGGCGCCGGAGCGCACCACGACGCACACCACGTCCACGTCGGCGGGCACCTGATCGGGGTCCACGTAGGACGGAACGTCGAGCTCCGCGGCGAGCGCGCGGGAGAAAGCACCGCCCTGGGAAAGGATTCCGGCGAGTTCGAACGATTCCGGGTCCGAGCGCACCGCGTCCAGGTAGATCCGCCCGAACGCGGTGCCCGCGACGACGACGCGCAGCGGACGCGCCCCGGTCACGGGGTCACCGCCGGTTCCGCGGCGGGCACCAGGTGGCGGCAGACGCTGCGCAGCTTCTCGCGGGTCTCCTCCAGTTCCCGGTCCGGGTCGGAGTCGGCGACCACGCCCGCACCGGCGCGCAGCCAGGTGCGGCCGTCCTTGCGGTAGACGCTGCGCAGCACCAGCGCCGCGTCCAGCTCGGCCCCGTCCACGGCGACGACCGCGCCGCTGTAGAGGCCGCGCTCCTCGCGCTCCAGCCGCCGGATCAGCGCACCGGCGGGTCCCTTGGGGATGCCGGAGGCGGTGACGGCGGGGAACAGCGCGGCCAGCGCATCCCACCCGTCGGCGTCGGCGCGCAGCACGCCGCTGAGCTCGGAGGCCAGGTGCTGCACGCTGCCGCGTTCCTCGACGTGCATGAACTCGGCGACGCGCACCGATCCGGCTTCGCACACCCCGCCGAGCTCCTCGGCGGCGAGCCGCACCGAGATCGCGTGCTCGTAGACCTCCTTGGCGTCCCGGTAGAGCTCGGCGCGCAGCGCACCGTCCACTTCGGAATCTCCGGCCAGCGCGCGGGTTCCGGCCAGCGGCTGGGTGGTGACGACGCCGTCGGCACCGACCTTCGCCACGATCTCCGGGCTGTAACCGGCGGCTTCCCAGCCGCCGAGGCGGAGCAGGAAGGAGCGCGCCGGGGTGTTCGCGCGGCGCCCGGCGAGGTAGGTGGCGGCGAGGTCGATCTCGCCGGGGACCGGGACCGGGCGGGACAGGATCACCTTGTCCAGCCGTCCCGCGCGGATCTCGGCGACGGCCTCGCGGACTCCGTCGCGGTACTCCGCGGCGCCGTGTTCGAGCAGGTCGGCGGCGGCCGGTTCGTGCGCGGCGACGGCCGGGGCGCGCAGCCGTCGTTCGAGCCGGTCGAGCTCGGCGGTGTCGGCGGCGCGCAGCAGCGCGGTCCCGTCGTCGACGAGGACTTCCCGCTCGGGCACCAGGAACCAGGCGAGCACGTCCTCGGCGGCGACCGCGTCGCGGTGTGCCTGGGACAGCTCGAAGCTCACCCAGCCGCAGGCCCGCGGCCCGCCGAGCGAGCGCAGCGCGGCTCCGGCCGCGGCGAGCGGGTGCGTGCGCACCGGGAACTCGGTGCGCCGCGCGCCGTGCACGAGGGTCGCACCGGTCGCCCGGACCTGGACTTCGGCTCGCCGTCCTTCGGCCCACCGGATCGCACCGCCGTGCTCGTAGAGCACGTGCTGCTCGGCGGACTCCGCGCAGAGCCCGGCCGCTGCGGCGAGCGCGTCGCCGTCGAACCGGATGCGGCGCTCCACCGCACCGCCAACGGAGGTCATCTGATCGTCTCCCACTTTCCCGCGCTTGATCGCGATCGCGCACGGCCCCAGGTGCGGGCAGCACCGATCGGCGCCACCCGGCTTCGTGAATCCACGGCGGACGGATCACGGTCCGTCACGCCACCCCAGTAAACTTTGGTTAGGCTAACCTGAGTTGATCGCCGCCGCAACGAGGACCGGCTCCCTCGCCGGACCGTGCGCGACCACCATCTAAGACCTTGTTGAAAATGATTGTCAATGCAGCCAAGGCTGAGTCTTGCAGCACACGGGCCCGTAGCCCGATCGGACCAGCGCTCGTTCGGGCGGCCGCAGCAACGCGCGGGTGACGCACCTCTCGGACGCGGGCCGCCCCCACGGCCGACGCCCGCGCGATCACCTGGAGTCGTCGATCCACCGAAGCTCGCCAGGTCCGCGACTCACTAGCCCACAGTGGACAATGCGGGCGAAATCGGTGCCAGTGCGGGGAAAACGGTGGCACCGGATGCCACCTCCGCACCGGACATCGGTAGTTTCCGCGGCGAGGGCCGGTTCGCGGCTCTCGCGCGACGACCGGTAGCCCGCCCGGTCCGCCCCGACGCCGACCCGCCCCGGACGTGCCATGACAACGGTCCCGCTGCTCACCGCCGCCGCGCCCATCCTCGTCGTGCTGCTGTTGCCGGCGGTGCGCGTCCCATCGCTGTGGGCCGCGGCCGCGGGCCTCGTCACCGCCGCCCTCGCCGCGCTGCTGGAGTTCCCGCCGGACGCGGCAGGGATCGCCGCCGCGCGGGGCATGGCGCCCACCGTCGTCGAAGTCGCCGTGATCCTGCTCGGCGGCGTCGGGCTCGCCGAGGCCATGCGCCGCGGCGGTGCGCAGGACCGGATCGCCGACTGGCTGGACGGCGCCGAACGGGGCGCGGACCGCACGGCGACCCTGCTGCTGCTGGTGTTCGGGCTGACGCCGTTCATGGAGTCCGTCACCGGGTTCGGCCTCGGCGTGGTGATCACCGCACCGCTGCTGGTCCGGCTCGGGCTGTCGCCGGTCAAGGCGGTGGTGTCCGCGCTGCTCGGGATGGTGCTGGTGCCGTGGGGTTCGCTCGGGCCCGGCACCCTGATCGCCGCGCGGCTGGGCGGGGTGGACTCCGGGGAGCTCGGGTTGTGGTCGGCGCTGCTGACGCTGCCCGTCCTGGTGGTGAGCGCGGGCGCCGTGCTCGCCCTCGACGTCGGACGCCCGGCACCGCGGCAGCTGGTGCTGACCTCGACGGTCGTGCTCGTGGAGTGGGTGGCGCTGATCGCGGCGAACCTGGTGCTGTTCCCACCGGCCGGAGTGCTGGCCGCGGCCGCGGTGATCGCGGGGCTGCTCGCGCGGACCCGGCTCGCGAACGGGCCGCTCCCGGCGGTGGACCGGGCACTCGGGCTGGCGCTGCTGCCGTACTGCGTGCTGGTCGGCGGGATCTTCGCCGCCACCGCGGTCCTGGCGCTGCTGGGCGCGGGCGGTCCGGCCGCGGTGGTGGTGGCGAATCCGGCGGTGTGGCTGGTGATCGCCGCTACCGTGGCCGTCGGCTCGCTCGACGTCCCGGCGGCGGACCGGTGGCGGGTGCTCCGCACCGCCGTGCGCCGGTGGGTGCCGATCGCCGGCAACGCCGTGCTGTTCATGGTGCTCGGCATCGTCATGGCCACCACCGGGATGGCCGAGCACCTCGCCGCGGCGGCCGCGCACGCCGGGTACGGGTTCGTCGCGGCGATCCCCGCGATCGGGGCGTTCGGCGGTTACCTCACCGGGTCCAACACCGGCGCGGCGGCGATGTTCTCGGCCGCGACCGCGACCGCATCGGCCGGGCTCGGTGCGACGCCGCTGATCGCGGTGGCGGGCCAGAACGTGGCCGGTTCGTTCGCGATCATCGCGTCACCGCCGCGGATCGCGCTCGCCACCGCCGTCGCGCTGCCGCCGGGAGAACGGCTGCCCGGCACCGCCCACGGCGTCCTCGCCGGGGCCGCCGCGACATCCGCGGTCCTGCTCGGCCTCCTCGTCCTCGCCCTCGCCTGACTCCCCCCGCAGATCCACTCCGATGCAGGATGGAACGGCCGACTGCCCAGGAAGCCACATGTCGGTTTCCTGTCAGCGGCGAAGCCGCTGAGCCGACGACCACCTGAGACACCGGCACCGCCGCGGGTTCTCAGCGGGATTCTCGCGAGGACAGCGCCTTCTCCTGTGGCGGAGCCACCGGTGCGAACGATCCCGCAGCGAGAATCCCGCTGAGGTTCCGCCACCCGCCCACCGAGCAACAGAAGTGGAACCGTCAGCCAGTCCGGTTCCTGTGGTGCAGCAGGAGCCAGGCTGTTCCTGCTGCGACCAGCACGACGAGCACCACCGCCCAGTCCGGCACGGTCCCGGACAACTCCAGGACCCGGCCTTCGAGCCGAGCCTGGTCGGAGGCGCCTAACACGCCGCCGACGCTCGTCGTTCCGCGCGTGACCAGCATCAGCACCCCGACGGCCGCGGTCAGCAGCCCGCCGATCACCCCGGTCCAGGTGTTCTCCCAGCGCCCGATCCGCACCGGCCGCGGACGCACCAGGCCGCGCACGAACGGCAACCGGTCCCACAGCAGGCTCAGCACCAGCAGCGGCAGCGCCATCCCGGCCGCGAACACCAGCAGCACGATCCCGCCGCGCAGCGCGTTCCCGGACACCGCCGCGAAGGTCAGCACCGCCCCGAGCAGCGGACCGGCGCACACCCCGGCCAGCCCGTAGATCGTGCCGAGCGCGTACACCGACGCCGTCGAGGTGCCGGCCGAGCGCTGCGTCCTGCTCAGCATCGGCAGCGGCACGTCCAGCAGCATCAGCACCCCGAGCACGATCACCACGACCGCCGCCGTGCCGACGAAGGCCTCCCGGTGCTCGTTCACGAACGCGCCGAGCGTCCCGGCCAGGACGCCCAGCGGCACCAGCGTCGTGATCAGCCCGAGGTAGAACACCCCGGTGCGAGCGACCAGCGCGCCGGGCGCGGTGAAGGCGTAGGAGAAGAAGGCGGGCAGCAACATCACCGAGCACGGGCTCAGCAGGGTCAGCACCCCGCCGACGAACGCGCCGAGCAGTCCCAGTTCCACGCGCCCTACTTCCCGCCGGCGAGCGCGGAGTCCACGAACTCGCGGAAGTTCTCGATCGGCTGCGCGCCGGACAGCGCCGAGTTCCCGATGGCGAAGAACGGCACGCTGTTCACGCCGAGGCGCTGCGCGTCGCCGGTGCTCTGCTGCACCGCGTCCAGCAGCCGCGGGTCGTCGAGGTCGGCGGTGAACTTCGCGAGGTCGGGCACGCCGATCTCCTTCGCGAACCCGATCAGCCGATCCCGTGGGAGGTCGGGGTGGCCGGATTCGGGCGCGACGCGGTACACGGCGCCGAGGTACTCGGGGAACATGGCCTGGTTCCCGGCGGCGCGGGCGGCGACGGCGGCGGTGGCCGACTTCTCGCCGAAGAAGGAGACGTCGCGGATCTCGATGCGCAGCTTCCCCGAGTCCACGTACTCGCGGACCAGCGCGGGCAGCGTGTCCCGGTTGAACACGGCGCAGTACGGGCAGCGCAGGTCGGTCCACTCGACCAGCACCACGGGCGCGTCGGCGGCACCGAGCGCCATCGGGTCGTCCGGGTCCCGCGTCTCGACGCCCGCGGCCGCCTGCTGCGGCGGGGATGCCGCGCCGCCATCGGCGTTCGGCGCGGGCTGCGCGGTGGAGAGCTGGGCGACCACCACCACGAGCAGGAACGCGGACAGGGCCGCGAGGACGACGTTGGCGATCTTGGACCGGCGGTACTTCGCCGCTAGATCATCCGGGCTGTCGGCGGATCGATTCGTCACTCGCACTAGGATACATGTTGCATCCCAACGGCCCGCGGGCCTGCTTGGGAGGATGGGGGCTCGGGGGCGACGACGAGAGGCGGCACGATGGCCAGGACCACGCTCGACGAGGGCTCCGCGAACGAGCGCTCCTACCGGCACGTCCGGCAGGGCATCCTCACCGGGCGCTTCCCCGGCGGCACGATGCTCAGCGAGGCGACGCTCGCCGCCGAACTGGAAGTGAGCCGCACGCCGGTGCGGGCCGCGCTGGTCCGACTCCAGGAGGAGGGCTGGCTGACGATCTACCCGAAGCGCGGCGCCCTCGTGCAGACCCTCAGCGACCGCGCCGTCGCCGAACTCGCCGAGGCCAAGGCGATGCTCGAATCGGGCGCGGTCCGCGCCGCCCGGCCGCGCGCGCTGGCGGCGCTCGCCACCGAGATGCGCCCGGAACTGGTGCGGCAGCAGGAAGTCCTCGACGCCGGGGACCTGACGGCGTTCGTGGAGCTGAGCATCGCGTTCCACCGCTCGTTCGTCGCGGCCGCGGGCAACGAGGTGGTCTTGGAGCTCTACGACCGGCTCGCCGACCGGCAGCGCTTCCTGCTGTTCAGCTACGGGCGGCGGCTGCTGGACCGCGCCGCCGGGATCGTCGCCGAGCACGGGCTGCTGCTGGACGCCGCCGCGGCCGGGGACGGCGACGTGTTCGCCACGACCCTGCGCGAACACCTCACCAACAGCTACGGCGACGCGTCGTGAGTTCTTCCCGCCGCGCGACCGAGAACCGAGGAGGGCGCATGACCGAAGCCGATCCGATGTGGACGCTCCGCCGCCGCAGCAGCGAGAAGTGGCGCACGCACGACCCGGACGTGCTGCCGATGTTCGTCGCCGAGATGGACTTCCCGCTCGCGCCGCCGATCAAGTCGGCGCTGCTGGCCGCGGTGGAGGCGGGCGACACCGGCTACGTCGACCCGCAGGACACCCGCGCCGCGGCGGCGTTCGCGTCCTACGCGGCCGACACCTGGGGCTGGTCGCCCGCGCCGGAGCGGATGCGCTGCACCACCGACGTCAGCGTCGTCATCGTCGAATCGTTGCGGCGCCTCATCTCCCCCGGCGACGGCGTGATCATCAACCCGCCGATCTACCCGCCGTTCTTCGACCTGGTGCCGGAGGCGGGCGGCACGGTGGTGGAGGTGCCGCTGCGCGACGACGGCGAGCGCCACGAGCTCGACCTCGCGGGCATCGACCGGGCGCTGGCCGCGGGGGCGCGGGCCGTGCTGCTGTGCAACCCGCACAACCCGGTCGGGCTGGTGCACTCGCGCGCGGCGCTCGTCGAGCTCTCCCGCATCGTCGACCGCCACGGCGCGGTGGTGGTGAGCGACGAGATCCACGCGCCGCTGACCCACCACGGCCACGAGTTCACGCCCTACCTGACCGTCTCGGCGGAAGCCCGCGAGCACGGCATCGCCGCCGAGTCCGGCAGCAAGGCGTTCAACCTCGCCGGGCTCAAGGCGGCGCTGTTCGTCGCCGAGTCCGAGCGGATGACCGGACTGCTCCGCGACCTGCCGGAGGAGGTGACCTTCCGGGCCGGCCTGCTCGGGCTGATGGCGACGCGCGAGGGCTTCACCCGCGCGCGGGGCTGGCTGGACGACACGATCACCGCCGTCGAGCGCAACTTCACGCTGCTGGACGAGCAGCTCGCGGTGAAGCTGCCCGGAGCCCGGCTGCGCAGGCCCGCGGCGAGCTACCTGGCGTGGCTGGACCTGCGGGAGCTCGGCTGGGGCGACGATCCGGCGGCGCACGCCCTGGAGCACGCCCGGGTCGCGCTCTCCAGCGGACCGGCGTTCGGCTCGCCGGGAGCCGGCTTCGCCCGCATGAACCTGGCCTGCGCCCCGGAGACCGTCGTCGAGGCCGTGGACCGGCTCGCCCGCTGAACCCGCCGGGGACGGGCAGATTGTCCACTTAGGATCATCGGCTCGGCCGGTCAGAGCTCGCGCTGGAACCAGTGCTCGTCGCGGAAGTCGCCGGGCGCGACCTGCAACGCCGCCGGGAAGCGGCCGACCTCGACCCAGCCCCGGCGGCGGTAGAACTCGGGCAGGTGGGTGCCGCCGCGGGTGGCGAGCACGAGCTGGCGGAACCCGAGCCCGCTCGCGTGCTCGACCGCGCGGGCCAGCAGGCGGCGTCCGGTCCCGCCGCGCTGCCGTTCGGGGTGCACCATCAGCTTCCGCACCTCGGCGCGGTGCCGGAACACCCGTCCTTCCTTCCCGCGGATCAGCACCATCCCGACCAGCAGTCCCCCGTCGCGTTCGACGAGCAGTTCCTGGCGTCCGGATTCGACGTCGCGCAGTTCCTCGGCCGCCGCGTCCGCGATGAGCTCGGCGGGTGGGAGTTCCGATGCCCCCGGGGATGAACATCTCACGGTGGAGTCCCGGGTCCGCCTCGCGTGGTGCAATGCAGGGACGGTCTCCGCCCGGAGGTCGTCGCCGATCCCGAGGACCAGCGAAGTTCCATGTCGTCACGCGCCGAACGTTCCGTCCTGAGCGATCCCGCCATGCCGCACCTGCTGCTGGTGGTGTTCTGCTGCTTCGCCGGGTTCGCCCTGCTGGTGCCGGTGTCGCCGGTGTGGGCGCTGCGCGGCGGGGCGGACGAGTTCGGATCCGGGCTGGTCACCGCGGTGCTGATGGCGGCGACGGTGCTCTCCCAGCTCTGCGTCCGGGCGGTGCTGCGGCGGATCGGCTGGACGTGGACGCTCGCCCTCGGTGCGCTCCTGCTCGGGCTGCCAGCCCCGTTGCAGGCGTTGAGCGATCAGCTGCCCGCGGTGCTGGGCACCACCGCGCTGCGCGGGCTCGGGTTCGGCATCCTCACCGTCTGCGGGTCCACGGCCGTGTCCGTGCTGGCCCCGCGCGGGAAGCAGGGCGCGGCGATCGGCTTGTACGGGCTCGCGATCGCCGTTCCGCAGGTGCTGCTCACGCCCGCCGCTCCCTGTCTGGTCAGCGCGATCGGGCTGCCCGCCGTCCTCGCCTGCGGTGCGCTGCCCGTGCTGGCGCTGCCGTGGACGCGCGGGCTGGGGCGTGCGGTCGCGGCGCGCGTCGACGAGCCCGCCCGGTCCGGCGAACCCGACGAGCCCGCGGGCGCGGTGCTGCGGCGCATCGCGCTCCCGCTGGTCCTGCTCCTGGTGGTCACCTCCAGCGGCGGCGCCGTGCTCACCTTCGCGCCCCAGTTCACCCCGACGCCCGCGCTGGCCACCGCCGCGCTGCTCGCCACCACCGCCACCGCTGCGGTCGCGCGCTGGGTCTGCGGGGTGCTGGTGGACCGGTACCCGCCGCGGCCGATCAACGTCGCGCTGCTGCTGAGCGGGAGCGCCGGGCTGCTGCTGACCGCCTCGGCCGTCGGGCCCGCACCCGGCACCGCCGCGCTGCTCGCGGGAATGCTGCTGCTCGGCGTCGCCTACGGCGGGCTGCAGAGCGTCACCCTGGTGCAGGCGTTCGACCGGGCCGGAACCGCGAACCGGCACGTCACGTCCGTGGCGTGGAACATCGGCTTCGATTCCGGCACCGGACTGGGTTCCCTGCTGATCGGCGTCGCCGCGGGGGCTGCCACCTTCGCCACCGGGTTCGCCGGCTTCTCCGCCGCCCTCGCCCTCGCCGCCGTCGCGGCGCTGGTCCTCGGGGGCCGGGCCGTGCGGCCGTCACCGGAGACCGTGGACGCGTCCCGTCGAGCGCCCGGCTCGGACGAGGCGCGGGATTCCGACCTCCAGCGGTGACGCGGACGAACGGGAGCAGGCATGTTCAGGGTGTTGTACGCGCGGGAGAACGGCGGGGTGGAGCGCGTGTTCGCGGATTCGCTGCCGGACCGGCGGACCGCCGACCACGTCGCGGTGCAGCTGTTCGCCGAAGGCCTCGTCGCCGCCTCCTGGGTGGAGGACCAGCGCGACGCCGTCGGCCAGGCCCTCCCGCACTGGTGAGGCGTCACCGCCGCGTCGAGTCGCGCCCGATGAGGTCGACGCGGCGCGCAACCCGATCCGGACCCGCGGCTACGGTTCCAGCACGATCTTGATGGCGTCGTCCTGCTTCTTCTGGAACAGCTCGTAGGCGTGCGGGGCCTCCTCCAGCGGCAGGTCGTGGGTCGCCAGGTCGTGCACGCCGAGCGGATCGGACTCGTCGCCGACCAGCGGCAGCAGGTCGTCGATCCACCGCTTCACGTGCGCCTGCCCCATCTTCACCGCAACGCCCTTGTCAAACAGCGTCAGCATCGGCACCGGATCGGCCATGCCACCGTAGACACCGCTGAGCGAGATCGTGCCCGCGCGGCACACCGCGTCCATGCACTGGTGCAGGACGCCGAGGCGGTCCACCCCGGCCTTCTCCATCATCGGCCCGCCGATCCCGCTCGGCAGCGCACTGGCGATCTTCTGCGCGAGCTCCCCGACCGGTGAGCCGTGCGCCTCCATCCCGACGGCGTCGATCACCGAGTCGGTGCCGCGCCCGTCGGTCAGCTCCCGGATGCGGTCCGCCGGGGAGTCCACTTCGGACGCGTCGATGGTCTCGATCTCGCGGCGTCGCGCCATGTCCAGCCGTTCCGGGACCAGGTCGACGCCGATCGGGCGGAACCCGCGGTGCGCGGCGATGCGGCAGCACAGCTGGCCGATCGGGCCGAGCCCGAACACCGCGACGCTGCCCTCCGGCGGGACGTCGGCGTACTCGACGGCCTGCCACGCGGTCGGCAGCACGTCCGAGAGGTACAGGAACTGCACGTCCGGCGGCCCCTCGGGCACCTTGATCGGGCCGAACTGCGCCTGCGGCACCCGCATCAGCTCGGCCTGCCCGCCGGGAACGCTGCCGTAGAGCTCGCTGTAGCCGAACAGCGGCGCACCGGTGCCCTGGTCGCGGACCTGGGTGGTCTCGCACTGCGCGTACCAGCCGCGCGAGCACATCCAGCAGTGCCCGCAGGAGATGTTGAACGGCACCACCACCCGGTCTCCGGGCCGGATGTGGTCCACCGCCGAGCCGACCTCCTCCACGACGCCCATCGGCTCGTGGCCGAGGACGTCGCCGGGGGTCATGAACGGGGTGAGCACTTCGTAGAGGTGCAGGTCCGAGCCGCAGATCGCGGTGCTGGTGATGCGCACGACCGCGTCGGTCGGCTCCTCCAACCGCGGGTCGGGAACGTCCCGCACCTCGACCTGCCGGGGTCCTTGCCAGGTCAACGCCTTCACACGACCACCTCCGCGCACCGGGGACGACGCCCCCCGCCTACCCGGCGGCGGCCGCGGTCAATCAGCGCCCGGACCGTCGCGGTCCCCGACCGATCGGGCGACCGGACCGACAACACGCCCGGGCGGTCAGGGCTCCCTGGCCGTCGGCACGCCCGGCTCGTCAGCACGCCCCGGCCGCGCCGGCCCGCCGCCGCGGATCGGCGACGGCGGAACGGGCACGGCTCAGGTGCGCTCTTCGACCGGTGGGAGGGGGGCCAGGAGCATCGTGGAGGTGTCCAGGCGGTCGTTCTCGTCCTGGCCGTCGACCAGGTCGCGGGCCTCCGCGCCGCTGGCCACGACCGGGACCGAACCCAGCAGCGGGCGCGCGGCGGACTCCCGCATGAACAGCACCGCGACGAGCGCGATGGCGGAGAAGAACATGACGTAGAACGCGGGCGCGTAGGTGTTGCCGGTGATCTCCACCAGCAGCTGGGAGACCAGCGGTACCGTGCCGCCGAACAGCGAGGTCGCCGTGTTCTGCGTGAACCCGACGGCGCAGTACCGGGACGCGGTCGGGTACAGCTCGGCCATCACGGCCGCGTTCATGCACAGGAACAGCGTGGACGGGATCATCACGAGCCCCAGCGCGACGTACAGCGCCCACGGCGCCCCGACCCGCATCAGCGCGAACGCGGGCAGCAGCAGCACGAGGTTCCCGACGGCCGCCATCACGTACACCGGCCGCCGCCCCAGCTTGTCCGACATCCGCCCGAACACCGGCAGCAGCACGGCTTGCAGCAGCAGGATGGCGACGGTGGCGATCGCGGTGTGCGTGGTGGCGATGCCGACCTCGACTTCGAGGTAGGTGGGCATGTAGCTGGTCAGCGTGTACGAGGACGCACCGTCCGCGCCGATCAGCGCGAGGCCGACCACGACCTGCGGCCAGTAGAACTTGAACACCCCGGGCAGCTTGTGCCGCGTGAACAGCGGGTCGGCCGCCTGCTCCGCCGTCGTCGCCCGGGCGGCCTCGAAGCTGGGCGATTCCTCGATGCGGCTGCGCAGCAGCAGCGCGACGGCGCCGAGCACGAATGCCAGCAGGAACGGGATGCGCCAGCCGCCGTTGACCATCGCGTCCGGGCCCCAGAAGTGGGTGGTGATGCCGGAGGTCACGGCGACCACGCCGGCGCCCGCGGCGAAACCGAGCTGCGAACCGCTGTTGAGCAGCGAGGTCCAGAACCCGCGCGTCCGGTCCGGCGAGAACTCGGCGACGTAGGTCAGCGCACCGGAGTACTCGCCACCGGTGGAGAACCCCTGCGCGATGCGCAGCAGGTAGAGCAGCACCACGGCCCAGGCACCGATCTGCCCGGGGCCCGGCAGCAGGCCGATCAGCGTGGTGGCGACGGCCATGAGCGCGATGGTGAAGAACATGACCTTGCGGCGGCCGATCCGGTCCCCGAGCGGCCCGAGGATCATCCCGCCGAGCGGGCGGACGAGGAACGACACCGCGAACCCGAGCAGCGTCACCAGCAGCCCGAGCCGTTCGTCCATCCCGGCGGTGAACACCTGGGTCAGCGTGACGGCGAGGTAGCCGTAGACCCCGATGTCGTACCACTCGATGAAGTTGCCCACGCCGGCGCCGAGCTGCGCGCGGATGAGCGCGGGCCGGTCGACGACGATGCAGTCCTCTTCTCTGATCCTGCGGGTGCCCGCGGACGGGCGGCTCCTGCTCGGTTCGGACATCGTTGTCCCTCTCCGGCGGTCGGCGTGGTTCGGGGTGGCACGGCTCGGAATGCGGCCGACCGTCAGGTGGACGGCCGCGGCGGCGAGCCGTCCTCGAAGGACAACACCTTCCACCTGTGTTCATATTTCGAACGCAGCGACCAAAAACTTGGCAGAGTCACGCGGACGAGTCAAGGCTTTCACCGAACGGCGGTGCACATCGGAGGGAGAACCCCGGTAAGCCCGCCGCGGGACCGGACAGCACGTCCCACAGGTGAACTCCGAATCCCGAAACCCGTTGCCACATCAGGACAATCCCGGCACCACCGCCTCTGGAGCAGCCCCGTTCGCCCACGTGGCGGTACCCCGGGGCACGCCGAAACCCCGTAACCACCGGCGATTCGCCCACCACCCCGAACGACACCCAGCACAAGGCATTCGCCTTCGCCCTATCAGCGGCAAAGCCGCTGAGCAGCGACCACCAGAGCAACCGGCACCGCCGCGGGTTCTCAGCGCTTTCCTCGCGAGGACAGCGATTTCTCCTGTGGAGGAGCCACCGGTGAAATCGATCCCGCAGCGAGGAAAGCGCTGAGGTTCCGCCACCCCACCCCCGGATCAAAGAATCCAGGCGGGCATTTCACCGGGAGTGGTTGTGCATGACGTGCTTGGTCCTGGCGTAGTCCTCCAACGCGTACAGCGACAGGTCCCGCCCGTACCCCGATCCCTTGAACCCGCCCCACGGCACCTCGTTGGCGAGCGCCAGGTGCGAGTTCACCCAGACCGTGCCCGCGTCGAGCCGCGCGGGCACGTCGTGCGAGCGGCGCGCGTTCTCGGTCCACACGGAGGCGGCGAGGCCGTAGGGCACGTCGTTGGCGCGCCGGATCGCCTCTCCTTCCTCGCGGAACGTCTCGACGGTGACGACGGGCCCGAAGACCTCTTCGCGAGCGATCTCGGCGCCTTCGGGCACGTCGACGAGCACGGTGGGGGCGATGTAGTAGCCGGGCCCGTCGAGCGCTCTGCCGCCGAGCGCGGCGCGCGCACCGTCCCGCTGCGCGCGTTCCAGGTACCCGCGAACCCGGTCGAAGTGCGCCCGGGACACCAGCGGACCGATCTCCGCACCGTCCACTGTGGGCTCTCCGGTGACGAGCGTGCCCGCTTCGCGGACGAGGTGGTCGACGAGTTCCGCCGCGACCGACTCGTGCACGAGCACTCGGCAGGCCGCGCCGCACTCCTGCCCGGAGTTCCAGAACGAGGCGGTGCGCAGCGTCTCGGCGACGGCGGCCAGGTCGGCGTCCGCGAACACCAGGACCGGTGCCTTGCCGCCGAGTTCCAGGTGCACCCGCTTGAGGCTCTCGGCGGCGGCGCGCGCCACGGCCCGCCCGCTGGGCACCGATCCGGTCAGCGCCACCAGGTCCACGTCGGGGTGCGCGGCGAGCCGCGCGCCGACCACGTCGCCGCGGCCGGTGACGATGTTGAGCACGCCGGGTGGCAGCAGGTCCGCCACGAGTTCGGCGAACTTCACCGTCGTCACCGGGGTGATCTCGGAGGGTTTGAGCACGCAGGTGTTGCCCGCGGCGAGGATCGGCGTGAGCTTCCACGCGGCCATCATCAGCGGGTAGTTCCACGGCGTCACGACGCCGACGACGCCGACGGGTTCGCGCAGCACCAGCGACAGGTGGTCGTCGAGGTATTCGCCCGCCGACATCGAGGTGGTGGCCCGCACCGCCCCGGCCATGAACCGGAAGGTGTCGACGGTGCCCGCGATGTCGTCGTGGGCGACCGCGAGGGGTTTGCCCGTGTTGGCGGATTCCAGCCGTGCCAGCAGATCCCCGTTGGCCTCGACCCGGTCGGCGATGGCGTGCAGCACGTCGGAGCGGTCCTTCGGAACCCGCCGCGCCCAGGAGCCGCGCGCCGCGACGGCTTCGGCCACGGCCCGGTCCACGTCCTCGGTGGTGCCGTCCGGGGTGCGGCAGAGGACCTGTTCGGTGCAGGGATCGATGACGTCGAGCAGCCGCGTCGAGGTGGAGTCCGCGTAGCCGCCCGCGATGAAGTGGCGCGCCGGGGGCAGTTCGGCCGCCGCGGCGAGCGGGCGCGCGTCGGTGGACCGGCGGACCGCCGCGGGCTCCGGTGCGCCGTGTCCGGCCGAGGCTTCGCCGCGCGCCGCAGCGGCTTGCGCGGTGACGCGCCGCGCGGTGTCCGGCGGCAGGTCCAGCAGCGGGCTGCGCGGGCTGCCGACCCGCAGGCCCGCCGCGTTCAGCACGGCCTTCACGGCGGGGATGAACGGCACCGTCATCAGCGAGTCCATCAGCGGGTGCAGCCGCGCCCATTCGGCGCGGGCGCGGTCGAGCTCCCCCGCCCGCAGCGCGCGGTGCACGGAGACGAGTTCCGCGGGCACGAGGTTCGCGCTGCCCGCCACCACACCGGCGGCGCCCTCGGTGAGCGCGGCGAGGATCAGCGTGTCCCAGCCGCCGAAGGTGGTGATCACCTCCCCGTGGTGGTGGACGAACTGCCGCAGCCGGGACATGTCGGCGTTGGTGTCCTTGATGTAGCGGATGTTGTCGACCTCGCGGGCCAGCCGCCCGACGACGTCCGGGGACAGGTCGACGCCGGTGATCGCGGGCAGGTTGTAGAGCATCACGGGGATGTCGACGGAGGCGGCGACGGTGCGCAGGTACTGCTCGGTCTCCGCTTCGGTGAGCGGTTCGTAGTACGGGGTCACCAGCATCACGACCGAGGCCCCGCACCGCTGGGCGTGCTGCGAGAGCCGGATGGCCTGCTCGGTGCTGACGGCGCCGGTCTGGGCGACGACGGGCACGCGCCCGGCGGCGCGGGCGACGACGGTCTCCACGACCAGGCGCCGCTCGTCCTCGTCGAGCGCGGCGAACTCGCCGGTGGAGCCGCAGGCGACGAGGCCGTCGACGCCGCCGTCGATGCTGCGGTCGACCACGCGGCCGAGGGCGGCCACGTCGACTTCGCCGCCGGAGGTGAACGGGGTCGGCAGGGCGGTGAGAACTCCACTCAGTTGCGGCGACATTCCGGAACCCTTCCTGTTGCGTGCGTTCGATGCCCGGCTCGCCTCCCCGGGCGGCCGGTTGCGCGTGGAGCGGTCCTTCAGCAGGAGGCGACCGGGTCGCCGAAGCGGCCGTCCGCGGGTTCGACGCCGAGCCCGGGCCCGCGCGGCACCGCGATGTGGCCTGCGTCGATGCGGACGCCGTGCTCGTCGTCGTAGTGCCCGTCGATGCCGTCGGCGGCGATCCACACGCCGTCCAGCAGTTCCGGGCGGGTGGTCGCGCCGACGTGGGCGCAGGCGGCGGCGATGATGTCGCCGCCCCACGAGTCGTCGCAGGTGTGCGGGAGGTTCCGCGCCGCGCAGACGTCGCGCACCGCGCGCATCGGGTGCAGCCCGCCGACCCGGGTGATCTTCACGCCGAAGCCGTCGACCAGGCCGGTTCCCGCGGCGCCGACCACCACGTCCAGCCCGGTGCTGCTCTCGTCCGCGTACAGCGGGTGGGCGAGCAGCGGGCGGATCGCGCGGAGTTCGTCGAGGGTGTCGCAGGGCTGTTCCAGCACGAACGGGACGTCCGCGCACTCCCGGCTCAGCAGCAGCGCGTCCCGGGTGCCGAGGCTGCGGTTGCCGTCGACGGCGAGCCGCACGCCGGTTCCGCGCAGCACCTCGCCGACCTTGCGGACGGCGGCCACGTCCTCGTCGACCGGCCTGCCGCCGATCTTGACCTGCAACCGCGGGTAGCCTTCGGCGCGCTTCTCCGCGGCGAGGCGGGCGGTGTCGTCCGGCGGCCCGACGCCGAGCGCGGCGTAGGACGGCACCCGATCGACGAGCGCACCGCCGAGCAGGTCGGACACGCTGACGCCGAGGTGCTTGCCGAGGAGGTCGTGCGCGGCGATGTCGACGGCCGCCTTCGCGTAGCGGTGCCCGTGCAGTAGCCCGTCCATCCGCCGGTGCAGCGGGACCGGCCGCACGTCGGCGCCGAGCAGTCCCGGCCCCATCTCGCGGAGCGCCGCGACCGCACCGGCCGCGTGGGCCTCGGCGTACAGCGGCCCGATGGGGCAGGTCTCGCCCCAGCCGACCAGCCCGTTGTCGGCGACCAGCCGGACCAGCGTGCTGGTCAGGAACCGGACTTCGGAGTGGCCCATCTTGTAGGCACCGCCGCGGACCGGGAGGCCGTGCTGGTGGACGTGGACTTCCGCGATCTTCACCGTGTTCCTCCGAACGTGCGCGCGGGTTCGCCCGCGGACTTCGTGCCGAATTCCCCCGTCTGCCGGGGAGCCGGGGAGAGCACCGGCGGCCGCCCGAGGTTCCGCTCCCGCGGCGCGGGACTTCCGGGAGCGGGTTCAGGCGTGCAGCAGGTGTCCCATGCGGGCGCGCTTGGTGGCGAGGTAGCCGGCGTTGTGCGGGTTCTCCGGTGCTTCGAGGGGAATCCGCTCGGCGACGGTGATGCCGTGGTCGGCGAGGGCCCGGACCTTGTCGGGGTTGTTCGTCATCAGCCGCACCGAGCCCGCGCCGAGGTCGTGCAGGATGCGCGCGGCGTCGGCGTGGTCGCGGCCGTCGACGGGCAGCCCGAGCGCCACGTTCGCTTCGACGGTGTCCAGCCCGCGCTGCTGCTGGAGCTCGTAGGCCCGCAGCTTGCGCCCGAGCCCGATGCCGCGTCCTTCGTGCCCGCGCAGGTAGATCAGCGCGCCGCGGCCCTCTTCGGCGATGGCGCTCATCGCCATCCGGAACTGGCTGCCGCAGTCGCAGCGCAGCGATCCGGCGAGGTCGCCGGTGAGGCATTCGCTGTGCAGCCGCACCAGCGGCGCTCCCGCGTCGAACGGGTCGCCCATCGTCAGCGCGAGGTGTTCGACGTCGCCCGCACCGCGGTAGGTGGTGGCCTGGAAGGTGCCGAGCTCGGTGGGGATCTCGGCACGCCCGGTCCGCGCGGTCGCCGGACCGGAGGTGCGCGCGTGCTCGACGAGTTGGGCGATCGTCACCATCGGGATGCCGTGCCGCGCCGCGAAGTCGTCGAGCGCGGGGCGGCGCATCATGTCGCGCCGGTCGGGGGTGACGATCTCGCAGAGCAGCGCGGCGCCGCTCGCCCCGGCCAGGCGGCACAGCTCCACGCCGGCTTCGGTGTGCCCGGCGCGTTCCCGCACGCCGCCCGCCTTGGCCCGCAGCGGCAGCACGTGCCCGGGGCGGGCGAGGTCCTGCGGCGCGGTCCGCGGATCGGCGAGGGCGCGGATGGTGGCGGCGCGGTCCCCCGCGCTGATGCCGGTGCCGGTCCCGTGCTTGAGGTCGACGCTGACGAGGAACGCGGTGCCGTGGCTCTCGGTGTTGGCGGTGACCATCAGGTCGAGTCCGAGGTCGCGGGACCGGTCCTCGTCGACGGCGACGCACAGGAATCCGGACGTGTGCTCCAAGAAGAAGGCGACGTCGTCGGTGGTCGCGTGCTCGGCGGCCATGATCAGATCGCCCTCGTCCTCGCGGTCCTCGTCGTCGACGACGAGGACCATGCCGCCGCGGGCGAGTGCGGTGCGGGCTTCGGCGAGCTCGGACATCGGTTCTCCTCGGCACGGGGTGGTTCATCGGTCCGCCTGCGATCGCCGTCCTTCCGCCATGCTCAACACCGGGACGAATGCGTTCACATAGTGACCGTTGCGTTCAAACCAGAGTGGCAGCGACCTCCGCCGCCGTCAAGCGCCCCGCCCGAACCCGATTCGGCCGACTCAACCGAATTACCGCGGAATTCGCCCACATCGACCCTTGACGAGCAGTCCGAGTCACCGCACAATGAGCCCGGTTCGTTCATATTCTGAACAGGTCAGATCAGCTGGCGCCGAACTCGCGATCGCGCGTCTCCGGCGTGCGGTGGATCAGCACCAGGCTCACCGCGTACGCGGCCGCCAGCAGCAGCGCGATGCTCCACGGCGACCCGGTGACCGACAGCAGCAGGGCCGCGACCAGCGGCGTCGGGCTCCCGCCGACCATGTTGGTCAGCGTGTACACCGCGGCGTGCCCCGAGAAGCGCAGCGAGGTCGGGAACGGCTCGGCGAACAGCACCGCCAGCACGCCGAACTCGACGTAGTCGGACACCAGCGTCACCGCGTTCGCCAGCAGCATCAGCGGCCACGACTTGGTGTCGAGCAACGGGAAGTACACCAGCGTGCCGACCAGGCTCAACGCCGCGAACGAGTACAGCACCGGCTTGCGGCCGAACCGGTCGGCCAGCCAGCCGCCGAGCGGGACCGCCGCCACCCCGAGCAGGTTCGTCACCAGCACCAGCGCGAACCCGGTGCCGCTGGGCAGCCCCAGCGCGCCGTGCAGGTACTCCAGCGAGTACGTCGTCACCAGGTAGCTGCACGCGATGTTCGGCACCCACAGGAAGGTCAGCCGCACGATCACCCGCGGATGGCTGCGGAACACGGTGCGCACCGGGCTGGCGCTCGTCCCGCCGCGCGCCGCCGCGTTCTCGAACACCGGGGACTCGTCCATGCCGCGCCGCACGAAGTAGCCGCCGACGGCCAGCGCGCAGCCGAGGAAGAACGGGAGGCGCCAACCCCAGGCCAGGAACGCCTCCTCGCCGAGCAGCGCGGTCATCGCCAGCAGCACCACCGACACCAGGACCTGCCCGAGCGGCGAGCCGAGGTTCACCAGCGAGCCGAACAGCGCCCGCCGCCGCGCCGGGGCGTGCTCGAGCGCCATCACCTGCGCCGCGGTGCCCTCGCCGCCGAGGCTGAACCCCTGCACGCAGCGCAGCGCGACCAGCAGGAACGGCGCCACCGGGCCCCAGCTCGCGTAGCCGGGCAGCGCGCCGATGCCCAGCGAGGCGAGCCCCATCAGCACGAGCGACAGCACCATGGTGCGCCTGCGGCCGATCCGGTCGCCGAGGCTCGCGAACACGGCGGCGCCGAGCGGGCGGATCGCCATCCCGACGCCGAAGGAGGCGAACGAGACGAGCACTCCCGTCGCCGGGCTCAGCGCGGGGAAGAACACCGCGGGGAACACCAGCGCCGAGGCCGCGCTGTAGAGGCCGAAGTCGAACCACTCAAGGGTGGTGCCGATGCTCGTGCCGAACAGGACGACGCCGAGCCGCCGCTTCCGCGCGGGCCCCGCCGCCGACCCGCGCACGGGGAGCTCTGCTGGTTCGATCACGGTTCTCCTCCCGACCACCCCGGAGCGACCGTGCTCCGATCAGCAGGACATGATCCCGCTGAACGACATGGGGCTCTTGGAGAGGGAACTGTGCCACTCTTCAGGACGTTTCCGCAAACATCGGTTCACAATAAGGATATTTCGGGACGAATCTGCACTGGACGGCGTCCGCGAAGGCCGATCGGACGTCGAAGATCGCTTCAAACCCAACGGCTCAAGTCCCATTCACTAGGACTGTTGAACCGGTGCGAACCCGGCGCCGCCGCTCAGCTCCCCGCGGCGGGGAACGCCGCCGCGCACCGGTCGACCTCGGCCACGTGCGCGGCGATCCGCGCCGGATCGTCGAAGGACGCGCGGAAGCCGTTCCGGGCGAGCTCGGCCAGCGCAGCGCGGCCCAGCCCGAGGTGGGCGCGCACCGCCTCGTAGTTGTCGTTGAGGTAGCCGCCGAAGTACGGCGGGTCGTCCGAGTTGACGGTGACCAGCAGCCCCGCCTCGACCAGGGCGCGCAGCGGGTGCGCCGCCATCGAGGGCACCACCTGCAACGCGACGTTCGACAACGGGCAGACGGTCAGCGGCACCGCCGCATCGCGCAGCCGCGCCACCAGCTCCGGGTCGTCGATGGCGGCGACGCCGTGGTCGATGCGGTCCGGCCTGCACACGTCGAGGGCTTCGCGGACGTACTCCGCGGGCCCGTCCTCGCCCGCGTGGATCGTGGTGCGGTAGCCGCGGGCGCGAGCCGTCGCGTAGTAGTCGGCGAACTCGGCCGGCGGGTTGCCGCGCTCGGCCGCGCCGAGGCCGATGCCCAGCACCCGTTCGCCCCAGGGCCGGATCAGGTCCAGGACTTCCAGCGCGGCACCCTGCGTGCGGTGCCGCTGGCTGGTGACGAGCAGCGCGCCGTCGATGCCGTGCTCGGCCCGGGCGTCGTCGATCGCGGCCAGCACCGGGTCCAGCTGGTCGGCGATCGGCACGCCAGCGTCCAGGAAGGTCTGCACGCCGAGGAACATCTCGGCGCGGCGCACCCCGTCGGCGGCGGCGCGGGTCAGGTAGGCGTGCGCGAGGTCGTAGAAGTCCTGGCCGGTGCGCAGCACCGACGCCGCCCGGAACAGCAGGGCGAGGAAGTGCTCCAGGCCGGTGAACTCGTAGGCGGCGCGCACCTGCTCGACGTCCGGCCAGGGCAGGTCGACGCCGTTGCGAGCGGCGATCGCGAACAGCAGCTCCGGCTCCAGCGTCCCTTCCAGGTGGACGTGCAGCTCGGCCTTCGGCAGCGCCGGGATGAACGGGTCCGTCATGGCACGACTCCTCAAAAGTGAACTGAACGATTCACTTCTAGTCGTACCTTATCCGAGCAGCCCGCCGACGGCGAGGACGTGCGCCGCGTCCACCCGGGACCGCGGCTCCCCGCAGATCAGCTGCAGCTGCAGCCCGCGCCACAGCGCGACCACCGCGACCGCGGTCGCCTCCGGATCCGCGACCTCCGGCGCGTCCCGCAACGCCTCGGCGACCACCGCGGTCCACCGGTCGCGGACCTCCGCCAGGAACCGGGCGTACTTCTCGGGCAGGTCGACGGCCATGCCGAAGCGTGCGAAGAACAACCGGAGGTGCGGCAGGCGATCGGGATCGGCCAGGTGCGCCCAGGCGGCCGCGAGCCGGTCCGCGGTCCCACCCGGCCCGCACAACAGCTCCGCGAGCCGGTCGAGCAGCACCGTGCCGCCGAGGATCTCGTCGATCGCCGCGCCGAGCAGCTCGTCCAGCGAACCGAAGTGGTAGAGCAGCATGCGGTTGTTCGAACCGATCCCCCGGGCCAGCTCGCTCAACGACAGCCCGATCACCCCGCGCGCCAGCACGAACTCGCGCGTCAGGCCCAGAAGCCGCGCCCGCTCACCAGAACCACTCGCCACCGCGCGATCGTAACCACGCCGGGGTCCGGCGGCGGCCGATGATCGGCCCGCGCACCGGCGGGTCCGCTCACGGCCCGAGCCGCCAGGTCGCGCAGCCGCTCGTCGCCCGCAGCACGCGGACCGGGCCCTCGACCTCGGTCTCCCACAGCTGCACCAGGTGTTCCTCGACCGGCTCGAACGCGACGCCGTCGTAGCCCACGTCCCGGCCGGTGGCGTGCACGCGGGCACGGCACCGCGGATCTCCGATCGGGAGCGGCGTGCGCAGCTCGGACGGGGGATCCGCCAGCAGCAGGCCCACCCGCAGCTCGCCCGGCGACACGCGCAGCGGAACCTCCACCACGTCCTCCCAGCCGGGTTCGAGTGGCGGGGCGCCGTCCCAGAGCTCCACCGCCAGGGCGATCGATCCGGTGTGGATTCCCGTGCACAGCGCCAGCAACCCGGGCTCCGCAGCCGCGAGCCCGGCGCCCTCGCGCCAGGACGGACGCCGCACGTCCTCGAGGTCGGTGCGCGCGTCGAACAGGAAGTACTGGTGGTGGGACACCTCTGCCACGCCCGAGATCCGCAGCGTCCGCTCCGGCACGGCATCCCTCCCCCTGCTCCGAACCCGAGGGTCCCACGACGCACCGACAGCTCCGCCGGACCGGCACATCCACCGGCCCGGGCGCCGCACCGGCGGACCCGCGGCTTCCGGGCTCAGCCGCCCCAGGTCTCGATCGGCGCGCCGAGGACGTCGTGGTCGACCTCGACGCCGAGGCCCGGTGCGGTGCTGGGCAGCACTCCCTCGCCGGTGATCCGGGCGCCCGAGTCCGCGGTGCGCCGGGTGACCATGTCCGCGCAGTTGAGCACGCAGCGCAGCAGCTTCGGCGGCACGGTGGCGCCCAGGTGCAGGATCGCGGCGAACGCGATGGCCGAGCCGACGGTGTCCTGCACGCTCGTGGTGAGCCCGGCCGCGCGGCAGAGGTCCCGGTGGCGCCGCCCCGGAGTCAGGCCGCCCGCCTTGGAGATCTTCAGGCCGATCCCGTCCGCGACGTCCGCCGCGACGAGGTGCGCGAGGTCCCCGTCGGCCTGGGCGAGTTCGTCGACCACGATCGGGACCGGACACCGGCCGCGCAGCGACGCCGTCTCCCGCCACGTCGCGCAGGGCGCTTCCAAGGTGAAGTCCAGGCCTTCCGGGAGCAGCCGGAGCATCCGCAGCGCCGTCTCCGGCAGCAGCCCGCAGTTCGCGTCCACCGTGAAGTACTCGCCCGGCCGCCGGTCGGCCAGGCAGGCGGCGATGCGTTCGGCGTCCAGCGCGGGCCCGCCTTCGCCGTCCAGCGCGCCGATCTTGATCGAGTGGCCGCGGTAGCCGCGCGCCCGGTGGTCGGCGACCCGCCGCCGCATCTCCTCCGGTTCCCCCGCGTGGATCGAGGAGATCATCGGCATCGGGACGTCCCACGAGCCGCCGAGCAGTGCGCACACCGGCAGGCCGACCGACTTCCCGAACGCGTCCCAGCACGCCACGTCCAGCGGCGTCTTCGCGTGCGGGTGCCCGACGAGCACGTCGTCCATGACGTCGCCGATCCGGTCCACCGCCCGCGGGTCACGTCCCAGCAGTGCGGGCGCCAGCTCGGCGACGCCCGCGCGAACACCGGCGGCGTGCGCGGCGACGTAGGTGGAGCCGAACGGGGTGCTCTCACCCCAGCCCTCGGTGCCGTCGTCGCAGGTGATCCGCACGATCGAGGCGTCGAAGGACTCGTAGGTCCGCCCGCCGGAGAGGGCGTAGACACCGCCCGAGTACGGCAGGTCCACCTGGTAGAGGTCGATTTTGGTGATCCGCATCTTCCACCTTTCTCTTGAGCAGACGTCGGGTCAGGCCGGCGGCACGAGCACCAGCTTCCCGACGTGGTCCTTCGCGGCGAAGTCCCGCTGCGCGCGGGCGATCTCCGCCAGCGGGTAGGTGCCGGCGACCACCGGCCGCACCTCGCCGCGCTCGACGTAGCCGACGAGGTTCGCGAAGACCTCGTCCTCCTGGAACGTGCAGCCGAGCACCGAGAGGTCCTTGCGGTACACCGTGCGCAGGTCGACCTCGGTGTGCGGCCGCCGATCGCCCCGGAGATCGCGCAGCGCCCGCCGGGGCGCAGCACCTCCGGCAGCGACGGGAAAGCGGGTCCGCCCACCAGGTCGAGCACCACGTCGACCGAGGACGCGCCGAGCGCCTCGACGAGGTCCGCACCGCAGTCGACGACCTCGTCGGCGCCCTGGGCGCGGACGGCGTCGGCCTTCGCCGCCCCGCACACCGCGATCACCTCGGCCCCGCGCCGCTTCGCGACCTGCACGGCGGCGAGCCCCACTCCGCCGGACGCACCGTCGACGACGTGCCCGCGGACGTCCGCGCACTGGATGCGCGGGAAGCGGAGCGCGGCACCCGACCAGGAGGCGTCCGCGCCGTCGAGCCCGGCGAAGCCCGCCGCCGCACCGGCACCGGTCGCAGCGTCCACGGACTTCACCAGCCGATCCGGGTGTTGACGTCCGTGTTGTTCACGCCCGCAGCCGCCACCCGGATCAGCACCTCGCCCGAGCCGGGCCGGGGCACCGGGACGTCGGTGCGGTGGTCGAGCACGTCCACCCCGCCGTGGCCGGTCAGGTGCACTGCGGTCGTCGTCGGCAGCACGATCCACTCCTGCTCAGGTGGCCCGAACGGGAGCGGGCACGTCCCGCTCCCGCCGCGAACCGGTGTGCTCCCGTTCCGCGCGGCCCCTGCCCGCGCTCGCACCGGTCGTTCCGATCAGCCCGCGCGCGGGACTCCGAGCGGGTTCGCGGCCCGCAACAGCGGTGGCAGCAGGGAATCGGGGGCGTTCTGGAAGGCGACCGGGCGCAGGAACCGGTCGATCGCCGCGGTGCCCACCGAGGTGTGCGCGGGCGCGGTCGTCGCCGGGTACGGGCCGCCGTGCTGCTGCGCGGCCGTCACCGCCACCCCGGTCGGCCACTGGTCGAACACGACGCGCCCGGCGCGTGCGGCGACGAGCTCGACGATCGGCAGCAGCCGGTCCCGTTCGGCGGGTCCGGGGTCGCCGGAGGTCTGGACGGTGGCGGTGAGGCTCCCGTCGATCGCGGCGAGCACCTGCCGCAGCTCCTCGTCCGAGGCGTACTCGGCGATCACGGCGGTCGGCCCGAACGTCTCCTCCAGCAGTACCGCGTCCCGGTCGAGCAGGTTCGACGCGGCACCGGCGTGCAGCAGCGAGGGCGCGAACGCGGGGACCCCGGACTCGGTGCGCTGCTCGTCGCCGCGCAGCAGCACCTCGACTCCGTCGAGCGCGGTCACCTCGTCGAGCCGCTGCCGGTAGCCGTCGGCGATCTTGCCGGTGAGGACCCGCGCCGCCGGAACCTCCGCGGCCAGCTCCGCGATGCGGGCGGGCAGCGCCGAACCCGCCGGCACCAGCAGGATTCCCGGCTTGGTGCAGAACTGGCCCGCGCCGAGCGTGAACGAGCCGGTGAAGCCGGTGGCGATGTCCGCGCCGCGCTCCCGCTCGGCTTCCTCGGTGACGACGACGGGGTTGATGCTGCCGAGCTCGCCGAAGAACGGGATGGGTTTCGGCCTGGCCGCGGCGACGTCGAACAGCGCGCGGCCGCCCGCGACCGAACCGGTGAACGCGGCCGCCTCGATCCGCGGGTCCTCCAGCGCGCGCCTGCCGTCCGCGACTCCGGTGATCATCGCGAAGGTGCCGTCCGGTGCTCCCGCCGCGTCGAGGGCGGCGCGCACGATCTCCGCGGTGCGCAGCGAGGTCTCCGGGTGGCCGGGGTGCGCCTTGAGCACCACCGGGCAGCCCGCTGCGAGCGCGGACGCGGTGTCCCCGCCGGCGACCGAGAACGCGAACGGGAAGTTGCTCGCCGCGAACACCAGCACCGGCCCGATCGGCAGCAGCACCCGCCGCAGGTCCGGGCGGGCCCCGAGCACGAAGTCCGGGTCCGGTTCGTCGACCTGGACCCGCAGGTAGGAGCCGTCGCGCAGCAGGTCGGCGAACATCCGCAGCTGCACCGTGGTGCGGGTGACCTCGCCGGTGAGCCGACCTTCCGCCAAGCCGGTCTCCGCGATCGCGATGGGCACCAGCGCCGGGCTCGCGGCGTCGAGCGCGTCGGCGACGGCGGTGAGCGCGTCCGCGCGCTCGGCGGGGGTGCGTCGCGCCCATTCGGGGGCCGCGGCGGCGGCGGCCGCGAGCGTGCGGTCGAGGTCCTGCTCGACCGCGCTGTCCGTGGTGCTCACTGGAGGGTGGTCCTCTCGTTCGGGGCGCGTCGGTGGCCGCCGCGGATGCGCGCGGCCGTCCGGGACGCGAGATCGGGCTCGGCGGACGGCGGCAGCTCGCCGGAAGTCACCACTGCGTGCACACATTGGATGATTAGTTCACATTGTGGTCGTCGTGCAGGCCAGTTTGGTGGCCGCCTGCTCGACGTGTCAACACTCCGCCGGAGCACCGCTTTCCTTGGCATGACCGCACAACGACGGCGCACCTGCGAGTCGTGGACGCCCGCGAGGAACCCCGTACCGCCGCCTAAGTGAACATCTGGACCGCTATCCGGACGTCGTTCCGGCTCCAGGTGGAGCCGTCTCGGACGTGGACCCGCGAACCAGGCGGCACCAGTGCCGACCCCGCTCCCGCTCCACCGAGACCGCGCGCGGCCGCACCATCCCCGAATTTCCCGATCCCCAGCGCGGCAGAGCCGGTGTCGACTACCTTTCGCGCGAACGACCACCCCCTCGAAAGAACCGCTTCATTCACGCGCGGAAACACGCGAAACGGTCCCGCGGACAACGAATCGACCCTTTCCTCATCGAATCCCGGAGGAGCCCGTCTCCGAAATCCGGCAACTCCGCGCGCACCGCCCGTACCACACCCCGAAACACCGCCAGGAACCAGTACTACCTGGTCAAACATTCCAGCCGGAGCACTCCTTGCCATCGCAAGGACAAGTTTTCGCGAGCCGCACTCACCGAATGAGAATCGCGCTGAGATTCCATGAATTACGCCGGACGATCTCAGCGGCTCGGCGAAGTAGATCCACTCCGCCGGGCGATCCCGCGCACTGATTCACCTGGGTTAGCCTCCGAACTCCGCAGCGCGCGTTGGCGAATGAAAGCAGCGGAATCCCCGGTCCCGGAGGAGGTCGACGGTGCCCATCGACGAATTCGAAATTCCCCCGGCGGTCTTCGGACCGCACGACACGTTCGGCGCCGGACGATGAGCGGCCCCGGACAGGAGCCCCCCGCCGGGCGGCCGAGCACCGGCGCGGTCATAGCGGGCTTCACGCTCATAGTGGCTCTCGGAGTGGCGGTCGCCTCGCTGGGAGCATCCTTGCCGTTCCTGCGGGAGCACTACGGCATCGGAGTCGCCGCCAGCGGCTTCGCGGTCGTCGCGTTCAACGTCGGCGCCCTGCTGTCCACGCTGGTGTGCGGCCTGGCCGACCGGCGGCTGCCCCCGAAGCCCACCGTGTTCGTCCTGCTGGCGCTGTTCGCGACCGGCCTCGGCAGTGCGGGGGCGGCACCGACCTGGACGCTGTTCGTCACCGCGATCACCGTCGCCGGGCTCGGCTACGGAGGCCTCGCGCTGTACCTCAACACCGCGTTCGCGAGCGCGTTCGGACGGCACAACGTGCTGATGATCAACCTGTTGCAGGCGGCGTTCGGCATCGGCGCGATCATCGGCCCGATCGCCACGGCGGCCACCGCGCCGGTCGACGTCCGGTGGACGCTGACCGCGATGGCGGTGGTGACGGTGCTGTGCTGGACGGCGGCCGGGTGCTGCGCGGCGGAGCGGCGCGTACCGGCGGCGGAGGGCGCCGGGTGGAGCTCGCTCCGGATGGTCCTGGTGGTCTCGGCACCGTTCATCATCGCCGGGATCTTCTACAACGGGTTGGAGACCTCGGTCGGCGCGTGGGCGAGCACCCACCTGACCTGGTCCGGGATGGACCCGGGCGATGCGGCGCGGTCCACCGCGCTGTTCTGGGCGGGGCTGACCGCGGGCCGGGTGATCATCCCGCTGGCGGCGAAGAACCTCGGTCCCGCCACGCTGATCCGCATCTCGCTGGCCATCGCGGTCGCGGTGTTCTCGCTCTCGGCGTGGGGCGCGGCGCCGGTGCTGTGCTACGCGGTGGCGGGGTTCGCGCTCGGGCCGGTGCTGCCCACGACGCTGGCCTGGCTGAGCACCGCCACCCATCGCGCCCAGCTGGCGAACTCGATCCTGCTGACCGGGTGCATGGCCGCGAACGTCACGCACCCGTGGCTGGTGGGGATCACGGCGGATCCGGCGAAACCGTGGACGATTCCGGCCGTGCTGACCGGATTCGCGGCCCTCGGGCTGGTCGCCGCGCTCTCCACGACGGTGTTCCGGCCGAAGACCGCGGCCGACGAGAAGGTCGACCAGCACGCGACGACCACCCGGTCGTGACTGTCAGTCCGATGTGGACTGCCGGGTCCGCTCGTAGTGCCGCCGGGCCTTCATCCGGTTGCCGCAGGTGGCCATCGAGCACCAGCGGGCCTTGTTGGCCTTGCTGCGGTCGAGCAGGAACAACCGGCACTCGTCGTTGCCGCAGGGCCGCAGCCGGCCCGGCAGGTGCTCGGCGACCCACGCCCACCCCAGCACGGCGCGGGCCGGGAGCAGCGCCTCGGCGGCGGCGGTGAGTTCCCAGCTCACGCCGTCGTCGCCGAGCGCCGGCCGCCGGTGCACCCCGTCCAGCGCACCGGCGAGCACCGCGACGGGCCGCCTCCCGAGCACCACGGCGGTGAGCCCGTCGCGGACCTGCCGCAAGGCGCGGAGTTCCGCGGTGGTGCCAGTGCCGCCGTGCGCGACGGCCCAGGCTCGGGCGGTCTCGTCGGTGGCGAGTTCGTCCCGCTCGGCGCCGTCGAGCACCGGCCTGCTGTTGAGCAGCGCCAGCAGCAGTTCCACGTCGTCGACCATCACACCAACCTAACCGCATCGTCGCCTGTTGACAGGTTAGCAGGACACGGCCTAGCGTTCGCGTCTAACCAGTTGAACCCAGTTGATGAGGTTACGATGCCCGCAGTGCACCACCGGACCGCGACCGTCGACGGCCACCAGGTCTTCTACCGCGAAGCCGGCTCGCCCGAGCACCCGACCGTGCTGCTGCTGCACGGCTACCCGACCAGCTCGCACATGTTCCGCGGGCTCATCCCCGCGCTCGCCGACCGCTACCACGTGCTCGCGCCCGACCACCTCGGCTTCGGCCGGTCCGACGCGCCGCCCGCCGACGAGTTCGACTACGGCTTCGACCCGCTCACCACGATCACCGAGCAGCTGCTGGACCAGCTGGGGGTGCGGGAGTGCGCGATCCTCGTGCAGGACTACGGCGCACCCGTCGGCTGGCGGCTCGCCCTCCGCCACCCCGAGCGGATCACCGCGATCATCAGCCAGAACGGCAACGCTTACGAAGCCGGCTTCGTCCCCGAGTTCTGGGCGCCGATCTGGGACTACGCCGCCGATCCCGGTCCCGCGAACGAGCAGGCCGTCCGCGGTGCCCTCACCGTCGACGCGATCCGCTGGCAGTACCTGCACGGCGTGCCGGACCCGACCCTGGTCAGCCCGGACACCTGGACCCACGACCACGCCCTGGTCTCGCGCCCCGGGAACGATGCCGTGCAGCTGCGCCTGTTCCGCGACTACCCGAGCAACGTGGCGCTCTACCCGCGGGTGCACGAGTACTTCCGGGCGAGCCGGGTGCCGCTGCTGGCGGTGTGGGGCGCGAACGACGAGATCTTCGGCCCGGACGGCGCCCGTGCCTTCACCGACGACCTGCCCGACGCCGAGGTACACCTGCTCGACGCGGGCCACTTCGCCCTCGAAAGCCACCTCGACACCGCCACCGACCTCATCCGCGATTTCCTCGCCCGGAACCTGCCGCAGCACAGCCGGTGACGAGCTCGACCACGAACGATGCCGTGCCGCAGGACGGAGCGACCGGCCACGCCCGAGATGTCCCGCGCCGGTCAGCGATCGTCCCGCGTGAGCGGGCGATACCTCCCGTTCTCGACCTCGTGCGCCCGGAACTTCGGTACGGGTTCGGCCGCCGAGTGGAGTCGCCCTCGGCGGCGATCGCCGTGTCGGGAAATGCGGTGCGCTCGCGGCGGAATCGCGGGAAGGTGCGGGGGTGGCCGTACTGGAGTTCCCGAACCCCGTGCTCACCGACGGCACCGTGACGTTGCGGCCGTGGCGCGCAGCCGATGTGCCGCAACGGTTCGCCGCCTTCTCCGATCCGCTGTGCCTGCGCTACTCCTGGCCCCACCCGGAGCCGTTCACCGCGCAGCACCTGCGGGACCGGGCGGCCGCGGACGAGCAGGCGCGGTTAAGCGGGGACAGGCCGGCGTTCGCCGTGGTCGATCCGCACGATCTCGGCACGGTCCTCGGGGGCGCTGCGCTCTACAACGTGGACCTGGAGCAGCTGCGCGCCCGAATCGGGTACTGGCTCGGCGCGGACTCGCGCGGACGCGGTGCGGCCACGGGGACCGTTCGCCTGCTGGCGACGTGGAGCTTCCACGACCTCGGCCTCGCCCGCTTGGAGCTGACCTGCGAGCCGACCAACTCGGCGTCCCGGCGGGTGGCCGAACGGTGCGGGTTCGCGTTCGAAGGGGTGCTGCGCTCGCACCAGCGGTTCCGGCACGGGCGGCGCGACACCGCCGTGTTCGGGCTGCTGCCGGGCGAGTTGCGGTGAGTGGCGCGGCGGCGGTGTGATCCGCGGCGCGTCCGGAGGCGATCGGTGCTGGTCGGAGCGCCGCGGGTGGGCGCTGCGGTCCCGGTTCGCGGGACGGGGGTGGCGCTGGGACGGAGCACCCCGCACGATCTGGCGGGCGATCACCGCCCACGGGCGATCGAGATCTAGGAGACGTCATGCCGCTGGCCGATTTCCCCCGCTACCCGCTGCTGTTCGGGCCCAGCCCGATCCACCCGCTCGACCGGCTCACCGCGCACCTCGGCGGGGCCCGGATCTGGGCGAAGCGGGAGGACTGCAACTCCGGGCTCGCCTACGGCGGCAACAAGACCCGCAAGCTGGAGTACATCGTCCCGGACGCGCTCGCCGCGGGCGCCGACACTCTCGTGTCCATCGGCGGCTACCAGTCCAACCACACCCGCCAGGTCGCCGCGGTCGCCGCGAAGCTCGGGCTCAAGGCTCGGCTCGTGCAGGAGAAGTGGGTGGACTGGCCGGACGCGGTCAACGACAAGGTCGGCAACATCCTGCTGTCCCGGATCATGGGCGCCGACGTGCGGCTGGACCCCGCCGGATTCGACATCGGCATCCGCGAGTCCTGGGAAGAGGCGATGGACGAGGTGCGGGCCGCGGGCGGCACCCCCTACGGCATCCCGGCCGGAGCGTCGGAGCACCGGCTCGGCGGGCTCGGCTTCGCGGGCTGGGCCGACGAGGTCGCGCAGCAGGAGGAGCAGCTCGGGGTCTTCTTCGACACCATCGTCGTCTGCACCGTCACCGGTTCCACCCACGCGGGCATGATCGCCGGGTTCGCCGGGCAGGACCGGCCGCGCCGCGTCATCGGCATCGACGCCTCCGCCACCCTGGCCAAGACCCGCGCGCAGGTCGAGCGGATCGCCCGGAACACCGCTGAGCTGGTCGGTCTCGGCCGCGAGCTGCGCGAGGACGAGATCACCGTGCTCGAGGGCTGGGCGGGTGATCGCTACGGCATCCCGGTGCAGTCGACGCTCGACGCGATCCGGCTCAGCGGCAGCCTCGAAGGCATGATCATCGACCCGGTGTACGAGGGGAAGTCCATGGCCGGGCTGATCGACCTGGTGCGGGACGGGGAGATCGGGCGCGACTCCCAGGTCCTCTACGCCCACCTCGGCGGCCAGCCCGCCCTCAACGCCTACGCGGGCGCCTTCGCCTGAGCACCGCGGGTGAACGGCCCACCCGACCGCCGGGAACGGGCCGTTCCCCTGCGGCGCGCGGCGGTGGCGGACGCCGCCCGGTCGGCGGCGGCCGGACTCCGCTTGATCGGTGATCCGGCGGTGGCGGACGCCGCCCCGGTCGCCGATCGCGGCACGCGGAACGGTCGGCACGGCAGGAGATCCCGGTCAATCCACAGTGGACGAATCAGGGACCGGCGACCGCGGTGGCCGCGTCGAGGAACCGGCGCACCAGCTCGCTCGGGCGTCCCGGGTGCACCAGGTGCACCGCGCTCGGCGGCGCTCCGGTGAGCGGGACGAACCGCACCGCCGGGTGGTGGGTGCGGCGGCGCGCGACGTCCGGCACCACGCCGATGCCGCGGTCCGCGGCGACCGATTCGAGCCACTCGTCGAAGTTCTCGGTCTCCACGACGCGTTCCGGCCCGCGCCCGGACGGGAAGGACCACGGTCCGGTGGTGCCACTGCGGACGTTCACGACCAGCGGCCAGGACGGCACCTCCGACCAGTCCAGCCCGCCGCTGGGCAGGGCGCCGCGCTCCGCGCAGGCGGCCACCCGCTCCTCGTCGAAGAGGTGCACGGCCCGCGAACCCGGCGGGGCGTCCCGCGGCTCGCCGCGCACGACGGCGACGTCCACCGCTCCCCCGCCGAGCTCCCGCAGCGGATCGTCGCAGCGCACCAGCCGGACCGAGGCGCCGGTGGACCGCTCGAAGCGGGTCATCGCGCGCTGCGCCCACGGATCGGGCAGCAGCCAGCTGAAGCCGAGCCGGACCGTGCGGCCCGCGCGCACCGCCGCCACCCCGCGCCCCAGCGCGGCCAGCACCTCCTCGGCGTGGCCGAGGAACTCGCGGCCCGCGGCGGTCGGCCCGATCTGCCCGGCGGAGCGGTCGATCAGCTCCACCCCGAGCACCTTCTCCAGCTGCGCGACGGTGCGGCTCAACGCGGGCTGGGTGATCAGCAGGTCGTCGGCGGCCCGGGAGAACGAGCCGCGCCGCGCCACCGCGACGAACGCCCGCAGGTGCCGCAGCTCCACGTCCACCCGCACCGCACCCCGCTCCCACCTCGCGCCATGCCCGGCAGGCATGCAACCAGCCGGATCGGCATTTCACAAGGAGATCGGGGCCGCTTAGCGTCGAGCGCACCATGAACCCCGACACCTCCGAGAACCTCGACACCTCCGAACGCACCGGCTCCCCGCGGCCCGTCGTCCTGGCCGCGGCAGCGGCGCTGGCCGCGGCGATGGGAGTCGGCCGGTTCGCCTTCACCCCGATCCTGCCGCTGATGCAGGCGCAGGCGGGCATGTCCGCCGGGCTCGGCGCCTCGCTGGCCACCGCCAACTACGTCGGTTACCTCGCCGGTGCGCTGGTCGGGATCGCCGCGCCCGGGCTGGTGCGCTCGACCGCGGTGCTGCGCGGGTCGCTGCTCGCGCTGGTGGCGAGCCTGGCGCTGATGCCGGTGCTGACCGGCGCCGCGGCCTGGTCGGTGCTGCGGCTGGTGGCGGGCGCGGCCAGCGCGCTGATCTTCATGGTCGCGGTCAGCGCGGCGCTGTCCCGGCTGGACGGGCACGCGCAGCACTGGACGGGCTGGGTGTTCGGCGGCGTCGGCGGCGGGATCGCCGCGTCCGGCCTGCTGGTGCTGGCGCTGCGCACGGCGGGCGGCTGGCGGGAGGCGTGGTGGGCGTGCGCGGTGCTCGCGGCGGTGCTCACCGCGCTCGCGTGGCGGCTGGTCCCCGAAGCCCGACCGGAGGCGGCGGCCACCGCGCCCGCCCCCGCCCGCGCGCACCGGTGGTTCGGGCCGCTGCTGGCCGGATACGCGCTGGAAGGCGTCGGGTACATCATCGCCGGGACGTTCCTGGTCGCGGCGATCGAGCACACCGCGCCGGGCGCGCTCGGCAGCGGCGCCTGGGTGCTGGTCGGGCTGGCCGCGCTGCCCTCGTGCGCGGTGTGGGCCCGGCTGTCGCTGCGGTGGAGCCGACCTGCGCTGCTGCTCGCCGCGCTGCTGGTGCAGGCCGTCGGGATCGCGTTGCCCGCGCTGCTCGGCGGGGCCGTTCCGGCGCTGGTGTCGGCGGTGCTGTTCGGCGCCACGTTCATGGGGATCAGCAACCTCTCGCTCGCCATCGGGCGGGACCTGCTGGTGCCGCGCGCGGTGGCGATGCTGACCGCCGGGTACAGCGCGGGCCAGATCCTCGGGCCGCTGCTGGCCGCCCCGCTGCTGGACGGCGGGTACGACCGGGTGCTGCTGCTGGCCGGGGCGATCGTGCTCGCGGCGGCGGTCGCGGCCGCGGCGGTCCGCATCCGCTACCCGCACCCCGCGGTCGCGACCCGGTGAACGGCCCGCGGCGCGGGCCGGCGGGCCGTTCGGCCGGAACGCTCAGGCCGCGGCGAGTTCCGCTTCGCGGCGGGTGAGCACCTTCGGGCCGTCCTCGGTGATGGCGACGGTGTGCTCGGAGTGCGCGGTGCGCGAACCGTCGGCGGAGCGGATCGTCCAGCCGTCCTCGTCGTAGCTGATCTGGTCGGTGGTGCGGGCGAACCACGGTTCCAGCGCGAGCGTCAGCCCGGCCTGCAGCTTCAGCCCGCGCCCGGCCCGGCCGCGGTTGGAGACGTGCAGTTCCTCGTGCATGGTGCGGCCGATGCCGTGCCCACCGAACTCGGTGTTCACCGGGTAGCCGTAGTCGCAGGCGACCGCGTAGATCGCCGCCGAGATGTCGCCGATGCGGTTGCCCGGGCGCGCCGCCTCGATCGCCGCTTCCAGGGCCTCTTCGGTGGCCCGGATGATCCGCTGGTCCTCCGGGGCGGGCGTGCCGACGATGACGGTGCGCGCGGAGTCCGCGGCCCAGCCGTCGATCTTGACGGCGAGGTCGGCGGTGAGCACGTCGCCGTCGCGCAGCACGTAGTCGTGCGGTTTCCCGTGCAGCACCGCGTCGTTGACCGCCAGGCAGATCACGTTGCGGAACGGCCCCTTGCCGAAGGACGGGGCGTAGTCCCAGTAGCAGGATTCCGCGCCGCGCTTCTCGATCATGGCGCGCGCGTGGTGCTCCAGGTCCATCAGGTTGACGCCCACGTCGGCGATCCGGCCGATCTCGGAGAGCACTTCGGCCACGAAGCGGCCGGTCACGTGCATGCGTTCGATCTCCGCGGGCGTCTTGATCTCGATCACGGGTACCTCATCACGGGTGGTCGGTATAGTTATACCGGAACGCTAGCACTGGACGGTATAGTAATACCAACCCTATCCTGGGTGCATGGTCCGCCAACCGCTCACACCCCAGCAGATTGAAGCAGGCAGGCGCCTCGGGTCCCTGCTGCGCCAGGCGCGAGCCGACCGGGATCCGGTGGAGGTCGCGCACGCGGCGGGCATCTCCCCGGAGACCCTGCGCAAGATCGAGACCGGGCGGCTGCCCTCCCCCGGCTTCGGGACGATCATCTGCCTCGGCGAGGCCCTCGCCCTGCCGGTGGAGGAACTGGCCGCCACCTGGCGCGGCACCGACCAGCCCCTGGAAGCCGCCGGCTAGCCCGGCGCTCTCCCGCCCCCTCCGGAAGAGCCGGGGCCGGTGCGGACATCGGGCCACCACCCGCGCCACCGCCTTATGCTGCCCGCGACGGCGCCGGGCGCACCGGTGCGGAGGGGAACCACCGGGACGGTGCACGTTGACGATGCCGCGCTTCTACCGGCAGCGGCGTGCGCTGCTGCGGGCCCTGGACAGCGAGCCGCTGGCCGCTGCCGCGCTCGCCGCCGCCACCCTCGTCGCCCTGGTGTGGGCGAACCTCGGCAGCGGCTACGACGACTTCTGGTCCACCGAGGCCGAGGTGCGGATCGGCGGGCTGGGCCTGTCGATGTCCGCATCGGACTGGGTGGACGACGCCGTGATGGCGGTGTTCTTCTTCTCCGTCGGGCTGGACGTGCGGCGCGAGTTCACCCTCGGCGAGCTGCGCGACCGCAGGCGGGCGGTGCTGCCGGTGTGCGCGGCGCTCGGCGGGCTGGTCGTGCCGGTGGTGCTGTTCCTCTGGCTCAACGCCGGGTCGGCGGCCGCGCACGCGTGGGGCGTGGTGATCTCCACCGACACCGCGTTCGCGCTGGGCATGCTCGCGCTGGTCGGCCCGCGGAAGGCGCCGCGGCTGCGGGTCTTCCTGCTCACGCTCGCCGTCGTGGACGACATCGGCGCGCTGGGCGTGATCGCGCTGTTCTACACCGACGACCTCTCCCCCGGCTGGCTCGCGGTGGCCGCCGCCGGGCTGGTGCTGATCTGGCTGCTGCAGCGCTCCCGGATCTGGCGGGTGATGCCGTACCTGGTCGTCGGAGCCGGGGTGTGGCTGGCGGTGCACCTGTCCGGGGTGCACCCGACGCTCGCCGGGGTGCTGATCGCGCTGCTGATGCCCGTCTACCCGACGCGGCTGGAGGACGTGGACACCGCCTCCAAGGTGGTGCACCAGTTCCGGCAGGCCCCGGCGGCCCGGGTGGCCCGGCTCGCGCGGTGGAGCATCGACCGATCGGTGCCGATGAACCAGCGGCTCACCGACCTGCTGCAGAGCTACGTCAACTTCCTCGTCGTGCCGCTGTTCGCGCTGTCCAACGCGGGCGTCCCGCTGTCCGGGGAGGCGCTGTCGGCGGCTCTGAGCTCGCGGCTGACCTGGGGCGTGGTCGCCGGGCTGGTGCTCGGGAAGTTCCTCGGCATCGCGGGCACCTCCACGCTGGTGCGGCGGCTGGTGCCGGGCACCCGCGCGCCGGGCCTGGACGTGCCGCGGCTGGCCGGGGTCGGCGCGCTGTCCGGGATGGGCTTCACGATCTCGCTGCTGGTGGTGGACCTGGCGCTGTCCGACCCGGCGCTGCGGGACCAGGCGCGGGTCGGCGTGCTGCTCGCGTCCGCGCTCGCGCTGGGGCTGTCCTGGGCGGTGTTCGCCGCGGGCAACCGGCTGCGGCCACTGCCCGCGCCCGCCGGGCGCACCCTGCAGCGGGAGGTCGATCCCGAACGCGACCACATCCGAGGCCCGGTCGGCGCGCGGACCACGGTCGTCGTCTACGCCGCGCTGGACCACCGCTACCGGACCCGCACCTTCGAGGTGGAGAACGAGGTGCGGCACCTGCTCGGCGACGAATTCCGGCTGGTGTTCCGGCACCACGTCACCGCGCAGCCCGACTTCGTGCGGGCGCTGGCGATCGAGGCCGCGGGCGCGCAGGACCGGTTCTGGGAGATGCACGACGCGATCTCCGAGCAGCGCGACGAACCGGACGCCCGGTTGCTGCGCGGATTCGCGCGCGACCTCGGCCTGGACGTGGAGCGGTTCGTCCGCGACGTGCGCACCTACGCCCACCTGGGCCGCATCGAGGACGACAACCTCGACGCCGACGCCGCCTCGCTGCCGGACCAGGCCGTGTTCTACGTCGACGGGCGCAGGCTCGAAGGACCGGCGAACTCGTGGAACATCACCCGCACCGCCCGGCTCGCCCGGTGACCCGACCGAGGAGGTCGCGAGCCGACCCGCCCGGCGAATCATGCCGTCTTCCTGTCAGCGGCGAAGCCGCTGAGCGCCGACCACCAGAGCAACGAGACCACCCGCGGGTTCTCAGCTGGTTCCTCGCGAGGACAGCGTTTTCGCCTGTGGCGGAGCCACAGGCGAAAACGATCCCGCAGCGAGGAAGCAGCTGAGGTTCCGCCACCCCAGCACCACGCAGCAAGAGTTCGAAGGCAAAGGAAGGCCCGGTATGACCACGCCCGTCGGGTTCACGCTCGTGCAGCTGCGCTACTTCGTCACCGCGGCCGAGCACGGCTCGATGACCGCCGCCGCCGACGAGCTGCGCATCGCGCAGTCGGCGGTCTCCTCCGCGGTCGCCAACCTGGAGCACGAGCTGCGGCTGCAGCTGTTCATCCGGCACCGGGCGCGCGGCCTCACCCTCACCTCCGCCGGGGAACGGCTGCTGCAGCAGGCCCGCGACCTGCTGACCCGCGCCCGCGACGTCGAGGCGGAAGCCCGCGGCAGCGGCGGGGCCCTCACCGGGCCGGTGGCGATCGGCTGCTTCGTGACGCTCGCGCCGTACTACCTGCCCGCCCTGTTCGCGGCCTGCGGCGAGCACTACCCGGACGTCGAGCTGACCGTGGTGGAGGACGAGGCCGAGCACCTGCACCAGGCGCTGCGCACCGGGCGCATCGACTTCGCGCTCACCTACGGGCTGGGCACGCCCACCGATGCCGACCTGCGGCGGGAGACGATCGACCTGGCGCCGGCGCACGTGATCGTCCCGGCCGGGCACCGGCTCGCCGACCGGGAGGCGGTGGACCTCGCGGAGCTGGCGGCCGATCCGATGGTGCTGCTGGACCTGCCCTACAGCCGCGACTACTTCCGCGAAGTGGTGGCGTCCTCGGGGACCGCGCCGGACGTGCGGTACCGGAGCCGGAGCTACGAGACGGTGCGCTCCCTCGTCGCGCAGGGCCTCGGGTACTCGATCCTCAACCAGCGGCCGCGGACCGCGCAGACCTACGGCGGCGGCGAGGTCGTCGCACTCGACCTGCTCGGCGAGCGCCCGCCGCTGGAAGTGACGATCACCTCGGTCGACGGCGTGCGGCAGACCGCGCGCGCTCGCGCCGTCATGGACCTGTTGCGGGACGCGCGCTAGCGACCGCGGCCGGAAACGCGCCCGCAACGGCGCCGGAATCCCCCCGAGATCATCAGTTCTTCAGCTCACGCGCAGCGAAAACATCTATTGGACGAATCCTCGCCCCCGGCGTCAGTCTGGTCCGCACCGCGCCGCCCGACCAGCGCGGCTCCCCCACCCCGACGCCTGGAGGCGCGCATGGCGACCTCGCACCACAGCCCCGCCGCTCCGGACGCCCCGAGCCCCGCCGGACTGCGCCGCAGCGTCGCCGCAGGCGCCGTCGGCGTGTTCGTGCACTGGTTCGACTGGGCCGCCTACGCCTACCTCGCCGACACCGTCGCGACCGTGTTCTTCCCCGCGGAGAACAGCACCACCGGGCTGCTGGCCGTGTTCGGCGTGTTCGCGGTGTCCTTCGGGATCCGCCCGCTCGGCGCCGCCGTGTTCGGGCCGCTGGGCGACCGGATCGGGCGGAAGCGGACGCTGTCGCTGGTGATCTTCCTGATGTCCGGGGCGACGCTGGCGATCGGCCTGCTGCCCGGGTACGCGTCGATCGGGATCGCCGCGCCGGTGCTGCTGGTGGCGCTGCGCCTGGTGCAGGGCTTCGCCGCCGGTGGCGAGTTCGGCAGCGCGGCCAGCTTCCTCGCCGAGACCGCGCCGCGCCGCCGCCGCGGGTTCGGGGTCGGCTGGCTGGAAGTCGGTTCGCTGCTGGGATTCCTCGCCGGTTCGTTCGCGTTCCTGCTGCTGTCGGTCGGCTTGGACGCGGCGCAGCTCACCGAGTGGGGCTGGCGCATCCCGTTCCTCGTCTCCGCACCGCTGGGCATCATCGGCTTCATCATCCGGAACAAGATCGAGGACACCCCGGAGTACCGGGCGCTGGAGGCCGCCGACACCGTGCCGCGCAGCCCCGCCCGCGAACTGCTGCGCACCCACCGCCGCGAACTGCTGCAGGCGGCCGGGCTGATGACGGCGATGCACGTGCCGTTCTACGTGGTGCTGACCTACCTGGTCACCTACGAGACCGATCACCTCGGGCACTCGGCGGGCAGCGCCGGGCTGCTGTCCACCGCGATCTCGCTGCTGGGGCTGGTGCTGGTGCCGCTGTTCGGCGGGCTCTCGGACCGGGTGGGGCGCAAACCGGTGTTCATCGGGGCGACCGGCGGGCTGCTCGTGGTGGCCACGCCCGCGTTCCTGCTGATGCGGACCGGGATCGTCGGGACGTGGATCGCGGGGCTGCTGCTGGGCGCGTGCCTCGCGGCGATCCTCGGCACCTACGCGGTGTGGTCCGCGGAGATCTTCCCGACGCGCACCCGGCAGAGCGGCCTGTCCATCGGCTACAACGTCACCGCCGCGCTGTTCGCCGGGACGGTGCCGTACGTGCTGACGGTGCTCATCTCCGCGACCGGCAGCACGCTGGTGCCGGGCCCGTACATGATGATCTTCGCGGTGGGCGGGCTGGTCGCCGCCCTGACGTTGCGGGAGACCGCCGGGACCGCGCTGCTGCGCGCCGAGGACCTCTCCCCCGCCGCCGATCCGGACGCCGAACCCGCCCGCATCTGACGAACCGATCCGGCGCAGCTGCAACATCTGTTGGACAGAACTCACGGCGTCTTCGAGGATTTCCCCGTGGCAGCGGGAAGAACTCGCGACTGCCGGTCGAAGGAGGTCGCAATGTCGAGGGAACGGACCGAGGTGGTGGTCGTCGGCGCCGGCCAAGCGGGCGTGGCGATGAGCGAGCACCTCGGCGAGCACGGCGTGCCGCACGTCGTGCTGGAACGGCACCGCATCGCCGAGCGGTGGCGCACCGAGCGGTGGGACTCGCTGGTCGCCAACGGGCCCGCGTGGCACGACCGGTTCCCCGGCATGGAGTTCGCCGGGATCGGCCCGGACGAGTTCGCCACCAAGGACCAGGTGGCCGACTACTTCGCCGACTACGCCGCGAAGATCGGCGCACCGGTGCGGTGCGGGGTCGAGGTGACCTCGGTGCGCAAGAACGCCGGTGGGCCCGGATTCCGGGTCGAGACCTCGGACGGTTCGATCGACGCCCGGTTCGTGGTGTCCGCGACCGGCCCGTTCCAGCGGCCGGTGATCCCGCCCGTGATCCCCGCCGACGCCGGGCCGGTGCAGCTGCACTCCAGCGGCTACCGGAACCCGGAGCAGCTGCCGGCGGGCGCCGTGCTCGTGGTGGGGTCCGGTTCCTCGGGCGTCCAGATCGCCGACGAGCTGCGCCGGTCCGGGCGCCGCGTGCTGCTGTCCGCCGGTCCGCACGACCGGCCGCCGCGCCGCTACCGGGGCCGGGACTTCTGCTGGTGGCTGGGCGTGCTCGGGCTGTGGGACGCGGACACGCCGCCGCAGGGCGCGGCGCACGTGACCATCGCGGTCAGCGGCGCGCGGGGCGGGCACACCGTGGACTTCCGGGCGCTGGCCCGCACCGGCATCGAACTCGTCGGCCGGACCGAGTCCTACGTGGACGGTGCCGTGCGCTTCGCGCCGGACCTGGCCGCGAACATCGAGCACGGCGACGCCCAGCACCTCGCGCTGCTGCGCGCCGCCGACGAGCACGTCGAGCGCAACGGGCTCGACCTGCCCCCGGAACCCGAGGCGCACGTGCTCGGGCCGCTGCCCGCCGCCGCCACGGACCCGCGCCGCGAGCTGGACCTCTCCGAGGTCGGCTCCGTCGTGTGGGCCACCGGGTTCGCCGCCGATCACGACTGGCTGCAGGTCGACGCGTTCGACGAGCACGGGCGGCCCGACCAGCGGCGCGGCGTGTCCGCGGAACCCGGCATCTACTTCCTCGGCCTGCCGTGGCTGTCGCGGCGCGGGTCGAGCTTCATCTGGGGCGTGTGGCACGACGCCCGCTACGTCGCCGACCACATCGCCACCCAGCGCGGCTACCTCGCGCAGCACGCCGCCGCGCTCACCGCCGACCACGACAGCCGAAGGAGCCGATGATGACCACGAATCCGCCGATCGTCGCGGGCGGCCACACCCGGATCAGGCCGTTCAACACCCGGGACACCTACCCGGAGCAGGACCTGGACAACGACCTGTGCCAGGCCGTCGTCGCCGGGGACACCGTGTACGTGCGCGGGCAGATCGGTCAGGACCTGGACACCAGCGAGTCCGTCGGCATCGGCGACGCCGCAGCCCAGGCGGAGCGGGCGATGGCCAACATCGCGCTGCTGCTCGACGAAGCCGGGGCCCGGGTGGAGCACCTGGTGAAGCTGACGATCTACCTGGTCGACCCGCGCTACCGGGAGGCGGTGTACCGCACCGTCGGGCGCTGGACCCGCGGCGTGCACCCCATCTCCACCGGTGTCGTGGTCTCCGCGCTGGCCCGGCCGGAATGGCTCGTCGAGATCGACGCGATCGCCGTGCTCCCGGGAGGTGCGCGATGACGTTCTCCGTGCTCGGCACCGACGGCCGCGGCGCGGTCGGGATCGCCGTGACCTCCTCCAGCCCCGCCGTCGCGGCCCGCTGCATCCACCTGCGCGCCGGAGTGGGCGGCGCTTCTTCGCAGAACGTGACCGATCCGCGGCTGGGCCCGGCACTGCTGGACGCGCTGGAGTCCGGGGCCGGGGCGCAGGCCGCGCTGGACTCGGTGGTGCGCGGGCGCGAGCTGGTCGAACACCGGCAGCTCACCGTGCTGGAACCGGGTGGTGGCGGTGCCGCGCACTCCGGGGCCGCGTCGCTGGGCGTGCACCGGCACCGCGTCGAACCGGGCGTGGTGGCGGCCGGGAACATGCTGGCGGCGCCCGAGGTCGTGGACGCCGTGGCCGAGTCGTTCACCGGTGCCACCGGCGAGCTGGAGCAGCGGCTGCTGACCGCGCTCGAAGCGGGCCTGGCCGCCGGCGGCGAGGCCGGTCCGGTGCGCTCGGCGGGGCTGTCGGTGGTCCGCGAGGTGTCGTGGCGCGAGACCGACCTGCGCATCGACTGGAGCGACACGCCGATCGCGGATCTCCGCGCCCTGCTGGAGATCTGGCTGCCGCAGCGCGACGACTACGTGACCCGCGCGCTCGACCCGACGGCCGCGCCGTCCTACGGCGTGCCGGGGGACGAGTGATGACCGGCGCGAAGCAGGCGGCCGCGGGCCGGGTCGCCGCGGACGCCGACCGGCTGATCCGGCTCTCCGAGCAGCTGCACGCCCACCCGGAGACGGCGTGGCAGGAGCACCGGTCGGCGCGCTGGGTCGCCGAATCCCTGTCCGAAGCCGGATTCGACGTCACACCGGGCTACCTCGGGCTGGAGACCGCGTTCCTGGCGACGTTCGGCAGCGGCCCGTTCCGGCTCGGCCTGTGCGCCGAGTACGACGCGCTGCCCGGGCTCGGCCACGCCTGCGGGCACAACCTGATCGCCGCGATCACCGTCGGGGCGGCGCGGGCGCTGGCCCCGCTGGCGGATTCGGCCGGGCTGACCATCGAGGTGTACGGCACGCCCGCCGAAGAAGGCGGCGGCGGCAAGATCGAGATGCTGGAACGCGGCGCGTTCGCCGGGCTGGACCTGGCGATGATGGCGCACCCCGCGCCGGTGGACGTCGTGGCGGCGGAACCGTTCGCGGTCTCCCACTCGCACGTGTCCTACCAGGGGAAGTCCGCGCACGCGGCGGCCTACCCGGAGCAGGGCGTCAACGCCGCCGACGCGTTCACCGTCGCCCAGGTCGCGATCGGCCTGCTGCGCCAGCAGCTGCCGCACACGGTGCGGGTGCACGGCGTCCTGACCAACGGCGGCGAGGCACCGAACGCGATCCCGGCGCGCACCGAGGGCCGCTGGTACGTGCGGGCGGAGAGCCTCGCCGAACTCGCCGACACCGAGGAGAAGGTGCGGCGCTGCTTCGAAGCGGGCGCGCACGCCACCGGCGCCGCGCTGGAGATCGTGCCGGAGAGCAAGCCCTACGCGGAGTTCCGCACCTGCCGCCCCGCCCTGGACGCGTACGCGCGCAACGCCGAGCGCCTCGGCCGTGGCAGCGACCCGGATCCGGTGGCGCGGCGGATGAACCGCGCATCCACCGACATGGGCAACGTGTCGCAGGTGGTCCCGGCGATCCACCCGTACGTCGGGATCGGTTCGCTGCCCGCGCTGAACCACCAGCCCGAGTTCGCCGCGCACTGCGTCGGCGGCGACGCGGAGCGGGCGCTGCTGGACGCGGCCACCGCGCTGGCCTGGACGGCGCTGGACGTGGCCGGGAGTTGAACCGGGCGTCCCGTTCGGCCGCGCGGCCGAACGGGACGGTCACCGGGCCCGCGTCACGCGGACCGCCGGATCAGAGCTGGTAGGCCCACAGCTCGTACACGTTCGCACCGGCGTTGTGCCGGCACTGGTGCGGGAGTGCGGTGCCGCCGCCCCCGCCGTGCGCGTCCGCCCAGGCCTTCTCGCAGGCGGCGGCCGTGTTGTACCACTTGCCGGTGTAGACGTAGCCCTCCGCGGCAGCGGGGGCGGCGGTGGCCAGCAGCAGTCCGAGGCCGAGCGCGGCACCGGTCGCGAGCTTCTTCACTCGTGTTCCTTCCGTTGGTGGGCATGACGGCGCGGCGGCCGGGATCCGGCTGCCTGCGCGGAATGCGGATGGGGTGCGGCGGTGTCGTCGCCCCCCAGTCGCGCGACCTGATCGGCCGCGCGGAGCCCCGGTTCGTCCACCGGGGCGACCTCCGCACCACCAGTCGACCGCACGCGGGGAGCGGATCTCCGCGAGACCGCCGCCGAAAGCGAGCAGTCGAGGGAAACCCCTCCCGTGCGGTGGGAAATCCGCAGCTCGTCGGGGGCGACCCGCCGTCGGGAACGCGTCATGTCCCGTGTCCGGCGGCGCCGTGCTGCTAGGTTCCGCGCATCTCGACCGCGATCTCCAGGGAGCGACACGATGGTCCACCGCCTGACCGGACTCGCCAAGCTCGGTGCCGCCGCCGCGATCGGCGCCACCCTCGCCAGCGGCGTCACCGCCCTCGCCGCGGACTCGTCCGGCGTCGAACCGGCCAACCTCGGGCGGGCGAAGCTCGCCGTGCAGGACTACTACGGCGACCGGGTGGACGTCGACGGGAAGCACCACGCCACCGAAGGCAGCGCCTGGGACCGGCAGCTCGACGCGGCCGTCGCCGACGCCGAGGCCCACCTGCGGCAGCGGCTCGCCGAGGGCGTGCCGAACCCGGCGATCGTGCTCGACATCGACGACACCTCGGAACTGACCTACGGGTGGGAGGCCGACAACGACTTCGGCTTCGACGAGGAGAAGCAGCGCGAGGCCATCGACGACGCCGAGTTCGAACCGATCCGGCAGACCCGGGAACTCGCCGACTGGGCCGCGGCGCGCGGCGTGCGGGTCTACTTCCTCACCGGGCGCGGCGACGACCTGGAGAAGGCCTCGCTGCGCAACCTCGCCGACGAGGGGTTCCCGGAACCCGCCGGGTCGTTCTTCAAACCGACCACCGAGGCGCCCGACCACCTGCCGTGCGGGCTGGACTGCAGCACCGTGGAGTACAAGTCCGCCACCCGCGCGCACATCGAATCGCTCGGCAACACGATCGTGCTGAACCTCGGCGACCAGGACAGCGACCTGCAGGGCGGCCACGCCGAAAAGCCCGTCAAACTCCCGAACCCGATGTACTACCTGCCCTGATCAGCAGCTCGGATTCCTGTTGCCCGGGGGTGAGTCGGCGCCCTCGAACTCGCCCGGCGGGCTTCGTCGATCGCTCGTCGGCGGCGGAGCCGCGGAGCTGCCGACCACCAGGGCATCCGGATCGCCCGCGGATTCTCAGCGGTTCCCTCGCGAGGACGGGCCGTGCACGTGCCCGGTGCACGAGAAACCGATCCCGCAGCGAGGGAACCGCCGAGGTTCCGCTATCCCAGTGCTACCCGGCAGAAGCAGCGAGACGGGCAGCCAGCAGCGGAGGGCCCGCAATTCAAGCGGCCTGGCGCTTCTTCTCCTTCTGCTCCTTGCTCGCCTTGCGCCCGGCCTGGACCGAGACCCAGACGACCAGGGCCAGCGTGAGGTAGAGCGCGTAGTCGTCGATCATCAGCACGAAGTCCACGGCGTGCTGCCCGATCCCGTAGCCGAGCCCGGCGACGAGGCCCGCCATCAGCCCGGCACCGATCGCGTCGAAGATCAGGAACCGGACGAGGCCCATCCCGCTGACGCCGGCGACCGCGAACACCGCGGGCGCGGGGATGCCGGGCAGCGCCGCGGCGATGATGACCAGCGGCATCGCCCAGCTCGGCCAGGACCGGACGCGGGCGACGAACCGCTTGCCGAACTCGCCCGGCGCCCACATCTGGATGATCTTCTCGCCCCAGCGGCGCCCGGCGAGCCAGAACAACCAGTCGAACTTGACCATGCCGAACACGCCCGCCGCGACGACCAGCCACAGGTCCAGCTCACCGATGCGGGCGAACGCGGCGCCCGCGCCGATCGCGGAGAGGCTGCCGGTGACCGCGCTCAACCCCAGCGGGTGCGAGGCCAGCAGGAACGGGCGGAACGGCATCGAGGCCATCATCAGCAGCACGACGCCGAAGGTGGCGAACACGAGGAACTTGTCGCCGCGGGACATCGGGTGCTCCCACGGCATCGCGTCGCGCCACTGCTGCTGGGCTTCGGCGAGCTCTTCCGGCGTGTAGTCCCTGCTGCGCCAGCGGAACCGTTTCTTCGCGGCGGGCGCGTCGACCTGGTCCTCCGCGGTCGTGCCGGTCTCGGCGGTCGTGGCGGTGGTGCCGGTCGTGGCGGTGGTGCCGGTCGTGGCGGTGGTGCCGGTCGCGGCGGTCGGGTCCCCGTTCGGCCCGGGCTGCGCGCCCTCGTGGTCGATGCCCGTCATGTCTCTCCCTCTGGATGGCTTGCCCCCTCGACGAGAAGAGGAGGTCGTCTGCCGTGCGGCCCCGGGTGGCTCCCGGGTCCGTCGCGAATCGGCGAACCGACCAGCGCGCCTCGTCGGAGAGCAGTGTCCAACCATGCCGCAGCGGCAGGGAAAGCCTCCTGGCCCGAGGTGTGTCCGCGATCACCCCGAGCCGGGGGTGCGCGGTGCCGCCTGGCAGCATCGGCGGCGGACTACGGGAGGTTCGGACGTGGACGAGGCACCGGCCCCGCTGGGGGCGCGCTATCCGGTCCCGGCCGGGGAGATGCTGCTGCACCGCTCCGGCAGCGGCGGCCCGCCCGCGGTGTTCCTGGCCGGTGGCGGGATGTCCGGGCTGCACGGCCTGCGCCTGCACCAGCAGGTCGCCGAGTTCACCACGAGCGTGCTGGTGGACCGCCTCGGCCTCGGCTGGAGCGATCCGGTGGAGCTGCCGCGCAGCGGCACCCGCGTCACCGACGACCTGCGCGCGCTGCTGCGGGCGGCGGACGTGCCGGGGCCGCGCGTGCTGGTCGGGCACTCGCTGGGCGGGCTGTACGCGCGGCTGTACGCGAAGCGGTTCCCGGACGAGGTGGCCGGATTGGTGCTGCTCGACCCGACGCACGAGGAGATCGTGCAGCGCCTGCCCACCGAGGCCGCGCAACGGCTCCTGGCATGGACCACCGACGTCGAGCTGCCCGCCGACCGGCTGACCGCGATGCGGGACGCATACCGGGCCGCGGTCGGCCGGGCGCTCGCCGACTGGCCCGCCGAGGTCCGGGAACCGCTGCTGGCCCGGGGGTTCGGCCCGGCCGCGCACCTCCGGTCGTTGCGCGAATCGATGAACCTGCCCGAGCTGTTCCGGGAGGTCCGGGAAGCCGGTCCCGATCCGGATCTGCCGCTGGTGCTGGTCTCGGCGATGGGGTCCGACGCGTTCGCCGACGAGCTGTCCCCGCCGGAGGCCCGCGCCTCCGCCGCCGAAGCGGCCCGCGCCAAGCACGAGCTCTACGCCGACTTCACCGCCGCGCTCCCCCGCGCCGAGCTCCGCCGCCTGGACGACGTCGGCCACTCCGGTCTCGTCTGGTCCCGGCCGGACGCCGCGGCGCACGCGGTCCGCGACGTCCTGGCGCGCTGATCCGGTGTCAGTCGAGGACCTCGGTGCCGGTTTCCGGGGCCCACAGCCAGCAGATCGCGGCACCGAGGAACAGGACCACGACGCAGCCGCCGAGCGCGACGTCCATGCCGTAGGCGTCGGCGACCAGCGGCAGCAGGAACGTGCTCGCCGCGGAGCCGATGCGGCTGGCGGCGACGGCGAGCCCCACCCCGGACGCGCGCAGATCGGTCGGGAACAGCTCCGGCGGGTACACGAACTCCAGGTTCACCGCGGCGGCCAGCACGAACGCGAACGCGGTGAACAGCACCACCGAGGTGGCCGGCCCACCGGAGAACAGCGTCAACCCGGCCAGCAGCACGCCGCCGAGCACGAACGACCCGATCAGGAACAGCCGCCGCGAGATCCGGTCGATGAGGGCGAGCCCGACGACGGCTCCGGCGAGCAGGAACCCGTTGTACAGCGCGCCCGCGCCGAGTTCCCCGGTGACGCCGAACGCGGCCATCACCTGCGGCGAGAAGGTGCCGAGGGCGAAGAACGGCACGACCTGGCACACGTAGAACACGGCGCCGACGGTGGTGCGCCGCCGGTGGGCCGGGCCGAACAGGGCGCGCAGGCCGCGGCGGCCGGTGCTCGGCGGGGCGGTCGGCGGCAGCACGTCCGGGCCGAGGTGGCGGCGCACGGCGGCCGCGGCCGCGGCTTCCCGCCCGTGCCGGACCAGCCACAGCGGTGATTCGGGGATCCCGAACCGGAACCCGGCGACGAGCAGCGCGGGCACGGCGCTGACCACCAGCATGGAGCGCCAGGCGTCCGGGCCGAGCCCGGTGAGCAGGAATCCGGCCAGGTAGGCGAACACGTACCCGGCGGCCCAGGCGACGGCGAGCAGGCTCATCAGCCTGCCGCGGTACCGCACCGGCGCGTGCTCGGTCACCAGCGACTTGCTGACCACGTAGTCGGCGCCCAGCACGACCCCCAGCAGCAACCGCAGCACCAGCAGCTGGCCGGGCGTCTGCACGAAGAACTGCACCAGCGACAGCACCGCGAACACCGGCATGTTCCAGGCGAAGATCCCGCGCCGCCCGATGCGGTCGGCGATCGGGCCGACGAGGACGGCGCCGGCGAACAGGCCGACCAGCGTCGCCGCGCCCAGCAGTCCCTTCCACAGGGCGGTGAGTCCGAGCGACTCCCCGGCGGCGGCGATGACGATCCCGATGATGCCGAGGATGAACCCGTCGCTGAACTGCCCGCCGGTGCCGGACACGGCCACCCGGAGGTGGAAGCGGGTCAGCGGCGCGTCTTCGTAGGCGCAGGTGGTGGTGCTCATGCGTCACCTCCGCCGTCGCGGAGCCGACCGGTGGCGGTCTCGTAGCCTTCGGCGGCGGACAGCTCGACCCAGCGGTCCAGCGCGCCGGTCAGGTTCCGCTCCCGGTGCGGGCCGTCCCAGGCCAGACCGTCGACGCAGCGGCGGGCGAAGGTGGTGGCGGCGGCGGTGAGGTCGTCGAAGGTGCCGGTGAGCGCGTCGAGCACCACCGGCTCCATCACGTTGAGCTCCAGTTCCCCCGCGGCGACGGCGCATTCGACCGCGTGCCCGTGGCCGCGCACCCGGTAGCTGAGCTGCATCACGTATTCGGGGACCACCGGGTTGACCTTGGCGGGCATGATCGACGATCCGGCCTGCACGGCCGGGATGGTGAGGTCGCCGAACCCGCCGCGCGGGCCGGAGGACAGCAGCCGGATGTCGGCGGCGATCTTCGCGGTGGTGAGGGCCGCGCGGGTCCCGGCCGCGGCGATCTCGGCGTACGGGTCGAAGTGCGCGAGCGCGTCGAAGCGGTCCGCGGCGGCGGTGATCGGGCGTCCGGTGAGCTCGGCGAGTTCCGCGGCGCACCGCTGGCCGAACCCGTCGGGGGCGCCGATGCCGGTGCCGACCGCGGTGGCCCCGATCGGCACGGCGTGCAGGCCCGCGGCGGAGTTCTCCAGCCCGGTCGCGACGCGGTCGACGGCGGCCGCGTGGGCGCGGTGGGTGTCCCCGGCGGTGAGGCGCACCGCGTCCTGCAAGCAGGTGCGGCCGAGGTGCGGGGTCTCGTCGAACTCGGCGGCCTTGCGCCGGAACGCGGCGGCGAGTTCGCGCAGCGCAGCGACGGGTTCCGCGACCAGTTCCAGGATGGTCAGCGCCATCGCCGTCGGATAGGTGTCGTTGGTGGACTGCGAGGCGTTGACGTGGTCGTTCGGGTGCACCGGCAGCCCGGCGATCGCGCTCGCCCTGGCCGCGATCACCTCGTTGGCGTTCATGTTCGCGGTGGTCCCGCCGCCGCCGTGCACCAGCGGGGTCGGGAACTGGTCGGCGTGCTCCCCCGCGATGATCTCCTGGCAGGCGGTGCCGATGGCCGCGCACCGGGCCTCGTCGAGCACGCCCGCGGCGAGGTTGGCGCGGGCGGCGGCGAGCTTGACCCGCGCGTAGTGGCGCACGAACGGCGCCAGGTCGCCGAAGGTGCGGCCGAGCGGCGGGAAGTTGCGCACTCCCAGCTCGGTCTGGGGCCCGTAGAGCCGGTCCCCGGTGGTGGTGGTTCCCGCGTCGGCGGTCATCGGCCGTCTCACTCTCCTCGTCGAGGGCGAACTGGTCGCTCGCAGCGCGGTCACGCTAAGCCCGGCCACCCGAACGGTCCATCGATGTTGCTGTCCCGACAACGACTGCGAGCAGCTGTACTGGTACTTCGCCGAGAACCGCGGTCACGGTGTTGTCGCTGCCACAACAGGTGGCAGACTCCGGGGATGGACACCGGAGCGGAACGCGTCGCCGCCCTGCTGCTCGCCTTCGGCGCGGGCGGGGCCGGGAACGACCACGGCGTGAGCGATCTCGCACGCGCCGTCGGACGGGAACGCAGCCAGGTCTCCCGGATGCTGAAATCGCTGGAGCGCGGCGGGCTCGTCGAGCAGGATCCGCAGACGAGGCGCTACCGGTTGGGCTGGACGCTGCTGGTGCTCGCCTCCAGCGCCGGGGACGCCGCGCTGCTGCGCGCCGCCCGGCCCGCGCTGCGCGGCATCGTCGCGCGCACCGGCGAGGTGGCGCTGCTGTCCGTGCAGCGCGGCAACCGGTCGTTCACCGTGCTGCGCGAGGAGTCGAACCAGTCGCTGCGCGCCGGTGGCTGGGTGGGGCGGAGCTCCCCGATGCACTGCACCGCTTCCGGGCGGGCGCTGCTGTTCGACTCCGACGACGACCTCGTCGACGCGCTCACCGAGCAGGACCTGCGGACGCCGATCTCCGGCACCGCCGCGCCCCGCGATCTCCCGGAACTCCTGGAGCGGCTGCGGGCCGAACGCGAGAGCGGGTACGCGGTGGCCGGCGAGGAGGTCGAGATCGGCCTCACCTCGGTGGGCGTTCCGGTGCGGGACCACTCGGGAGCGCTGGTCGCGGCCGTCAACATCTCCGGCCCCACCTCGCGGCTCGTCGGCCGGATCCAGGACTCGGTGCACCGCCTCCGCACCGCGGCCACGACGATCGAAACCGCCCTGTCCCGCCCCTACCGCCCTTGACCCCGGCAGCGAGCAGGCGGCACGACCTAGGTCCTCCCGCCACCGACGAGCGAAAGAACCCGACGGCGAACAGGAACTTGGCCCCGCGTGCGGCGGCCCGTGTCCTTTTCCTGTCAGCGGCGCAGCCGCTGAGCAGCGACCACCAAAGCAACTCGCACCGCCGCGGGTTCTCAGCGGTTTCCTCGCGAGGACAGCGTTTTCTCCTGTGGCGGAGCCACCGGTGAAAACGATCCCGCAGCGAGGAAACCGCTGAGGTTCCGCCACCCACTCCCCCGCCAAAACGAGCAGGACAAGCCCTCTCAGCAGTCCAAGACTGCTCGGATCATTCCTGCTAGTTGCTCTGCTGCTTCGGTGGTGTCGTAGTCGGGGGCGTGCAGGCGTTCGGTGAGGATGGCGTCGATGGCACCGCCGAGCGCGATGGCGGCGGTGCGGGCGTCGACAGCGGTGCCGCGGGCGCGGGCGGCCGCGGCGACGATGCCCGCGAGCGGGGTCCAGCGTTCGCGCGGGGTGCGTTCGGCGCCGCCGATGCCGTCCGCTTCGACGACCAGCCGCGCGTGCCGCGGGTGGTCCCGCAGGTGGCCGAGGGTGGCGCGGACGTAGGCGGCCGGTCCGTCGGCCGCGCCCGCAGCGTCCACGGCAGCGGCGACCTCGCGGTCGAGGGCGGCGAGCACGGTCTCGTGCGCGGCTCGCACCAGGGCGTCCTTGGCGGTGAAGTGGTACAGCACGGCGGCTTTGGTGATGCCGGCGGCCGCTGCGATGCCGGCCAGGGAGGTGCCCTGGTGGCCGTTCGCCGCGATGAGGTCGATCGTCACGTCGATCAGCTGCTCGCGCCGGACCCGCTCGGTCGGCGTCGGTTCGCGGTCCGGGTCCCGCTTGGTCACCACGCCGCGAAGGTTACCGGCCGGTCCCGCTCACCCGACCGTCCGGTTAGGACGGTGCGGTCATTCCTGCCCTGCTGCGGCGAAGAAGGCGACCATGGCGTGCGGCGCGTCGGGGCCGAACATGAGCCGGTAGGCCTCGGCTCCGTCGGCGGCCGCTTCGGCGCCGCGGGCGAACATGGCCCGCTCGTGCTCGGCGAGCGCGGTCTCGACGTCGCCGGGGTGCGCGGCGAGGGCCGCGCCGAGTTCGGCCCCGTCGAGCATCGCCAGGTTCGCGCCCTCCCCGTTCGGGGCGGCGAGGTGCGCGGCGTCGCCGAGCAGCGTCACACCGGGCACCCGCTCCCACCGGTGCCCGATCGGCAGTTCGTGCAGCGGCCGCAGCACGGGCGCGGTGTCGGATTCGGTGATGAGCGCGGTGAGTTCCGGCGCCCAGCCGGGGAATTCGGCGGCGATGCGCGCCGCGGCCGCGTCGGCGTCGGTGAAGTCGATGGCGGCGAACCAGTCGCGCGGGTGCTCCAGCGCCACGTAGGTGTGCAAGGTGTCGCCCTTCTCCCGGTGGGCTTGGACGCCCTTGCCGGGCGCGAGCGCCAGCATCGCTCCGCCGCCGACGGCCTTGGCGGCCGCCGGGTGCCGGGTGTCGGCGTCGTAGAGGTAGGTCTCGACGAAGGACCGGCCGGTGTAGCGGGGTTCGGCGCCGGACAGCAGCGGCCGCACCTTCGACCAGGCGCCGTCCGCGCCGACCAGCAGGTCGGTGGTCAGGCCGCCGCCGTCGGCGAACTCGACCTCGTGGCGGCCGTCGCCGAGGGCGCGGGTGGCGGTGACCTTGCTCCCCCAGCGGACGGTGCCCACCGGGAGCGAGTCGAGCAGCAGCCGCCGCAGTTCGCCGCGCTGCACTTCGGGCCGCCCCCCGGTGCCGTCGTCGGGTTCGTCGAGCAGCACCGCGCCGTCCTGGGCGAGCAGCCGCATGGCCTGGCGCCCGGGCAGCACGAGCTCCCGGAACCGGTCGAGCAGTCCGGCGGCGGCGAGCGCGGGCTGGCCGTTGTGCTCGTGGATGTCGAGCATGCCGCCCTGCGGCCGCGAGTCCGGGGACGGTTCGGCTTCGCAGACGACGGCGGGGATGTCGTGGACGTGCAGCACGCGGGCGAGCACGAGGCCGCCGAGTCCTGCTCCGATGATCGTGACGGGGTGGCGCATGGCGGTTCCTCCGGACTCTCGAACGCTCTGGAATGCCATTCCAATATGGAGCGGCATTCCAGATGTGTCAAGATGGCGGCATGGCCACACGGGAACAGCGGTCGCAGCGGCGCACCGACGGGCTCACCAGGGAACGCATCGTCGAGACCGCCGTCACGCTGCTGGACTCCGCCGGTGAGCGCGGGCTGACGTTCAAGGCCCTGACCGAGCGCCTCGCCACCGGACCCGGCGCGATCTACTGGCACGTGCCGAACAAGGACGCGCTGCTCGCCGCCGCCACCGAGGCGGTCGTCACCACCGCTCTCGCCACCGGCACCACCGCGGCCACGCCACGGGAGCAGGTGCGGGAGGTCTCGCTCGGGCTGTTCGACGCGATCGACGAGCACCCGTGGCTCGCCGCGCAGCTGACCGCGGAGCTCTCCCGGAATCCGCGCGGAGCCGTCACCCCGCGGATCTACGACAGCTTCGGCAGGCGGGTCCGCGCGCTCGGCGTCCCCGAATCCGGCTGGTTCACCGCCACCTCGGCACTGGTGCACTACGTGCTCGGCGCGGCCGGGCAGAACGCGGCGAACGCGGTGGCCGCCGACCACGAGGTGGACCGGGACGAGTTCCTCGATTCGGTGTCGAGCTCGTGGGAGGCGCTGGACCCGGACCACTTCCCGTTCGCGCGGGCGGTCGCCGACCAGCTGCGCGGCCACGACGACCGGCGGCAGTTCCTCGACGGCCTGGACTTCGTGCTCACCGGCATCACCGCCGGTCGGTGACCCGGACGATCAGGCCGTGAAGGCGGGCGCCGCGGTGCCGAGCAGCGTCGCGGGACCGGCTTGCGGCGTCGGGTGCGCGGAGAAGCCGAGCGGGCTCGCGGGCTCCACCGAGGTGCCCAGCGGCCCGGTGCGGGTGCTCAGCCCGATCGCGGGCTCCGGCAGCGGCAGCGCGGCGACGTCCGCGGCGTCGAACCGGCCCAGCTCCCGCACCCAGGTGCACACCCGGGCGAGGTTCACCCGCACCCGCCACGAACCGCCCTCGACGGCCCGGCGGCGCACCGCGGCCACGGTGCCCGCCGCCGCCAGGTAGGCGGCGAGGTAGTCGTTGAGCAGGTGCGTCGGCGGCAGCGCGGGCGCACCGCTCGGGCCCCGCCCGGCGGCGAGGTCCCGGACCGCGCCCTCGTCCAGCGCGAAACCGGTGGCGGCGCACGCCAGCTGGTCGAACCCGCCGCGCGCGGCCCACGGCCCGTCCGGGCCCCAGCAGTGCACCTCGGTGGCGACGATCCCCGGATGCCGTTCGGCGAGCTCCGCCGCACCGAAACCGCGGCGCTCCAGTCCCCGGTAGGCCGAGACGAACACGTCCGATTCGCCGGCCAGCGCGTCGAACGCGGCGGCCTGGCCGGGATCGCGCAGGTCCAGGTACGCGTTGCGCTTCCCGCCGCCGGTGAGCGCCAGCATCCCGATCGAGTCGCCCCGGTCCGGCCGGGAGGTGTGCAGCACCTCCGCGCCGAACGTGGCCAGCAACCGCGCGGCGACCGGCCCGGCGATCACGTGGGTGTCGTCCAGCACCCGCAGCCCGGCCAGCGGGGACCAGTCCGCGGTGTCCCGGCGCGGCGGCAGCGGGCGCGGCTCGGCGTCGGCGATGCGGGTCACCTCCACCACGGGCCGACCCGCCAGGTGCGCGCCGACCGGGTGGGCGCGCCACTCCTGCTCGGTGCGGACGGCGGCCGCGACCCCGCCCGCGCGGACGACGGCTCCCTCCAGTTCGAGCGCGCTCCACCGCCGGGTCGCGGCGGTGATCGCGGCCGCGGTCGGCGGGCAGTCCAGCACCGCGCACACCGCCTCGCGCAGGTGCGGGTAGGTGGAGAGCAGGAACGTCCAGCCGTTCCGCGCCGGGTAGAAGTCGTTCAGCCCGAGCAGTCCCGGGTCGTCGCTGAGCAGGTGCGGCCGCACCCCGTTGACGGTCGCCAGGAACGGCGCGCGCAGCTGGTCGAACGCGCCGGCCGCGGTCGTGGTGACCTGCTGCGGCGGCGCGCCGCGGTCCTCGTCGGCGGCGGCCACCTCTCGCCCGAACGCCACGATCGCGGCCGCGGCGGAATCGGCGAGCCGGTGCACCGAGGGGCCGATCGGGTCGGAGCCGGTGATCGAGGTGATGGAGGCGGTGCGCGGCTCGCCACCCGCCAAGGTCCGCGCCAGGTCGTCCGCGATCGCGGTGGGCTGCATCCAGGTCATGGTCCGAGGATGCGGTCCGCGGGCCGACGCGGCGGCGGACTGCGGATATCCGGAGCGGGTGCGGATATCCGGATACCCTTAGCCGCGTGCCGGACGCCCATGCGCACCGCGGCGTGGAGCGCGTGGACCGGGTCCTGGACCTGGTCGCGCGCTCGACCGAGCCGCCGACGCTCACCGAGATCTCCCGGTCCCTCGGCCTGCCCCGCAGCACCGCGGCCGACGTGCTGCGCGAGCTGCGCGCCCGCGGGTACCTGCGTCTGGTCGGCCGCGGCCACGTGCTGGGCAGGCGGTTGCAGGTGCTGGGGCTGCTCGCCGGGTCGGGGCCACCGTCGCCCGTCGAGCACGACCGGCTGGAGGAGCTGAGCCGCCTCGCTCGCGCCCCGGTGGCGTCGGCGGTGCTGGTGGGCGGCGAGGTGCTCTACCTGGACCACGCCGGTCCGCGCGCGCCCGCGCGGCTGCAGGCCGTCGCCGACGAGCACCGGCCGCGCCCCGCGCTGCGCACCGCGGCCGGACGGCTGCTGCTGGCGTTCGCCGGGGACGCCGAGCGCGCGTCGGTGCTGCGCGCGGTGGCCGCGGACGACCCGGAGGCGGTGGCCGCGTTCGAGCGGGAACGCCCGGCGATCGAGCGCGCCCGGCTGGCCCGCAGCGACGGCCTGGCCGATCCGTCGATCCGCGCGATCGCGGTGCCGGTGGTCGAGGACCGGCAGGTGACCGCGGCGCTCGTGCTGTTCGGTCCCCGCCCGCGCACGCCCGGCGCGCCCGCCCCGTCCGCGCAGCTCGCCCTGGAACGCGCCGCCGCCCGGGTCGCCGCCGCGCTCTGACCGACCGTTTGCCGATGCCCCGCCACGGGCAGTCGGGAGGTGGCGGTCGCGCCTGCGGCTCCGCACTCGTCAGCACCGGAACAGTTGACCCGCGCGGGGCACCGGCACCGCCGCGGGTTCGGGATGGTCGTCCTCGCGCGGACGGCGGTTCCACTGCGGGGGGCCCGCCGCAGAGGTCGATACCGCGGCGGGAACGCCCCGCCAGCACGAATCCACGGCCACGGCAGGAGGTTCCGGTGGTGCACCAGCTGGTTCGCGGCGCGTTGGCCGGAGCGGCCGGGACGACCGCGTTGAACACGACGACCTACCTGGACATGGCGGTGCGCGCCCGGCCGAGCAGCAGCAGCCCGGAGCGGACGGTGCAGGAGGCCGAGCACCACCTGGGCGCGTTGCCCGGCGGTGAGTCGGCGGTGCGCAATCGCCGCTCCGGGATCGGCGCGCTGCTCGGCATCGGCGCCGGACTGGGGGTGGGCGCCGCCTACGGCTGGGCTCGGGCGATCTGGCCGCGCGCGCCGCTGCCGCTGATGGCGGTCGCCGTGGGCCTCGCGGCGAACGCGGGCAGCACCGCGCCGATGGCGGTGCTCGGCGTGACCGACCCGCGCGAGTGGACCGCGCAGAGCTGGGCGATGGACCTGGTCCCGCACCTCGCCTACGGCGCCGTCACGGCCCTCGCCTTCGAGGCGTTCCGCTGACGAGCTCGCCGAGGCCGAGGAGCGCCGCCGCGTTGCCCGCGCAGAACCGGTGCCGGTCCTCCTCGTCGGTGAACTCGTCGAAGAAGCGCCCGATCTGCGCGGCGGTGGGCCGCTGGAACGGGTAGTCGGTGGAGAACAACAATCCGTCCACTGTGGTCACTTCGAGGACGTGCCGCAGCAGCGCGGGTTCGAGCATCCCGGAGCAGGTGAGGTGGAAGTGCTCCCGGACGTACTCGGAGACCGGTCGCGGCAGTCCGGCCGCGGCGGACAGCGAATCGGCGCGGCTGAGCCAGAACGGCAGCAGCTCGCCCCAGTGCCCGAGCACGATCCGCAGCCCGGGGAACCGGTCGAAGGTGCCGCGCAGCACCAGCCGCAGCGCCGCGGTCCCCGCGTCCACGTGCCAACCCCACCCGTAGGTGGCCAGGCCGAGCCCGACGGCGTCCCCGAGCCCGGCGCACGCGACTGCGCGCACGTCGCGCGGGGGCGGCCCGGGGTGCAGGAACAGCGGCAGCCCCAGTTCTTCGGCGGTGGCGAACAGCTCGTCGTGCCGCGGGTCGTCGAGCGGCACGTCCCCGGCACGGCCGTGCACCACCGCGCCGACGAGACCCGATCCCGCGGCGCGACGCAGTTCCGCGGCGGCGGCCGCGGGGGCGACCACGGGCAGCGTCGCGAAGGCGCGGAACCGGGTGGGATGCCTGCGCACCGCGTCGGCGGCGACGTCGTTCGCGTCGCGGCACAGCGGAACGGCCGCCGCCGCGGGCAGCGCGCCGGTGCCGGGCGGGTTCGCCGGGGACAGCACCTGCACGTCGATGCCCCGCGCGTCCATGTCCGCGATCCGCGCCTCGCCGAGGTCTTCCAGGCGCGCCGCGAGGTCGCCGTGCTCGCTCAGCGCCAGCGCGTCGTCGCGCAGGCCCGCGGGCCGCGCCCGCAGCGCGGCGGTCGCGGCGGGCAGGTCCCAGTGCTCCTCGACCGCGATCACGGTTCCCCCGCCGGTCACCACGGCACGGTCTTCCCGAAGCGGTCCAGGTAGGCGATACCCGGTTCGCCCAATCTGGACAGGAGCACGTCCACCAGCAGCGGCGCGCTCTCCTCGACGGTGTAGGGCGCGTCGGGCCCGCCGAGCGCGGTGCTGATCCAGCCGGGCGCGAGCAGCAGGAACGCCCGCCGCGATGCCGGGTCCCTGGCGGCGAGACCGCGCACGAACATGTTCAGGGCGGCCTTGCTGCCCCGGTACAGCTCGCGGGATCCGGTGGTGGCGTTCGCGATGCTGCCCTGCCCGGAGGACATCGCACCGACGAGCCCGTCCGGGGCGACGAGGTCGGCGAGCGCGTCGAGCACCCGGGCGGGGCCGAGCGCGTTCGTCACCATCACGTCGACGAAGTCGGCGGTGCGGACCCGGCCGATCGGGGTGCGCCCGTCGTCGGTGGTGCCCGCGTTGACGAACAGCACGTCGAGCCGGGTCCCGGCGAGCCGGTCGTGCAGGTCGGGCAGCCGCTCGGGTTCGGTGACGTCGAGCCGTTCCACCCGCACCCGCCCGTCGGAGCGCTCGGCGAGTTCGTGCAGCGGGGTGCGGGCGGTGGTGTCCCGGACGGTGCCGATGACGTGCCACCCCCGGTCGAGCAGTTCGGCGGCCAGCGCGCATCCGAGGCCGCGGGAGGCGCCTGCGATGAGCGCGGTCGGTCCTCCGTCTCGTGGTGAATCCATGCCGCCGAGCCTGCGCCCGGCTCGGCCCGCAGGCACGCGCCACGGCCGGATTCGTAGGATTCCGCTCATGACGGCACCCGTGGTGAGCGAATCCGCCGACATGAGCCCCGAAGACGTGCGTCTGCTGCGCGCGCTGCAGATCGGCCCGCGCGCCTCGTTCGCGTCGATCGCGGCGGCGCTCGGCGCCTCGGAGGGGGCGGTGCGCCGCCGCTACCACCGGCTGCGCAGCGAGGGCGTGCTGCGCGTGGCGGGCATCGTCGATCCGGGTGCGCTGGGGCAGACCCGGTGGCTGGTGCGGTTGCGCTGCCGCCCGGGCAGCGCGGCGGCGATCGCCGAGGCGCTCGCGAAGCGGGACGACGTGAGCTGGGTGGCGCTGGGCGCCGCCGGTGCCGAGGTGACCTGCGCGGTGCGGTCCCGGACCCGGGAACAGCGCGAGGACCTGCTGGGCCGCCGGCTCCCGCGCACGGCGGCGGTGCTCGACATCCGCCCGGCGGCGATGCTGCGGCAGTTCGTCGGCGGCCGCGGGCACTACTGGGCGGCGCTGCGCGGGGTGCTGACCGGGCGGGAGGAGGCGGCGCTCGGCTCCACGGGGAACCCGTTCGCGGAAACCCGCGCCGGTGCGGCGGATCCGGTCGAGTTGTCCACTTCGGACGAACGGCTGCTGGCCGCGCTGGCGGCGGACGGCCGGGCCGGTTTCGTGGAGCTGGCGGCGGCCGCGGACCTCACCCCGGGACGCGCGGCCCGCCGTCTGCACGCGCTGGTGGAGCGGCGGGTCGTGCACGTCGACGTGGAGATCGCGGCGGCCGCGCTCGGCCTGCACGCGCGGGCGAACCTGTGGCTGCGGGTGCACCCGTCGGCGGTCAGGGACGTGGGGCGGGCGCTGGCGCGGGAACCGGAGGTCGGGTTCGCCGCGGCCGTGTCCGGGCCGCACAACCTGCACGCGGTGGCGCACTGCCGGACCTTCGACGACCTCTTCGAGTTCACCACCGACCGCATCGGCGCGCTGCCGGGCGTGCAGGACCTGGAGGTCTCGCCGTTCCTCCGGCACGTCAAGCAGGCGGGCACGCTCGTCGACGGCGACCGGCTCGCCGTCCCGGGAGCCCCGCGCGGCTGAACGGGTGTCGGCCGTCGACGGCCGATCACCCGCCCGCGCGGCGAGTTCCGGTCACCGCGGCCCGAAGGAGCGGATCGCGGCCACCGCCCGTTCCTCCACCGCGTCCCGACCGGCCCGCCAGACGGCGACCGCGTCCGATCCGGGCAGTGCCGCGGGCAACGCCGCGGCGACGGCTTCCAGGTGGGCGCGGCGCAGCTCCGCGTTCACGTTGATCTTCGCTACGCCGGCGTCGATGGCGCCCCGGATCTGCTCGGCGGGCAGCCCGCTCGCGCCGTGCAGCACCAGCGGCACCGGCACCGCGGACCGGATGGCGCGCAGCCGGTCCAGGTCCAGCCGCGCGTCCAGGGAGAACCCGTGCACGTTGCCGACGGCGACCGCCAGCGCGTCCACCCCGGTGCGGCCGACGAAGTCCGCGGCCTGCTCCGGCGAGGTCATCGCCGCGGACCGCGCGCCGGTGGAGACGTCCTCGTCCCCGGCGAGCGCGCCCAGCTCCCCTTCCAGCCAGGCGCCGTGGTCGTGGGCGATGCGGACGGCTTCGGCGGTCGCCGCCACGTTGTCCTCGTACGGGTCGTGCGAACCGTCGTACATCAGCGAGGAATAGCCGAGTTCGGCGCACCAGCGCAGTTCGGCCAGGTCCCGCCCGTGGTCGAGGTGGACGCCGACCTCCGCGCCGGTGTCCGCGGCGGCCGCCAGCGCGACGGTCGCCAGCAACCGGCCCGCGTGCCGGAAGTGGCTCGCTCCCGCCAGCAGCAGCACCGGCGACCCGGTCCGCTCCCCCGCCCGCACCACGGCCTGCACCTGCTCCAGGTTGTAGGTGGCGAACGCGCCGAGCGCCCACCCGCCGTCGGCGGCGGCGCGCAGCGCACCGGTCCCGCGGCTCAGCACGCGGCTTCCCGGAGCCTGCGGACCGCGTCGCGCAGCCCGTGCTCGTCGCCGACGTTCCCGGCGAACACGCCGTAGGGCACGCCGGTCGCCGGGCCGGACACCGGTTCCCAGATCGAGGCGGTGCCGGGCAGCAGCGTGCCGCGGGACCACGCCCGACGGATGCCGAGACCACCGGTGGTCACGTCCGAGGAGGTGATGCCGCCCTTCGCCAGCACGAACGCGGGCCGGACCTCGGCAAGAACCGACCGCACCACCGCGACCAGGGCGGCGCTGACGGTGCGGGCGATCTCCAGGCTGTGCTCGGCATCGCGCCCGCCGACCAGCTCGCGGCTGGTGCGCAGCACGACGTCCTCGGCGGCCCCGGCGCGCAGCAGCGCGACGACGCGGGCCGTCAGCTGCGCGATGTGCTCGGCGCAGGCCACCGGGTCGAGCACCCGGGCGACGTCGAGCTCGGCCTCGGTGGTGCGGCCGTCGGCGTGCAGCGCGGCGAGCTGGCGAGTGGTGAGGCCGACGTGCGAACCGACGACCACCAGCCCGCGGCTCGACCGCTCCCGCGGATCGTCCGGGCCCGGCTCGGTGGCGCGCAGGTCCGCCGGGTCCGCGGGCGGGTGCGCGCGCTGGCCGGTGCGCGCCCGCACGAACGACGGCCCGGTGCGGTAGACGAACCGCTTGCCGTCCGCTTCGGCGCGCAGCAGCCCGGCGACGAGCACCCGCAGGTCCTCGTCGGCGGCGGCGTCGGCGACGACCGGCAGGCCCCCGGTGCTGCCGCCGAGGATCCGGGCGACGGCCTCCGGGCCGCCGGTGCGCAGCTCGGCCAGCGGCACGGTCACCACCGAGTCCCGCGGGACCCGGCCGCCGGTCTTCTCCTCGACCCAGTCCCGCAGGTCGGAGCTGCGGTAGCCGAAGGTGCGGTCGCGGGCGAACTCCGTCTCGCCGACCGGCACCATCCCGTCCGCGGTGCGCATCCAGTGCACCGCGTCCACCGTGATCCGCCCGGGTTCGATCAGGGCGGGCACCAGCAGCACACCGTCCACGTCCGCCCCGGCGGCCGCGCTCTCGGCGGCGAGGACGTCGGTCTCCAGCGGGAAGTGCCCGCGCAGCGTCGAATCCCCGCGACTGGCGAAGGCGCAGTCGACGCCGAGCTCCCGGGCGACGTCGAGGGCGGCGCGCGCGATCTCCCGGTTGGTCCGGGCCGCGTCCGGCGGGGCGAGGCTGCGCGTGTTGGTGAGCACGAAGAAGCCCGGGGTGTCCTGCGCGAACGCCCACTCCAGGTCCTCGCGGGTCCAGCCGGTGAGCACCGGCAGGTCCCGGATGCTCTGCGTGCCGGTCGGGTCGTCGTCGAGCACCACCACCCGGCGGCCGGCCGCGACGGCCGCGGTCAGCTCGGCGGCCGGGACGTCCCGCGGTTCGGGAGCGTCGGCGAGCAACCGATCCTGCGAGATCGCCATTTCAGGACTCCAACCCCGTCAGCTCCCGCACGATCGCGTCCCCGACCTGCGCGGTGGAGGCCGTGCCGCCGAGGTCGGGGGTGCGCCCGGCCGGGTTCTGCAGCGCCGCGTCCACGGCGCGTTCGATCAGCGCACCGGCCCGCACGGCGCCCTGGTCCTCGCGGCGGCGCCCCAGCCAGTCGAGCATCAGCCCGGCCGAGAGCACCGCGGCGACCGGGTTCGCGATGCCCTGCCCGGCGATGTCCGGCGCGGAACCGTGCGAGGACTGGAACAGGCCGTGCTCGTCGCCCACATCGCCGCTGCCGGAGAGCCCGAGACCGCCGACGGTGGCGGCGGCGAGGTCGGAGATGATGTCGCCGAACATGTTCTCGGCGACCAGCACGTCCAGCGACTGCGGGCGCTGCACCTGGTAGGCCGTCATCGCGTCCACGTAGGCGTAATCGCGCTGCACGTCCGGGTACCCGTCGGCGACCGAGTCGAAGACCTCGCGGAAGAACGCGTAGCTGGACAGCACGTTCGCCTTGTCCACGCAGGTCACCTTCGCCGGGCGCGCCGGGTTCGCGGCGTGCCGGGAGCGGGCGAGCTCGAAGGCCTGGCGCACCACCTTCTCGGTGCCCCGCCGGGTGATCACGATGGTGTCGGTGGCGACCTCGCCGCGCACGTTCGTCCCGCCTTCGCGGGAGGCGTAGAGGCCTTCGACGTTCTCCCGCACCACCACGTAGTCGATGCCGTCACCGCGGGTCAGCGGCTGCGGCAGCGCCGGGATCGAGTGCACCGGGCGGATGCCGGCGTACAGGTCGAGGCCGAAGCGCAGCCGGAAGATGACGTCGCCGTTGACCTCGCGGCCGTCCGGGTGGCGCGCCTCGGGCAGGCCGATGGCGCCCAGGTAGATGGCGTCCGCGGCGGCGCAGGCCGCGTACTGCTCGTCGGGCATGGCGACCCCGGTGCGCTGCCAGCGCGCGGCGCTCGCGTCGAGCTCCTCGAAGTCCAGCCCCAGCCCGCCGAGTTCGGCGGCGGCCTCGGCGACCTTGAGCGCCTCGGCGGTGGTCTCGGGTCCGATCCCGTCGCCGCCGAGCACGGCGATCCGGTAGGTGGTCATGCGATTCCCCTTCGGTAGCAGCGAATTCGGTGTCTCACAGCAGGACCCACAGCAGGCTCACCCCGGCCATCGAGGTCACCGACAGCACGGTGTGGCTCAGCGTCCACACCCGCAGGTTCTGGCCGACGGTCAGGCCGAAGTACTCCTTGCTGAGCCAGAAACCGGCGCTGTTGACGTGCAGCAGGAACGAGGATCCCGCACCCGCGGCCAGCACCAGCAGCGCGAGGTGCACCGGGTCGAGCGCGCCGACGCTCGGCGCCACCAGCGTCGCCGCCGTCACGCCCGCCACCGTGGCGGAACCCAGCGCGGCGACGAGGATCGCGGCGATCCCGAAGGTCAGCAGCAGCGTCGGCACCCCGGCCCCGGCGGCCAGGTCCAGCACCGCGTCCGCGGTGCCGGAATCGACGATGACGCGGCTGAACCCGCCCGCCGCGCCGACGATGAACGTGATCCCGGCGATCGGCGCCAGCGACGAGCCGACCCACCGCTCGCGCACCTCGCGCGGGGTGCCGGACAGCCCACCCAGCACGACGATCGCGACCAGCACCGAGATCAGCAGGGCGACCGCGGGTTCCCCGGCGAGCTCGACCACGGCGTGCAGCGCCCCGGTGCCGTCGGTCCAGAACAGGTCGGTGGCGGCCTTGCCGAGCATGAGCACCACCGGCAGCAGGATCACCGCGAAGCTGCGGGCGCGTCCCGGCGGGCGCGGCACGTCGGCGCCGTCGGCGGCGAACAACCGCTCCAGTCCGGCGGGCGGGCGCGCCTGCACCCAGCGCCGCATCAACCGCCCGAGCCACGGCCCGGTGAGCAGCACCGCGGGTGCGGCGACGACCAGCCCGAGCACCAGCACCAGTCCGATGCTCGACCCGAGCGCCCCGGCCGCGCCGACCGGGCCGGGGTGCGGCGGCAGCAGGCACTGCGCCGCGTCCAGCCCGGCCAGCAGCGGGAACGCGAGCAGCGTGAGCTCGATGCCGGTGCGCCGGGCGAGCAGCAGCACCACCGGGATCAGCGTCACGAACCCGACTTCGAAGAACATCGGGAGTCCGATGAGGACGGACGCGGCGAGCACCACCCACGGCAGCCGCCGCACGCCCACCCCGCCGGTCAGGGTCTGCACGATGCGCGCGGCGGCGCCGGATTCGGACAGCACCGCGCCGAACATGGCGCCGAGCGCGATCAGCACGCCCGTCTCGCCGAGGGTCTTGCCGATGCCGGTGGTGAGCCCTTCGACGGTGCCGGTGACGCCGAGCCCGGCGGCCAGGCCCACCAGCACCCCACCGCTGAGCAGCGCCAGCACCGGGTGCAGTTTGAGCGCGCTGACGGCGACCGCGACGAAGACGATGCCGCCGAGCAGCACGACCATGAGGCGGATGTCGTGCCCGGTGAGCGGTGCCGCCGCCGCGGCCTGCGCGCCGATCACGGCGCACCTGCGCGGGAGCGCGCGTTGTCCGGTTCCATGCTGCTGTCCATTCCTTTGCGACGTTGCGAAAGGTCGTGCGGGTCAGGCCGGCCGTTGGACGAGTTCGACGAGTTCCCCGCCCGCGGATTCGGCGAGGAAGGCGCACGGCAGCCCGTATCCCCCGGTGAACTCGTCCTCCGCCGGCTGCCCCGCCGAGCGCAGCGCCGCGCCGAGGTCGGCGACGGCGAAGCAGACGTGGTGCAGTCCTTCGCCGCGTTCCCGCAGGTGGGTCAGCGGCGGTCCGGGGCGGTGCGGTTCGAGCAGCTGCAGCCCGGCGGCGGTGCCTCCGGGCGCGCAGCCCTGCGGGTAGAGCCAGACGAGCCGGACCCCGACCGCGGCCACGAACTCGTCGTGGACGACGCGCAGGCCGAGGTGCTCGACGTACCAGCGGGCGGTGCGGTCGGCGTCGCCGGTGATCAGGGCGACGTGATCGATCGGACCCGCGGGGGTGGGCGGCTCAGCCACGGGTGGCCTCGTGCGCGGTGGCGAACACCGGAACCTCCTTGGTCGACCAATTGGTATGACCGCTTTGTAGCAAGCCGGTGTGCCCGATGTCCATACCCCCGTCGATCTCTAGGATCGGCGAGCACGCGACATCCGCGGGAAGGAGCACGACCAGTGGCCGAGGACACCGCACCCGGCGAGATCCGCCGCTCGGACGAGGTGGTGGCGGGGCTGCTGCGGCGCATCCTGGACGGCCGGCTGCGGCCCGGCGACCGGCTGCCCGCCGAACGCGACCTCGCCGCCGAGTACGGCGTCTCCCGCACCGCGCTGCGCGAGGCCATGAGCAACCTGACCGGCCGCGGCCTGATCGCCTCCCGCGGCGGCAGCGGGCTGCGCGTCACCGCGGTCGCGCCGGAACGCGCGCAGGAAACGCTGTTCCTGTACCTGCGGGACAACGACCTCGACTACCGCTCCATCCACGAGGTCCGCGAGGTCATCGAGGTGCACGCCGCGGGCGCCGCCGCCGAACGCGGCGACGCGGAGACCGCCCGCCTGCTCAGCGCCGCCAACGACGAGCTGCGCGCCAGCGGCGAGGACGTGGCGCGCGCCGTCGCCGCCGACTTCGAGTTCCACCGGCTGGTCAGCGTCATGGCGGGCAACGAGATCTTCAGCCTGCTGCTGGCCTCGCTGCGCGGCGGGCTGATCCGGGTGCGCGAGCACAACCTCGTCCTGCGCGCCGCCCACCGGGAGGCCTGCGACTCGCACCAGGCCATCGTCGACGCCATCACCGCCCACGACGCCGACGCGGCGCGCGCCGCCATGGCGAGCCACCTGAGCGCCGTGTTCGGCTACTGGCACACCGCGGAACAGCGCTGAGCCGGAGGACGACGAGGGAGGTGCGAGCGGTGGATGACGTGCTGGACGAGCCGGTGCTGGCCTCGCTGGGCGGGCGGCACGCGCACCTGGCTCGGTGGTGCGGGGCGGCCGCGACGTACCTGCCGGAGGTGACGACGTTCGCGGCGCTCACCGAACCCGGGCCCGCCGCGTGGGACGACCTGGCGCGGCTGCTCGGTTCCGGGGCGCTCGCCGACATGTTCAGCTCCGAAGCGGAGCCGCCGCCCGGCTGGGAACCGGTGTTCGCGCTCGAAGCCCGGCAGCTGGTCGGCCCGGCCACGCCACCGCGCGCCGAACCCGGCCCCGAGATCGTCGAGCTGGGCGCCGCGGACGTGCCCGCGATGCTCGACCTGGTCGCGCGCACCGAGCCGGGGCCGTTCTGGCCGCGCACCCGCGAGCTCGGCACCTACCTGGGCGTCCGCGAGGGCGGGGTGCTGGTCGCGATGGCGGGCGAACGGCTCCGGCCGCCGGGCTGGACGGAGCTCAGCGCCGTGTGCACCGCTCCCGAAGCACGCGGGCGCGGGCACGCGGCCCGGCTGGTCGGCGCGCTGACCGGGCGCATCGGGGCGCGCGGCGAACGGCCCTTCCTGCACGTCACCGACAGCAACACCGCGGCGCTCGCGCTCTACGAGCGGCTCGGCTTCCGGACCCGCAGGCCGGTGACCTTCCGCGGCCACCGCGTCCCCTGATCCGCGACGGCACCGCATACTTCGCGCCCGCGCCGGGTAAGCGGGAGGGGCACTGGCGGTGACCGCGCACGACCGAGGAGGCTCAGGTGGCTCTCGACGACGATGACATCAGGAGTTCGAGCAGCGGCGGACCGGAAGGACCGGCCGATTCGGGCGCCGGGCGCGGCACGCCCGGCCAGCACGACGGCGGCGCGGACGGCGGAGCCGACGGGGGCGCCGAAGGACCCGCCGACTCCGGTGCCGGGCGGGGCACCCCGGGCCAGCACGACGGCGGCGCCGACGGTTCGGCCGAAGGACCCGCCGATTCGGGGGCGGGCCGCGGCACGCCCGGGCAGCACGACGGGGGCGCCGACGGCGGAGCCGACAGCGGTGCCCGCTGAGGTCAGCAGCCCCGTGGAGGACGCCGCCGCACCCGCGGCGGCGCTCTCCCGCGTCGTCGGGCCGGACGTGGCCGCGTTCGCCCGGCGGCACTGGGGCCGCGAACCGCTGCTGCGGCGCGGCGCCGACCCGGACTCGTTCCGCGACGTGCTCGACCTAGACGGGGTCGACGAACTGCTGTCGCGGCGCGGGCTGCGCACCCCGTTCCTGCGCCTCGCCCAGCAGGGCGAGGTCGTCGACTCCGGCTCGTTCACCGGGCCCGGCGGCGTGGGCGCGGAGATCGGCGACCAGGTGCGCGACGACCGGGTCGCCGCGCTGTTCGCCGAGGGCGCCACGGTGGTGCTGCAAGCGTTGCACCGCACCTGGTCCGGGGTCGTCGACCTCACCACCGCGCTCGCCGCGGAACTCGGGCACCCGGTGCAGGCCAACGCGTACGTGACGCCGCCGTCCTCCCGCGGGTTCGCCGCGCACTACGACGTGCACGACGTGTTCGTGCTGCAGCTCGCCGGTCGCAAGCACTGGACGGTGCACGCGCCGGTGCACCCGGACCCGCTGCGCGACCAGCCGTGGAACGGGCACGCCAGCGCCGTCGCCGCCCGCGCCCGCGACGACGCACCGGACATCGACGCGGTGCTGGAACCGGGCGACGCGATGTACCTGCCGCGCGGCTGGCTGCACGCGGCGACCGCGCTGGGGGACGTGTCCGCGCACCTGACGATCGGGGTGCACGTGCTCACCCGGTTCGCGCTGGTGGAGGCGCTGACCGCGCTGTGCGCGCGGGACCCGGAGCTGCGCGCTTCGCTGCCGCTGGGCATCGACGCCGCCGATCCCGGCGAGCTCGCCCCGCACCTCGACGCGGTGCGCGACGCGCTCACCCGCGCGCTGCGGGACGTGTCCGCCGACGACGTCGCGCGCCGCGTCCGCGGCAAGGTCTGGAACGGCGGGCGCCCCGAGCCGGTGCGGCCGGTCGCCACCGCCGAGTTCGCCGCCGGGCTGGCCGCCGGGGACGTGGTGCGGCGGCGCGGCGGGCTGCGGCACGAGATCGTCGACGGCGCCGACGAGGTGGTGCTGGAACTGCCGGACCGGCGGCTCGCGCTGCCCTCGGTCACCGCCGACGCGCTGCGCGCGCTGCTCGGCGGCGGCGCGTTCCGGGTCGGCGAACTCCCCGGACTGGACGAATCCGACCAGGTGGTGCTGGTCCGCAGGCTGCTGCGGGAGGGCGTGCTCGTCCCCGCGGCCCTGACGTGACCGGGCATCCCTGGCCCCGCTGTTCCTTCGTCGCGGAAGCGGCGGGCGATCCGCTGGAGGGTTCGGCGCCGCCCGCGCAGCAGTGGTTCCTCGTCGAGCACCCCGGACCGTGGGGGCGGCACGCGCCCGCCGGGTCCGGGATCGACCCGGCCGTCGTGGACGCGCTCACCACCTGGGCCGGTGCGGTCGGCGCGCGGGTGCTGCTGGTGCGCAGGCCGGGCCGGAGACCGCGGCGCGGGCACCGCTGGTTCCGGGTGGATTCCCGGCCGGGCCGGGAATCCGTCCGGGGCGGCGAGTTCACCGCCGACGCCGAGCTGCCCGCCGCCGTGCACGCGCCCGGCGAACCCGTGGCGGGACCGCTCACGCTGGTGTGCGCGCACGGCAGGCACGACACCTGCTGCGCGGTGCGCGGCCGGCCGGTGGCCGCGGCGCTCGCGGCGTCCGCGCCGGGGAGCACCTGGGAGTGCACCCACCTCGGCGGCTGCCGGTTCGCGCCCGCGGTGGTGCTGCTCCCGCACGGTTTCGCGCTCGGCGGCCTGCCCGGCCCGGACGCGGTCGGGGTGGTGCGCGACTACGCGGCCGGGGAGCTGGACCCGCGCTGGGTGCGCGGCCGCACCTCGCTGCCGCCCGCCGTGCAGGCCGCGCAGCACCACGCGCGGGCCGCCACCGGGGCCACCGGCGTGGACGCGCTGCGCCCGGTCGGCGTCGAACCCGACGGCGACGGCGGCTGGCGGGTGTCGCTCGCCGACCCGGCCATCGCGGTCCGGCTCCGCGAACGCTGGGTCCCCACCGGCCGCCCCCTCACCTGCGCGGCGACCGCCCCGGGACGGATGCGCCTCTTCGACCTCCTGGAACTCCACGAGTGATGCCGGTCCCGCCGGGGGGCGTCGTGCGAAGGGTGGGGTGGCGGAACCTCAGCGCTGTCCTCGCTGCGGGATCGTTTTCACCGGTGGCTCCGACACAGGAGAAAACGCCGTCCTCGCGAGGACAGCGCTGAGAACCCGCTGCGGTGCCGGGTGCGCGCGTGGTCGCTGCTCAGCGGCTTCGCCGCTGAAGAGTGGCGGGCTCGGGCCGCGATCACCCGGGAAGTTCAGCGATGACGCGGAGACCTCCGTCCGGGCGGGGTTCCAGGTCGAGGGTGCCGCCGTGCGCGTGCACGACGCTGCGCACGATCGCCAAGCCGAGCCCGACGCCCGCGTGCTCGTCGTCGCGCACCCGTTCCGCACCGCGCTGGAACGGCTCGGTCACCGTCGCCACCACCTCCGGCGCGAGCACCGGCCCGGTGTTCTCGACGAGCAGCACCGCGGATTCCGGCCGTGCTTCGGTGCGCACCCGCACCACCCCGCCCGCGGGCAGGTTGTGCACGATCGCGTTCTGCACCAGGTTCGTCACCATCCGCAGCAGCAGCGCCGCCGAACCGGACGCCCACGCCGCGTCTCCGCCCGCGTCGAGTTCGACGCCGCGCCGTTCGGCCAGCGGTAGCAGGGTTTCGACCGCCTCGTCCACCAGCAGCGACAGGTCGACGGGTTCGCGGGTGAACGACCCCCGGTCGGCGCGGCCGAGCAGCAGCAGCGCCTCGGTCAGCTCCACCGCGCGCCCGTTGACCTGCTGCAGCCGGGTGACGAGGGCGTCCACATCGGGTTCCGGGTCGTGGCGCGCCACTTCGAGCAGCGTCCGCGAGATCGCCAGCGGGGTGCGCAGCTCGTGCGAGGCGTTCGCGGCGAACCGCCGCTGCTCCGCGGTGTGCGCTTCGAGCTGCGCCAGCATGGTGTCGAAGACGTCGGCGAGGTCCCGGAACTCGTCCCGCGGGCCCGGCAGTTCGATGCGGTGCGCCAGCGACCCGTCCGCGGCGAGCCGGGCGGCCGCGCCGATCCGGTGCAGCGGCGCGAGCATCCGCCCGGCGAGGAACCAGCCGCCGACCAGCCCGAGCACCAGCACGGCGGCCAGCACCAGCGCCGCCTTCGGCGCGAACGCGCGCACCAGGTCCTGCCGCCCGGGCACGAAACCCCCGGGCGTGTTCACCTGCTCCGGCACGTAGCGCAGCAGGAACGCCCACACCACGGCGAGCAGCAGGGCGTTCGCGACCACGAGGAACCCGGCGTAGCTCAGGGCCAACTTGAGCCGGGCGCTCATCCCGGGGCGCCTAGCCACGGTCGTCCGCCACGGCCTCGATCCGGTAGCCCACCCCGGGGACGGTCGCGATCAGCCACGGTTCGCCGAGCCGTTTGCGCAGCGCGGAAACGGTGATGCGGACCGCGTTGGTGAACGGATCGGCGTTCTCGTCCCACGCCTGCTCCAGCAGTTCCTCCGCGCTGACCACGCCGCCCTCCGCCGCGACGAGGACCTCCAGCACCGCGAACTGCTTGCGGGTGAGCGCGACGTGCCTGCCGTCGCGGAACACCTCGCGCCGGAACGGGTCCAGCCGCAGCCCAGCGATCTCCCGCACCGGTGGCCGGGCCCGCACCCGCCTGCGGTCCAGCGCGCGCAGCCGCAGCACCAGCTCGCGCAGCGCGAACGGTTTCGTCAGGTAGTCGTCGGCGCCGAGCTCGAAGCCGGATTCCTTGTCGTGCAACCGATCCGCGGCCGTGAGCATCAGGATCGGCACCCCGCTGCCGGAGTCGACGATCCACCGCGCCACGTCGTCCCCGGACGGGCCGGGGACGTCCCGGTCGAGCACCGCCAGGTCGTAGGAGTTGACCTGCAGCAGCTCCAGCGCGGTGTCGCCGTCCCCTGCGACGTCGGCGGCGATCGCTTCCAAGCGCAGGCCGTCCCGGATCGCCTCGGCCAGGTAGCGCTCGTCCTCGACGATCAGCACTCGCATGCGGTGATCCTATTCGGCCGGCATATCGCGGGCGTATGCGAAAACGGATACGCGGCGGCAACAGCGCGAGGTCTTCGCTGGAGCCATGACCACGACACCGCAGTTCCGGAACCGGATCACCGCCGTCTCCGCCGTCGCGCTGCTCGGCGTCCTCGGCACCGCGGCGGCCGTCGCCGCCTCCCCCGCGCTGCGCGGCGACTACACCGCCACGGACGGTGCGATCGCCGACGACCGGGAGGTGTCGGTGTTCGACGACACCGAGCCCGCGATCGCGAAGCTCGACGAGGACCTGCGGGACGCGCTGCGCGACGCCGCGGCCGAAGCCGCCGCCGACGGGCTGCCGTTCCACGTCACCAGCGGCTGGCGGTCTCCCGCCTACCAGGACCGGCTGCTGAGCGAGGCCATCACCGCCCACGGTTCCCGGCAGGAGGCGGCCCGCTGGGTCGCCACCGCCGAGTCCTCCGCGCACGTGTCGGGCGACGCGGTGGACATCGGGCCGTACGACGCGGCCGACTGGCTGATCCGGCACGGCGACGAGCACGGGCTCTGCCAGATCTACGCGAACGAGCCGTGGCACTTCGAACTCCGCCCGCTGGCCACCGAGGAAGGCTGCCCGCAGCCCTACGCCGACCCCACCGAGGACCCGCGCACCCGGCCGTGGCGGCCCGCCGCACCGGGGCGGGCCGTCCACCCGGCTAGTAGCGGACCGCGCCGTAGTCGTCGCGTTCCGGCTCCTCGAAGTGCACCGCGCGCCGCGCGAGCGCCCGCAGCCGCGCGCGCATCTCCGCCGCGGGCAGCCGGTGGTACGGGCCGTGCCCGGGCAGCACCCACTCGAAGGTCAGCTCCTCGGCGCCCTTCGCCACCGACCTCGCCCACGTCCGCACCGAGTCGTAGACGACCGTGTCGGCGAGGTCGAGCCGCCGGTAGGACTCCGACCGGAACAGCGCGTCCCCGGCGAAGCAGCACCGCTCGTCCGCGATGAACAGCGTCGTCCCCGGGCTGTGGCCGGGGAACGGGTGCGCGATCACGCCCGGCCCGATCTCCACCGGGTCCGAGCCGCGGATCACCCGGTCGGCGTCCGGCCGCGACGCCAGGTCGCCTTCGTGGATCCACAGCCGGGCGTCGAGCGCGTCCGCCCACTGCCGCCCGTGCGCGACGTGGTCCACGTGGGTTCAGCAGCACGTCGGTGATCGTCCCGACGGCCTGCTGGAAGCGGTTCGCCAGCACCGGCCGGAACTTCGGGGTGTCGATCATCATCGCGGTGCCGTCCGGGCGACGGCACAGGTACGACATCGCGCCGAACGTCCGCAGCGAGGTGTGCCCGCACAGCAGCACGGTCCCGTCCTCGTCCAGCGGCTGCGGGTACGGGTCGCCGTCCACCGCCCACTCGTCACCGGGCGGGTGCACCGACCGGGTCGGGCAGGCGTGCGCGGCTCGGTAGAGGTTGCGGACCTCCTCGTCGGTCTCGGGCTGGCGCAGGATCACCGACTTCCCGCCGTAGGGGCCGTGATCGCGGTCGAAGCCGATCATCCCGGGGGCGTGCTGGCGGGCCAGGTTGCAGTTGATGCAGCGGTCGTCGACCGACCAGTCGTCGGCCGGGAACCTCTGGTGGAATGCGCTTTCGGGCACGGGTCGCCTCTCGTTTCGCAGTGGGGGCGCGGGACCGGTGCGGCGGGGCCGCACCGCTCGGGACCGAGCACCAGGGGGCGGTCCGTGCCGAGGCGGTCCGGGGCGGAACCGGCGGAAGCCGACCCGGCCGGAACGGAGCCGACCGGAGCAGAGGTGGCGGACGCACCGCGGGAAACGGCGACGGGGCAACGGGATTCCGCTCTCACCGGGTGCCGCATCCAGGACGCGCTGCGCCTGCTCCGTCTGCGGTCACTGCGTACAGGGACTGCACGGGACGCGACGGAAGGCGTGGCGACGGACGGCATCTCCGGCCGCGAACCTATCTCGGTGCGAGCCCCCCGGCGGCGCATGAAGTCGATCACAGCGCGCGCCCGGAACCGCGTCGCCGCGCGATGTCAAGGGGCCGCCACCTGCTGGGAATGCGCTGGGCTCCGCGGCGGTTGAGCTCTCTTGGCCGGGAGCCCCGGATCATCCAGCGGAAGCGAGGCAGTGGTGTCAGGTGAGTCGTCGAACCAGCCGTCGGGCGGTGCCGGGCCCGGCACCGAGGCGCGGTTGCCCCGCGAGATCTGGATCCTGGTCGGCGGCAGCTTCATCGTCGCGATCGGCATGGGCATCGTGTCCCCCGCGCTGCCCGCCTTCGCGACCTCGTTCGACGTGGGCGTGACGGCGGCGTCGTTCATCGTGAGCGCGTTCGCGTTCATGCGGCTGGCCTTCGCGCCGGTCAGCGGGCGGCTGGTGGCCTGGTTCGGCGAGCGGCCGATCTACGTGTGGGGCATCAGCATCGTCGGCGTCAGCAGCGCGGCCTGCGCGTTCGCCGATTCCTACTGGCAGCTGCTGGTGTTCCGCGCGCTCGGTGGCATCGGCTCCACCATGTTCACGGTGTCGGTGGTGGCGCTGCTGGTGCGGCTCGCGCCGCCGCTGCAGCGGGGGCGCGCGTCCGGGTTGTGGGCGACGAGCTTCCTGCTGGGCAACATCTCCGGGCCGATCATCGGCAGCGTCATGGTGGGGTTCTCGCTGCGGATGCCGTTCCTGACCTACGGGGCGGCGCTGTTCCTCGCCGCGTTCGTCGGCTGGCTGCTGCTGCGGAAGTCGACGCTGGCGGCGCCGGTGAAGGACGACACCCCGGCGATGACGGTCCGCGAGGCGCTGCGCTCGCGCACCTACCGGGCGGCGATGCTGTCGAACTTCAGCATGGGCTGGGCGGTGTACGGGGTGCGGATCGCGCTGATCCCGCTGTTCGTGGTGGAGGCGCTGCGGTCCACGCAGGCGATGGGCGGGGTGGCGCTGTCGGTGTTCGCCGTCGGCAACGCCGCCGTGATCATGGTGTCCGGGCGGTTGTCCGACCGGCACGGGCGGAAACCGCTGGTGCTGATCGGCCTCGCCGTGTCCGGTCTCGGGACCGCGGCGCTGGGTTCCACCGGTTCGGTGCCGGTGTTCCTGGCGGTGTCGCTGGTCGCCGGGGTCGGTGCGGGGTTGTTGAACCCGGCGCAGAACGCGGCCGTCGCCGACCTCGTCGGGGCGAAGGGCAAGGGCGGCCCGGTGCTGGCCGCGTTCCAGATGACCGCGGACGTCGGGGCGATCCTCGGGCCGCTGGTCACCGGGGTGCTCGCCGACCTCATCTCCTACCAGGCCGCGTTCGCGGTGACCGGGCTGACCGCGGTGCTGGCGCTCGCCGCCTGGTTCGCCGCCCCCGAGACCAGCGGCCGCCGCGACGCGGCGGAACCCGGCCGGACCGCCGGTGCGGAGGACACCGGCGTGGAACGCGCCGAGAAGTAGCGGTCAGCGCCAGGCGCCGCGCCTGGTGAGGACGAGCCGCCGCGGGCCGTCCCGCTCCGGCACGAGGTCGACCAGGGCGGCCGCGACGGTGGCGAAGGTCAGCACCGGCATGCCGGGGACCGCGGTCACCTCGTCGAGCGGGGCGAGTTCGCGGTCCTCGTCGGCCGGGCCGGTCCGCAACGTCACCGGGTAGACGGCGGTCCAGTCCGCCGCGCACCGCGGCAGGTCCCGCTCGGCGGCGAGCTTGTCGTCGAACAGCCGCTTCGCGATGGTGCGGGCGAACAGGCGCGGCACGAAGGACTGCTTCCGGGCGGTGTCGCCGATGCCGAGCGAGGACAGCAGCACGAACCGCGGCACCGCGGCGGCCTCGATCGCGTCGAGGATCCGCGGCAGGCTGCGCCGCTGGAAATCGGTGCCGTGCCGCAGGTATCCGGCTCCGACGCGGGCGCCGAGGGAGGAGACGACGGCGTCGTGCCCGGCGAAGGCCGCCGTCATCGCCGGCACGTCGTCGACCGCTCCCCCGGCGACTGTGAGCCCGGGTCGCGGGGTGATCGCGTCGGGGTTGCGGGCGTACGCGGTCACCTGGTGCCCGCGGTCGAGGGCGTGCTCGACGGCGGCGCCGCCGGTCCGCCCGGTCGCGCCGAGGACGACGATCTGCATGGCTCGCTCCGAACTGGTGGTGGGCACCGCTCTCTCCGAGCCATCATGCCCCAGCGCGCACCCCGACCAGGCCGCTTCCGCGAAGCGGGCCGGTCCGGTCTCGTCCTGCTCCTGCCTGCGCTGAAGCCGCCGAACCCGCCGATCACCCGGCACCGCTGCGGCTCTCCCCCGTGCGGACAGCGCTTTCACCTGCGGCGGAGCGATCGGTGCCCACGGTCCCAGCGAGCAGACCGCTGAGGTTCCGCACCGCGAACAGGTCAAGAAGCGCGGGCCAGCACCGCGACCTCGTCGAGCCGGTGGGCCCGCAGCCAGTCCTCGTCGACGGTGACGCCGAGTCCCGGTCCGTCCGGGATGGCGACCGTGCCGCCTTCGGCGCGGATCGGGGTGGCCAGCACGCCTTCGCGCAGCGGGTTCGGGCCGCGGTCGAACTCGAACAGCAGCGGTGCGCCGCCGTGCTCGCCGAACGGGGCGGTGGGCACCGCCGACAGCAGTTGCAGGGTCGCGGCCTGCGCCACGCCGGATCCCCAGCAGTGCGGGGACAGCTGCAGGTTCCAGGTGGTGGCGAGCTGGCGGATCACCTGCGCTTCGGTGAAGCCGCCGCACTTCGCGAGGTCCGGCTGCACGACGTCGAACCGCTGCTCCGCGATCGGGTCGCGGAAGCCGTAGCGGGTGTAGAGGGCTTCACCGCCGGACACGGGAACGCCGAGGTCGAGCGCCCGCCAGCCGACGGCGTCCTCCGGTGGCAGCGGTTCCTCCACCCAGTGCGGGTCGAGGTCGCGGATGCGGTCGAAGGAGCGGCGCAGCGTCGCGGTCGTGTTGTTGGCGTTGTAGTCGACGAGCAGCAGGCCGTCGTCGCCGAGGAGTTCGCGGGTGGCGGCGGTGCGCGCCCGGTCCTCCGCGGGCGAGATCCCGATCTTGATCTTCGCGGCGGTGAAGCCCTCCGCGACGTGCTCGGCGATGCGCTCCCGGAACTCGCCGAGGTCGCGGGACGGGGTGACGTAGCCGCCGGAGGCGTAGGCGTCGACCCGGTCCCGCAACCTGCCGCCGAGCAGTTCGCCGACCGGCACGCCGAACCGGCGCGCCTGCGCGTCCCACAGCGCCACGTCGAGCCCGCTGCTCGCGGCGACGTGCAGTCCGCCGCAGGTGAAGTGGTAGCCGGTGCACAGCCGCCGCAGCACCAGCTCTTCGCGGACGTCGGCGGGCAGGCCGGTGAGCTCCCGCGCCTGCTCGGCGAGGAACGGCGCGGTCAGCCGCGGCGGCCCGAAGGACTCGCCCCAGCCGGTGGCGCCGTCCGAGGTGGTGATCTTGACGAGGGTGCCGACCCGCGCGCCGACCGCGTTCCGGGACGCGCCGTAGCCGCCGCCGGGGAGCTCGGCTTCGAGGGGGAACGTCTCGACCTCGGCGACGACGGGACGGGAGGGCATGGCGGGTCTCCTTCGGTCGGGGCGGGCGGTATCGGCGGCGCGGAGCCATCTCTCGCGACATCGTTTCCCGTTCATTGGGATTCAACGAGCGGCCTGATCCCACCTGCAGCGGAACCCTAAACCGGCATCGGACCACCCGCAAGCGTGGCGAAATCCCGAATTCGCAGGCGTCGGACGATGAACGTGGCGTCGCCCACGAACGTCGCGCTCAACGCGATGATGTTCCATTAATCAGGACGCGATGTTAGCGTGCTGGACATGCCCGACGGGCCCGCCCGCCTCGGCGACCGACCCAGGAAGAGGTTCCTCGTGACCGAGCAGCAGACCAGCCTGGCGCCCGGCGTGCTCGACCTGCTGAAGCGGGCCAGCACCGCCACCCTCGCCACCCAGCTCTACAAGCACGGCATCCGCCAGCCGTTCCTGGTCGGCCTCACCGCGGTCGGCACCGGCTTCGAACCGTTCGCCGGCGAGGCGTTCACCATGCGGTTCATCCCGTCCCGCGAGGACGTCGACCCGATCGGCGACCCGTACCGCACCGGCAACGTCCTGCAGTGGGAGGCCGTCGAGACCGTCGGGCCCGGCCAGGTGATCGTGGTGGACAGCCGCGGCGACACGGCCGCCGCCTCCGCGGGCGACATGCTCATCACCAGGGCGATGCGGCGCGGCGCCGCCGGGTTCCTCACCGACGGGGCGTTCCGCGACGGCACCGCGATCGCCGAGCTCGGCTTCCCGGTGTACTCCCGCGCGATCACCGCGACCACCCGGCCCGCCGCGTTCCACGTGGCCGACCTGAACACGCCCATCGGCTGCGCCGGGGTCGCCGTCTACCCGGGCGACGTGATCGTCGGCGACCTGGACGGCGTGGTGGTGGTCCCCCGCTCGCTGGCCGAGCAGATCGCGGAACCCGCCGCCGAGCAGGAGGAGCTGGAGCAGTGGCTGCACGCGAAGGTGCGCGCCGGAGCTCCGCTGTGGGGCACCTACCCGCCGGACGAGCGGACGCGGGCCGAGTACCGGGCCTGGAAAGCAGCGCAGGACACCACGAGCACGAACGGAGCGCACCGATGACCCGATTCGCCGACCTCGATCCGACGACCCAGCGCAGCCGCATGGAGGAACGCATCCGCGTCTACTTCGACGGCTGCAACGAGGCCGACGTGGACAAGATGGCCGCCCAGTTCACCCCGGACGCGGTGCACTACTTCCCGCCCGGGATCAAGGGGCCGTGGATCGGCGCCCGCACCATCGGCGAGAACTGGCGCAGGCTCACCCTCACCGCGGGTTCCGCCTGGTACATCGAGCGGGTCATCGCCGAGCCGCAGAGCCTGCAAGCGGTCATCGAGTGGACGCACTGGCGCACCCGGTACGGCACCTACCTGCGCGGCGACGAGTGGTACCGGTTCGATCCGGAGACCGGCCTGATCACCGAGATCCGCGCCTTCTACGCGTCGGCCGCGGACGGCAGGGACGAGGTCGCGCTGGAGGGCTACGACTACGAGGGCCTCGGCTACCGGTTCACCCCGGCGGTCCCGCGCCCGCACCCCGAAGCCGAGTACGACGCGTGAGCGACCCAGCGAACCGAGGACATTCCACAGTGGACGAGATCACCAGCGTCGACCCCGCGACCGGGGAGGTCGTCGAGACCGTCACCACCGCGACCACCACCGAGCAGGTCGCCGTGCTGGCCGAGGCCGCCGCCGCGGCCGCCGCGCCGTTCGAGGAGCTCGGCCGCGCGTTCCGCGCGCGGTTGCTGCGCGCCGTCGCCGACGAGCTCGAAGCGCACCGCGCCGAGATCGTGGCCCTCGGCCGCCGCGAGACCGCGCTGCCCGAGGCCCGGTTGAACGGCGAGCTCACCCGCACCTGCTTCCAGGCCCGGCTGTTCGCCGACGTCCTCGACGACGGCGGCTACCTGGAGGCCACCATCGACCACGCCGGGGACACCCCGATGGGCCCGGGGCCGGACCTGCGCCGGATGCTGGTGCCGATCGGGCCGGTCGCGGTGTTCGGCGCGAGCAATTTCCCGCTCGCGTTCTCCGCACCCGGCGGCGACACCGTGTCCGCGCTGGCCGCTGGCTGCCCGGTGGTGATCAAGGCGCACAGCTCGCACCCGGCGCTGGCGCAGCTGACGTTCCACGCGATGACGACCGCCGCCGAGCGGGTCGGCGCACCGGAAGGCCTGCTGGGCGTCGTGTTCGGCACCGCCGCGGGCGCCGAGCTCATCGCGCACCCGGCGATCAAGGGCGTCGGGTTCACCGGTTCCGCCGGTGGCGGCGCCGCCCTGCTGGACATCATCAACCGCAGGCCGGAGCCGATCCCGTTCTACGGGGAGATGGCCGGGCTCAACCCGATCGTCGTCACCGAGGGCGCGGCGAAGGCGCGCGGCGCGTCGATCGCCGAAGGGCTCGTCGGGTCGGTGCTCGGTTCCGGCGGGCAGCTGTGCACCAAGCCCGGACTGGTGTTCGTGCCGCGCGGCGCGTCCGGGGACGCGCTGGTCGCCGAGGCGGCGCGGCTGATCTCGGCGGCGCCCGCCGCGACGCTGCTGAACCGGCGGATCAGCGAGTCCTACCGGGAGACGAGCGCGGCTCTGGCGTCCCGCGCCGAGGTCATCGCCGAAGGCGCCGCCCCCGGCGCCGGGTTCGCGGTGGCCCCCCGGCTGCTGGAGGTGGACGCGGCGAAGTTGTCCGCGGACGAGCTCGACGAGTGCTTCGGCCCGGCCGCGGTGCTCGCCCGCTACGACGCCGCGGAGCTGGACACCGCGATCACCGCGCTGCCCGCCTCGCTGACCGGTGCGGTGCACGCCGAACCGGACGAGGTGGAGCGGACCGCGGCGCTGTCCGCGCTGCTCAAGGAGAAGTCCGGCCGGCTGCTCTACAACGGTTTCCCCACCGGCGTGCTGGTGTCCTGGGCGCAGCACCACGGCGGCCCGTGGCCGTCGACGAACACGCTGCACACCTCGGTGGGCGCCACCGCGATCCGCCGCTGGCTGCGCCCGGTGACCTGGCAGGACGCCCCGGAGGCGGTGCTGCCCGCGGAGCTGCGCGAGCGGCACGCGTCGATCCCGCGCCGGGTGGACGGACGGCTCGTCCTGCCCGCGTGACTCCCCACCCGGACGGCGGGCCGCGCGCTCCGGCGGCGGCCCGCCGTCCGGTTCTCCCCCGACACGACCGAGGAGGAATCCCGTGCGGCTGCGCACCGCGCTGCTCGACGGCGCCGAAACCCTGCTCTGCCGGACCGAACCGGACGGGCCGTGGCGCCGCGCCCGGCCGACGATGGCCGAGGTGATCGCCGGTACCCCACCGGAGCTCGGCGAGCCGGTGGCCGAGCACCCCGCGGTGCTGCCGCTGCGGCCACCGACGATCTTCGGCATCGGGTTGAACTACCGGGACACCGTCGCCGAGATGGGCTGGAAGACGCCGGAAACCCCGTACGTGTTCCCGAAGTTGTCCTCCAGCGCCATCGGCGACGGCGAACCGGTCGTCGTGGACACCGCCGTGACCACGCGCGCGGACTGGGAGACCGAGCTCGCCGTGCTCATCGGCCGGCGCACCCGGAACGTCCCGGCCGACCGCGCGCTGGAGTCCGTGTTCGGCTACACCGTCGCCAACGACATCTCGGCCCGCGACCTGCAGGCCGCCGACGGCCAGTGGGTGCGCGGCAAGGGCATGGACACCTTCTGCCCGCTGGGCCCGGACGTCGTCACCGCCGACGAGATCCCGGACCCGCAGGCGCTGCGGGTCCGGACCTGGCTCAACGGCGAACCGGTGCAGGACGGCAGCACCGCCGACATGATCTTCGACGTGGCGGCGCTGATCTCCCACCTGAGCTCGTTCTGCACGCTGCACCCAGGCGACGTGGTGCTCACCGGCACCCCGTCCGGCTGCGGGGATTTCCGCACCCCGCCGCGGGCGTTGCGCCCCGGCGACCGGCTGGTGTCCGAAGTGGAGGGAGTCGGCCTGCTCACCAATCCGGTCGTGGCGCCTCAGCTCGCGGGGGCGACGTAACCAAGGTCGGCGGACAGCTCGGCGCAGCTCCCGGCCACCAGCGGGCCGTACTCGGCCAGCAGCGGTTCGATCCGCTCGGCGGCACCCGCGACGCTGATGCCCGCCACCGGCAGCCCGGTGTGGTCGTAGACCGCCGCCCCGCAGCAGCAGCTGGACGGGTCGAATTCGCGGCGGTCCTCGGCCCAGCCCCGCTCCTGGGTGCGGGTCACCTCGGTGTGCAACGCCGAGACGGTGGCGGAGGTGATCGGCGAATCGGGCGAGCGGACCAGTTCGACGAGCACCTCCTCCAGCTTCGCGGCGGGCAGCGCGGCCAGGTGCGCGCGGCCGAGCGATGTGTTGTGCATCGGCCGGGCCGCGCCGAGTTCGCCGGTCATCGCCGCCGGGCGCGGGCCGCGTTCCCGGTGGATGAACACCATCGCCAGCCCGTTGGGCACCGCGAGGCTCACCGTCTCCTGGGTGGTCTCGACGAGCTTGCGCAGCGTCGGTCCTGCCGCGTCGAGCAGGCTGGTGGAATCGACGGCGGCGTTGGCCAGCCGCACCGCGGCCGGGCCGAGCCGCCAGTGCCCGGTGGCCGGGACCTGGCTGAGCCAGCCGAGGGTCCGCAGCCGGTCCACCAGGCGGTACGCGGTGCTGCGGGTGAGGCCGAGGGCTTCGGCGAGCTCGGCCGTGCTGCTGTTCCGGGCCTGCGCGAGGTGGTCCAGGATCGCCAGCCCGCGGTCCAGCGCACCGGGGCCGGGTTCCCGGGAACGTCCGCCGGAGCCGGACGTGCCGCCCGCGGTCTCACTCATGTCGCCTCCAGTCACGCGTGTTTCCCAATGAATGAGACTACCGCACCGGTGTGTGGTGGTCCGCGACCCACGCGGCCCGACTCAGCCGGATCGGGTCCCGACCGAGCCGTTCGAGCCGTTCGCGCTGCTCGCGGGTCGATACCGGTGCAACGCCCGAGCGGAATCCCATTCATCAGGACCAGTGCCGATGACCTCGCCCGATCTTCCCACCAGCAGCGAGCCGGAAATCCGCCGCAGCACGGGCTCTTGTGCTCCTCCGCTCGACGACCCTACGCTCACCGTAGCCCAATGAACGGGATTTGCTCTCACTGAACAAGACTTCGATCGTGCCGCTCCCCCGCCTGCACCGGGACCGCCACGCCCCCCGGACCGCACCCGCGGCCCGCCAGGCTCGCCCGACTCCTGTCAACGACGACGGAAGAAGCGCCCATGCCACCGACTCCAGCGCCGCTCGACAGCGCGGTCGCGAAGATCTTCCGGCGGATCGTGCCGATCTTCGCCGTGATGATGCTGTGCAACCAGCTCAACCGCTCCAACATCGGCTACGCGCAAGAACATTTGGCAGCCGACCTCGGGATCGGCGCCGCCGCCTACGGGTTCGGCGCCGGGCTGTTCTTCCTGGCCTACACCGCGTTCGAGCTGCCCAGCAACGCGCTGATGGACCGCTTCGGCGCCCGGCTGTGGCTGTCCCGGATCTGCGTGAGCTGGGGACTCGTGTCCGCGGCGATGCTGTTCGCGCAGGGCCCGCTCAGCTTCTACGCGCTGCGGTTCCTGCTCGGCGTCGCCGAAGCCGGTTTCGTGCCCGCGGTGCTGTACTACCTCACCCAGTGGCTGCCGAACTCGCACCGCGGCCGGGCGAACGCCCGCTACGCCGTCGGCGCGCTGCTCGCGTTCTCCCTCGCCGGGCCGATGTCCGGGCCGCTGCTGTCGCTGTCCGGGGTGCTCGGGCTGCGCGGCTGGCAGTGGATGTTCCTCGTCGAAGGACTGCTGTCGGTGGCGATCGGGGTGTTCGCCTGGTTCCGGCTGGACTCGCGCATCGCCGACGCCCGCTGGCTGACCGAGGACGAGAAGACCGCGCTGACCACGACGATCGAGTCGGAGGCCGCGGCGGTCGCCGCCCGGCACGACGACGGCCGCCGCGGCTGGTGGTCCGTGCTGCGCGATCCGGCCGTGCTGCTGTGCACCTTCATCTACTTCGCCGTGCAGATGTCCATCTACGCCAACACGTTCTGGCTGCCGTCCATCGTGCGCGGCATCGACGGCACCGACGACGTCACCGTCGGACTGCTGTCCTCGCTGCCGTGGGTGTGCGCCATCGTCGCCATGTTCGCCCTGGCCCGGGTCGGCGACCGCACCGGCCGCCGCCGGGTGCTGCTGATCGGATGCCTGCTCGCGGCCACCGCGGGTTCGTTCGCGGCGGCGCTGGCCCCGCCGGTGCTCGCGCTGGTGATGTTGTGCGTCGCGGCGATGGGTTTCAAGAGCATCAGCCCGCTGTTCTGGCCGATCGTGCAGCGGACCCTGCACCCGGTGACGGTGGGGCTGGGCATCGCGCTGATCAACGCGCTCGCCAACCTCGGCGGTTTCCTCGCCCCGTTCGGCTTCGGCATCGTCCAGCAGCTCACCGGCAGCACCCGGTGGGGCCTGATCGGGCTCGCCCTGCTGTCGCTGCTCGCCGCGGGCGGCTGCCTGCTGCTGCGCGAGGGCGAGCGATCTGCCGAGCCCGCACCCGACACGACCCCGGCGGCGCACTGACCGCCACCCGGGCGGGCGCACCTCGGCCCGCCGCCCGTCCCGTCGAAAGGAAGCACATGACCAGCACCGCGCCCAAGCCCTTCGCCACCGCGCCCGGCGAAGCCACCACCGACCGGATCGAGCAGGTCCGGCTGCGGCTGATCTCGCTGCCGCTGCACGCGCCGATCAGCGACGCGAAAGTCCTCACCGGACGGCAGAAACCGCTCACTGAGATCGCGTTCCTGTTCGCCGAGATCCGCACCGAGGGCGGGCACGAGGGCATCGGGTTCAGCTATTCCAAGCGCGCGGGCGGCCCCGGCCTGTTCGCGCACGCCCGCGAGATCGCCCCGGAACTCGTCGGCGAAGATCCCAGCGATACCGGCCGGCTGTGGAACAAGCTCGTCTGGGCCGGGGCGTCGGTGGGCCGCAGCGGGCTCGCCACCCAGGCCATCGCCGCGCTGGACGTGGCCCTGTGGGACCTGAAGGCGCGCCGCGCCGGGCTGCCGCTGGCGAAGCTGCTCGGCGCGCACCGGGATTCGGTGCCCTGCTACAACACCTCCGGTGGCTACCTGCCGATGCCGATCGACCAGGTGCTGGAGAACGCGACGGCATCGGCGGCGCGCGGCATCGGCGGCATCAAGATCAAGGTGGGGCAGCCGGACACCCGGGTGGACATCGCCCGGGTCTCGGCCGTGCGCGAGCGGCTCGGCGCCGACTTCCCGCTGATGGTCGACGCGAACCAGCAGTGGGACCGCACCACCGCGGCGCGCGTCGGCCGGGTGCTGGAGGAGTTCGACCTGGTGTGGATCGAGGAACCGCTGGACGCCTACGACGCGACCGGGCACGCCGCGCTCGCCGCGTCGCTGGACACCCCGATCGCCACCGGGGAGATGCTGACCAGCGTCGCCGAGCACTGGAACCTCATCGAGAAGGGCGCATCCGACTTCGTGCAGCCGGACGCGCCGCGGGTCGGGGGCATCACGCCGTTCCTGCGCATCGCCGCGCTCGCCGACCACAACGGGCTGCAGATGGCGCCGCACTTCGCGATGGAGATCCACCTGCACCTGGCCGCGGCCTACCCGGGTGGCACGTGGGTGGAGCACTTCGAGTGGCTGGAGCCGTTGTTCCACGAACGGCTCGAACTCCGCGACGGCCGGATGATCGTGCCGGACCGGCCGGGCCTCGGCCTGTCCCTCACCGATCAGGCCGCGGCCTGGACCGTCGAGGAGTGCACCACCGGGGACCGCCCGGCCTGACCCCTGCCGCACACAGGTGAATGGCCCATTCGCCCTGTCTCCTTGGGCGAATGGGCCATTCACCTCGCGGTGTCGTGCTGAGACGGGGTGCCGGGTGCCGGTGTTCCGCAGATTCCGGTGTTTCGGATCGAACGGTCCGCGGATGCGGGTGCGCGTCGCGCGCCTCTCTCGGTTCTGCGGAGTTCGGGCTCGCCCGTTCGGGCGATGTGGCCGCGACCGGGCTCGTCCTAACGTGAAGCGCATGGAACCGCCTGCGGACGCTCGGCCGCGCATCCCGGAGCAGCGGGCCGCACCGGCCCCGGGACAGCTGCTGATCACCGGTGACGTGGGCGACGACCTGGTGCTCGACACCGCCGAGCTGGACGCGCGGGCGACCGTGCAGCGGCAGGTCCACTACCGCACCCGGCGCTGCGACCAGGTGCACCTGGTGCGCGGGGTCCCGCTGCACGAGGTCCTCGTGGAGGCGGCGCCGCGGCTGGACGGGCGGCACAAGATGGGGCTGCTCAACGTGGTCGTGCTCGCGACCTCGGAGGACGGCTTCCAGGTGGTGCTGTCGCTGGCGGAGGTCGACCCGGAGTTCGGGGCGTGTTCGGCGCTGCTGGCCACCCGCTACAACGGGCGGACCCTGGCCCGGCCGACCCTGGTGATGCCGAGCGACGGCCGCGCCAGCCGCTACGTCCGCCAGGTCTGCCGGGTGCGCCTGCAGAACATGGCCCCCGCCGACGACCTGGTGCCCGCGCACGCCGCGGACCGGCGTTCTTGACGCGCGCGCAACGGCTCCCGCCCGCCTCCCCGACGAGCGGACCGGCCACCTGAGCAACCGGCACCGCCGCGGGCCCTCGGCCGCTGCCTCGCAGGGGAGGCTCTTGCGGCAGAGCCACCGGTGACATCGATCCCGCAGCGCGGAAACAGCCGATCCCGTCCCTGGAGCGGCAGCACCGGCAGCGGTCAGTCGCGCAGGTCGGCGAGGATCGCCTCCGCGGTCAGGTCCAGTTCCCGCGCCTCCCGCGCGCTCGGCTGCGCACCGCAGGTCCCCGCGCGCCCGCCCGCGCGCAGCAGCACGACCACTCCGTCGTCCCGCCCGGCCACCGCGGCCAGCGCCGCGTCCAGCTCGGCGCGGCAACCGCAGTGCAGCGCGGCGGCGATCTCGGCGAGCGCGCACTCCCGGTGGACGTGCACCGGCGACCCGTCCCCGGGCGTGCCGCGCACCAGCGCCAGGTGTTCCCGCCCGTCCCGGGCGCGGTAGGCGACGGCGCGGAAGGTCCCGGCGGGCAACGGCAGGCGCGCGTCCGCACCCCGTTCGACCAGGCCGTCCCGCCGCATCCGGTGCTCCGCGAGCTCGTCGACGGACACCACCGCGAGCCGGTGCCGCTGCGCGAACCGGCGAGCCTCAGCGGCACCTGCCAGCCGGGTCGGGTCGTCCAGGCCGACGAGTTCGCCGAACGCGCCCGCGCGCTGCAGCCCGGCGAGCGCGGCCAGGTCGGCGGCGGCCTCCGCGGGACCGCGGTGGGCGAGCACGCCCGCGGCCGCCACCCGCAGCGGCAGCACGTGTCCGGGTCGCGCGAGATCGGCCGCGGTGGTGCGCGGATCGGCCAGCGCGGCGATGGTGCGCGCCCGGTCGGCCGCCGAGATCCCGGTGCCGACGTCGCGGATCGCGTCCACCGCGATCGAGTGCACCGCGCCGCCCGCCCGGTCGCCGTTCCGCGTCATCGGCGGGAGTCGCAGCGCGTCGGCGCGGCCGGCGTCGATCGCCGCCCGGAGCAGGCCCGCGGTGTGCCGGACGGCGAACGCGACGAGCCGCGGCGTGGCGTGCTCGGCGGCGAACACCAGGTGCGCGGCGTCCTCCGGCCCGGAGTCGTCGAGCACCACGACGGCCCGTCCGGCGGCGAGCCCGTCGAGCGCGGTGGCCACCGGGTCGGTGAGCCCGGCCGGTGGCGCCGCACCGGCGTCGGCGGTGATGGTCATGCTTCCTCCTCGCTGCGGCCCGCTCCGTCCACATAGGACCACGTGCCGGAAGTCCGGTCCTGCGGCGGGAACGCCCGCCGCAGGACCGGTTCGTGCCCCGCGGGGCGTTACGACTTCGACGAGACCGGCACGCCGTCCCCGGTACGCGGTGCCGAACCCCGCGACCACAGGTACGGCAACCGGCGGGTGGCCAGGTAGACGACCGCGGCCACCGCGGCGGCGACGTAGTTGCCGAGCGAACCCCATTCCGGGTGGGCCGCGGCGAGCGGCCCGGTGTACAGGGCCGAGTGCCAGAACGGCACCGACAGCAGCACGCCGGCCGCCCAGGCCACGAAGCCCCAGCCCACGACGCGGCTCCGGTCGTAGAGCTCACCGATGCGGCTGCGGTCCGAGCGCCCGCCCACGTAGTAGTCCAGCAGCAGCACCGCGGCGAACGGGGCGATGAAGTACGCGGTCAGGCTCAGGAAGACCTCGAACTTCGCCTCGATCCCCGTCTCGCCCCACAGGCTGATCAGGAAGCCGAGCACGCAGATCAGCGCCACGCCCTGCGGCCGGGTCAGCGGCACCCGCAGCGTCTGCAGCGAGATCGCCCCGCCGTAGACGTTGAGGAAGTTCTGCGACAGCGCCGAGAGGATCACCGCGGCCAGCGCGGGCACCGCGAACGGCCCGGTGAGCTGGTGCAGCGCCGCGATCGAATCGCTGGTGGTGGCGCTGTTGCCCAGCAGCGCGCCGACGACGCCCAGCCAGAACACGGTGATGAAGGTACCGAGGCCGGTGAACAGCGCGGTCAGCTTGCCGCTGCGCTTGGTGTCCGGCAGGTAGCGGGAGTAGTCGGAGGCGAACGGCGACCACGCCACCAGGAACGCGAAGAAGGCACCGGCGAAGGTGATCCACCCGCCCCAGCCGCCGATGTAGCCGTCGGCGGTGGTGTCGGCGTGGAACGTGCCCGCGCCGCGCGCCAGCGCGACCACGGTGATGAGCAGGAACAGGGCGAGCAGCACGAACGCCAGGATCCGCTCCAGGTAGTGGATCATGTTGTAGCCGTAGATCGCCACCACCAGCTGCACCAGCGTCAGCAGCAGCGAACCGACCCAGAACGGCACCGGCAGCAGTTCGGCGATGGCCTTGCCGCCGAGGATCACCGTCACCGACGCCCAGCCGACCCCGGCGAAGACGTTGATGTAGGCGACCGGGATGAAGTTGCCGAGGAACCCGAGCGGGCCGCGAGCCTGGATCTGCTGCGGCACGCCGAGCCGCACGCCCATCCGGGACATGGTGGCCATCAGCAGCGATCCGGCGAGGGCACCGGCGGCGACCGCGGTGACGGCGGAGGTGAAGCTGAGGCCGAGGGCGATGGCGTTGAACCCGAGCATCATGATCGGGAAGTTGAGGTTGGCCGCGAACCAGACGAAGAACTGGGAACTCGGCTTGCCGTGGCGTTCGGAGTCGGGGATGTGGTCGACGCCGAAGGGCTCGACCGTCGTCACCGATTCGCCGTACGCGGGCTGCGGAGTCGGCGCTGACTCGTGGGTCATGGTCTCTCCAGTGCTGAGAGCCGGAACGGCTCGGCGTGCGGGGCGGACCGGAGTCGGCCTCGCAGGCGGGGGATCAGGATCAGGGGCTGAGCGGAGTCATGTCGGCGGGCGCGAAGAACTTCCCGGCCCGGTACACGAGCGGGTCGACGTCGCGGTGCTCGGCCTGCACGATGCGGCCGACGAACACGGTGTGGGTGGCGGCGCGGAGCCGTTCGCCGATCTCCACTTCGACGGCGGCCGCCGAGCCGGTCAGCAGCGGCGAACCGTGCGGGCCGGGCGACCAGTCGACCTCGGCGAACTTGTCGGTGCTCTTGGAGGCGAACACCCCGGCGACCGGCAGCTGGTCGGCGGCGAGGATGTTGATGCCGAGGTGGTTCGCGCGCACCAGCGCCGGATAGGTGCTGGAGGTGGTCTGCACGCAGACCATCACCATCGGCGGTTCCAGCGAGACGCTGCAGAACGCGTTCACGGCGAGCCCGCGCGGCACCTCCCCGTCCATCGCGGTCACCACGGTGACGCCGGTGACGAAGCGGCGGTGCACCTCGCGCACCGCTGCGGGGTCGACGGCCTGCTCGGTCCGCGTGCTCATCGGTTTCCCTCCCCGATCGAGATGATGCCCAGCGCCCGCAGCAGCTGGCGCGGGTCCCAGGTGACCCATTCCGCGGTCACCCGGTCGCCGTCGAAGGTGGCGAAGGTGACGCCGACGACCTCGACGGCGCGGCCGGTGGGCGGCACGTCCAGGAAGGTCTCGGTGTGGGTGCCGCGGCTGCGCCAGCGGATCACCACCCGGTCGTCCTCCTCCACCAGCTCCTCGACCTCGGTGGTGAGGTCGGGGAACGCGTCCCTGGTGGTCAGGATCGATTCCTTGAACCCGGCGCGGTCCTGCACCGCGCCATCGGACGCCGAGGTCCGGGCGTAGTCCGGGGCCAGCAGCTCGTCGAGCGCGTCGACGTCCCCGCGGTCCCAGCACGCGGTCCACGCTGCGCGGATCCGCTGCTTGCGCGGCGAGTCCTGTCCTGCGGCCATGTGTCACTCCTTCGATGCCCTGTCCAGGGTCAGCACAGGCCCTGGTTCCTGTTCGGCGCGCGCCCGCCGGGGGTGCCCAGGCGGCTGCGCACGTCGTTGCGCACGCGCTCCACGACTCGGGTGAACGTTCCCTCGCCGAACCTTCCGTCGGTGTACAAGCGCATCCAGCCCGCGCCGTCGAGGTACCCGGCTTCCAGCGCCGCGCACCTGCCGTCCAGCTCGGCGCGGGTCCGGTCGCCCGCGGTGTCGAGCAGCACGAGGTGGTAGCCCGGCCCGGTCCGCCCGGTCCAGGCCGCGATCCCGGCGTCGCGGTCCTTGAACCGTTCGGCGCGAGCCTTGATGTCGACCGCCTCGGCCAGCGCGCCCGCTTCCGCGGGCAGCCAGCCGGGGTCGGTGCCGGTGGCGGCGGGGTGGGCGAGGACCTGGAGGCAGACCTCCGGTTCGTCCCGGCGGCCGCACCAGGTCAGGGCGATCCGGTGCACGTGGGCCTGGCCGGGGACGAGGCGCCGCCGCACCGGCCGGTGACCGGTGAGCAGTTCCAGTTCCGCGGCCAGCACGTCCACCGCCTTGGCCAGGTCACCGGTTCCGGGTTCCGCCGCATCGACCACCGCTTCGTCCCCCGTCCGGATCGATCACCCGTCCGTTCGACCCTGCTTGTATGTCAGCGGGACGCTACGAGTGGACTGGGTCACTGTCAAGAATCCACTGGGGATCAACTGCCGAGATCGCCGATCACCAGGCAGTACGGCGAGAAAATCACGGTTTCCCATTGACCTCCGCGGCAGGAGCTGGCTAGCGTGCCTGCCATGCAAGAGACCGGAACACGGGCCACTGGTATGCAAGCCCGGGGCGCTCGGGCCCGAGTGCTGGACGGCTTGCGCGAGGCGATCATCCGCGGCGAGCACCAGCCCGGTGCGCTGCTGTCGGAAGGCACGCTCGCCGAGACCTACGGCACGAGCCGGACTCCCATCAGGGAAGCCCTCCAGCAGCTCCAGACCGAAGGCCTGGTCGAGGTCGTCCCCCGCGTCGGCAGCTTCGTGCGCGAACCGTCCCGGCGCGAGCTCGGCGAGCTGTTCCAGCTGAAGGCGGTGCTGGAAGGGCTCGGCGTGCAGCTGCTGGCGCAGCGGGGCCGCGTCGCGGAGACCGACCTGCTGCGCGACAACCTCGCCGAGTCCGAACGCGCCGTCGCCGACGGCGACGTGGAGCGCTACGCCCAGCTGGTGCACGACTTCCACGGCCTGGTCATCCAGGGCGCGGACAACAGCAGGCTCGCCGAGCACTACCAGATGCTGATGAACCAGCTCGCCTACCACCGGGTCGTGATGAACACGTTGCGCCACCCGGGACGGCTGGGCGCCTCGCTGCACGAACACCACGAGGTGTTCAAGCGGATCGTGGACAAGGACGCGTTCGGCGCCGAGCAGGCCATGCGCGACCACGTCCGCTGCAGCGAGCGGGAAGCCATGACCCACCGGGAGCAGCCCGCCCCGGAGTGATCCGGCCGGTCCCGGCCCGGCACAGGAACCGGCCACCGCGGGGAGATCTCCCCCGCGGTGGTCCCCCGAGCACGCCCGCCCGGCGGCGCGAACCCCGCGCCCGTCCGGTCTCCGCGGCACCCGCGCACCGTCCGGTGCGGATCCATCTCCTCGACGTGGAGGCAGACATGCGTTTCTCCATCTTCCACAACCTCGGCGCACCCGGGCGGTTCGGCGAGTACGACCAGGTCATGAACGAGACCCGGGAGTTCGCGCAGTACGCGGACCAGGCCGGGTTCTGGTCCATCTGGTACACCGAGCACCACTTCGGCCACGAGGGCTACGAGCTGATCGCGAACCCGGTGCTGATGGGCGCGGACATCGCCGCCCGCACCGAGAACATCCGCATCGGGCAGGCCGCGAACATCGCCACGTTCTGGCACCCGCTGCGGCTGGCCGAGGACATCGCGCAGCTCGACCAGCTCTCCGGCGGCCGCGTCGAGGTCGGCCTGGGCCGCGGGCTCTACGGGCGGGAGGCGCTGAACCTCAACACGCTCGCCGACCCGCGCGACCAGGAGCAGAACCGGGCGCTGTTCGACGAGACCGTGGAGATCCTGCAGAAGGCGTGGTCGAACGAGTTCTTCTCGCACGACGGGCGCTTCTACACCTTCCCGGCCCCCGGCGTGCGCTGGGAGCACCCGCTCTCGCCCGCCACGCCGGAGTTCACCGAGGACGGCGTGATCACCAAGCTCGCCGTCACCCCGCGCCCCTACCAGCGCCCGCACCCGCCGCTGTGGCAGGTGATCGACAGCCCGCGGTCCATCCAGACCGCCGCCCAGCAGGGCGTGCAGGGGCTGTTCTGGCTGCCGCCGATCTCGGCGCTCAAGGACCGCTTCCAGCTGTACAAGGACTCCGCGCAGGCGGCGGGCCGGGACCTGGCGCTGGGCGAGGGCATCGGCCTGGTCCGCGACGTGTTCGTCGCCGACACCATGGAGCAGGCCCGCGCCCGGTTCGAGGAGGCGCTGCTGACCTCCTACAAGTGGATCACCCACTGGCGCGGGCTGGGCAACCTGATGGAGGCCGGCGAGGAGCTCACCGACGCCCACGAGCTGTCCTTCGAGTTCCTGGAGCAGCGCAACCTGCTCGTCGGCACCCCCGAGCACGTGGCGGGCAAGATCGAGGAGTTGCAGGAAGAGCTGAACCTGGAGCACCTGCTGCTGTGGACCACGCACCCCGGCCTGCGCCACGAGCACGCGATGCGCAGCCTCGAACTGTTCACCGAGAAGGTCATGCCGCGCTTCCAGGGCTCCGGCTCGTGAGCGGGCCGCGCAAGGTCGTCACGACGACGGAGACGGTGCTGCGCGAACTGGGCTCCCCGGTGGAGTCCACCGCGCACCGGGCCGCCGCGGCCGCGGTGATCCCGAACCCGTGGGCGGGCCGCGGCCACGTCGCCGACCTGTCCGCGGAGGTGGAGCGGATCGCGCCCGGCCTGGCGCGCACCCTGCACGACGAGCTCGTCGCGGCGCTGGCCACGGCGAACGGTGGCGAGGCCGAGATCACCGCGTTCGGCAAGGCCGCCATCGTCGGGCTGGACGGCGAGATCGAGCACGGCTCGGCGCTGATCCACACCCCGTACTTCGGCAACGTGCTGCGGGAACTGGCGGGCGGGACCTCGGTCATCGTGTTCTCCGACGAGCGCGGGCCCGCCGGGACCACGCTGACCGTGCCGATCTGGCACAAGACCGACGCCGCCACCCGCTCGCACTACCAGACCATCCCGGTGCGCATCCCGGACGCGCCCGCCGCCGACGAGATCGTCGTCATCGCGGCCGCGTCGACCGGACCGCGCCCCAACGCCCGCATCGGCGACCGCAAGACGGATCCCGCGGTGCGGCTGGCAGACCTGGAGGACCGATGAACATCCGCAAGATCGTGAGCTACACCGAGGACGTGCTCACCGAGGGCGGCCGCCCCGTCGACCCGCGGGCGCGCACCGCGGTGGTGCTGGCGGTGCTGCAGAACCCGTGGGCCGGCCGGGGATTCGTGGAAGACCTCGCACCGGGCATCGAGGAGTTCGCGTCCCCGCTGGGCGCCCTGCTCGCCCCGCGCGTGGTGGAGGCGCTGGGCGCGCCGATCGAGGCCTACGGCAAGGCCGCCGTCGTCGGGCTGGACGGCGAGGTCGAGCACGGTTCGGCGCTGATCCACACCTTGAAGTTCGGCGACCACTTCCGGCAGGCCGCGAACGCCACCACCCTGCTGCCCGCGGTGGAGAAGCGCGCCGCGGCGGGCACCGTCTTCGACATCCCGCTCAAGCACATCACCGACGCGACGATCCGCTCGCACCACCAGAGCATCGAGGTGCGGCTGGCCGACGCACCGCGCGCCGACGAGATCGTGGTCGGGCTGGCCGCGGCGGCGCAGGGCCGTCCGCAGGCGCGGCTCGCCCCGCTGTCGAGCGAACGATGACCGAGCAGCTGGTCCTGCTGCACGGCGTGGGCCTGGACCACCGGATGTGGGAGCGCTCCGCGCCGGAGCTGGCCCGGGACAACCCGGTGCTGGCCCCGGACCTGCCCGGGCACGGCGCGGGCGGGGCCGTCGAGCCGGACGCGGAGCTCGACGACCTCGCCGCGGCGGTGGCGCGGCGGCTGGACGGCCCCGCGCACCTGGTCGGGTTCTCGCTCGGCGCGCTGGTGGCGCAGTGCCTCGCGGTGCGCCGCCCCGAGCTGGTGCGGTCGCTGGTGCTGGTGAGCTCGGTGGCCGCCCGCAGCCCGGAGCAGTCGGCCGCGGTCGGCGACCGGCTGCGCGGCGTGGCGCAGGACTTCGCCGGGACCGCCGAGGCCGCCGTGCAGCGGTGGATGAGCCGGGACTGGCAGGCGCGCGAACCGGAACTGGCCGACCGGCTGCGCACCACCCTGCTGGCCAACGACCTGGACGCCTACCTGGCCTGCTACCGGATCTTCGCGACGGCGGACCGGGAGCTCGCGCCGCTGCTGCCCGGGATCACCGCGCCGACGCTGGTGATCACCGGGGCCGAGGACCCCGGTTCGACGCCCGCGATGACCGAGCACCTGGCCGCGACCATCCCGGACGCGCACGCCGTCGTCGTCCCCGGCGCCCGGCACCTGCTGCCGCTGGAACGACCGGACCGGCTGGTCGCCGAGATCCGCACGCACCTCACCCGCACGACCGTGGAGCGTTGAGATGAGCACCGAACTCCCCCGCTACGAGCACTACATCGCAGGCGAGTGGGTCGCCCCGGCCGAAGGCGGCTACTTCGCCAGCACCAACCCGACCACCGCGCAGCCCTGGTACGAGGCGGCGCGCGGCACCGAGGCGGACGTGGACCGCGCGGTGCGCGCCGCGCGGGCGGCGTTCGAGGCGCCGTCCTGGCGCGACCTGTCCCAGACCGCGCGCGGGCGGCTGCTGCGCAGGCTCGGCGACCTCATCACCGAGAACGCCGAGGACCTGGCCCGCACCGAGACCCTGGACAACGGCAAGCTGCTGCGCGAGATGCGGTCCCAGCTGGCCGGGATCCCGGAGTACTTCTACTACTACGCCGGCTACGCCGACAAGATCCACGGCGAGGTCATCCCCGCGAACAGCACCAAGCTGCTCAACTACACCCAGCGCGAGCCGGTGGGCGTGGTCGGGGCGATCACCCCGTGGAACTCGCCGCTGATGCTGACCACCGCGAAGATCGCGCCCGCGCTGGCCGCGGGCAACACCGTGGTGATCAAGCCGTCCGAGCACACCTCGGCGTCGGTGCTCGAGCTGGTGCCGCTGTTCGAGCAGGCCGGTTTCCCGCCGGGCGTGGTCAACGTGGTCACCGGGTTCGGCGCGGACGCCGGGAACGCGCTGGTGGAGCACCCGCAGGTCGCGAAGCTCAGCTTCACCGGCAGCACCGCGACCGGTTCGCGGATCTCCGCCGCCTGCGGTTCCCGGTTCGTGCCGGTGACGCTGGAGCTGGGCGGCAAGTCGCCGAACATCGTCTTCGACGACGCCGACACCGACAGCGCCGCGATGGGCATCGTCGCCGGGATCTTCGCCGCGGCCGGGCAGACCTGCATCGCGGGCAGCCGGGTGTTCTTGCAACGCGGCGTCTACGACGAGGTGCTGGAGAAGGTCTCGGCCCGCGCCGCCACGATCAAGATCGGCGACCCGCTGGAGCCGGAGACCGAGCTCGGCCCGGTCGCGTTCGGCGACCAGCGGGACAAGATCGAGGAGTACGTGCGGATCGGCCGCGAGGAGGGCGGCCGGGTGCTGACCGGCGGCGAGCGGCCGGACGTGGGCCTGGACGGCTACTTCTACTCCCCCACCGTGTTCGTGGACACCGACAACGGGATGCGGGTCTGCCAGGAGGAGATCTTCGGCCCGGTGCTCACGGTGATGCCGTTCGACACCGAGGAGGAGGTGGTGGCGCTGGCCAACGACACCTCCTACGGGCTGGCGGCCGGGGTGTGGACGCGGGACCTGGCGCGGGCGCACCGGCTCGCCTCGGTGCTGGAGGCCGGGACGGTGTGGGTGAACACCTACCGGGCGATGTCGCCGATGTCGCCGCGCTCCGGGTTCAAGCAGAGCGGGGTCGGCGTCGAGCACGGCACCGAGGTGCTGCGCGAGTACACCCGGCTCAAGAGCGTGTGGATCAACACCGACGAGAGCCCGGCGCGGGACCCGTTCGTGCTCGGTTCCTGACCGTTCCGCCGGGTTCCACCGCGGACGGCGCGGTGGAACCCGGCGGCGCGTCAGCCGCCGACCACGTTCCGCGTCATGGCGCGGGCGCTGCCGAGGTAGTTGGCGGGGTCGCAGAGCTCGTCGATGCGCCGCTCCCCGAGCCGCTCCACCAGTTCCGGGTGCCCGCGCAGCTCGGTGGCGAGGTCCTGCCCGCCTTCGATGGCGCGGCGGCAGGCGTCGTAGACCACCTCGTGCGCCCGCTGGCGGCCCAGTTCGGGCGCGACCGCCATCATCACGGCCTCGGCGACGATGAGCCCGCCGGTCAGGTCGGTGTTGGCGCGCATCCGGTCCACGTCGACCTCGAGGCCGCCGAGCATGAATTCGGCCTGGTGCAAGGAGGAAGCCGCCAGCTGGAACGCCTCCGGCACGGTCGCCCACTCCAGGTGCCACGGCCCGGTGGCCCGCTCGAAGTCCTGCATCATCGCGTCGAGCATGGTGGCGGCCCGGTCGCGCAGCAGCTTGGCCGCCGCCACCATCAGCTCGCTGGAGATGGGGTTGCGCTTCTGCGGCATGGTGGAACTCGCGCCGCGGCCGGGCACGAACGGTTCGGCGACCTCGCCGAACTCGGACGAGCACAGCATCGTCACGTCCCACCCGATCTTGCCGAGCGAACCGCCGATCGCCGCCAGCAGCGACACGAGCTCGTTGAGCCCGTCCCGGGCCACGTGCCAGGTGATCTCCGGGTCGCGCAACCCCAGTTCGGCCGCGAGCGCCGCGCGGACCGCGAGCCCTTCCGGCCCGGACCCGAGGGACGCCAGGGTTCCGGCCGCGCCGCCGAACTGGACCATCAGGTCGCGTTCGCGGGCGGCGGCCAGCCGCTCGGCGTGGCGGTCCAGGGCGGAAACCCAGACGGCGCACCGGAATCCGAACGTCACCGGCAGCGCGTGCTGCAGGTGGGTGCGCCCGGCCGCCACCGAGTCGACGTGCTCCGCGGCCAGCCGCCGCAGCACCGCGCGCACCCGGTCGAGGGCGGCGGCGACGAGGTCCAGCCCGTCGCGGCACTGCAACATCGTGGCGGTGTCCATGATGTCCTGGGTGGTCGCGCCCCAGTGCAGGTAGCCGCCCGCCTCGCCGCACTGCTCGGCGAGCTGGGTGACCAGCGGCAGCACCGGGTAGCCGACGTTCTCCGTCTCGGTGCGCAGCCGTTCCAGGTCGAGCGCGGCCGAATCGGCGGCGGCGGTGATGGTGCGCGCCGCCTCGACCGGGATCACGCCGACGGCGGCCTGCGCGCGGGCGAGGGCGCTCTCGGTCTCGGTCATCCGCGCGAGGAAGCTCGCGTCGCTGAAGACCTCGCGCATCGGGCCGGTGGAGAACATCTCCCGGTACAGGACCGAGTCGAACACGGTGCTGCTCATGCGTTGCTCCCGGAGGTCGTCGGGTCGGTGCCGCGTGCGGCGGCGATCGGTTCGGGTTCGGGTTCGGGTTCCCGGTCGAGCAGCGCCGGATCGGCCAGGACGGCGCGCAACCGGTCCCGGTCCAGGTCGCCGTTCCACCGCGAGATCACCAGCGTGGCCACGACGTTGCCGAAGGTGTTGCAGGTGGAGACCGCCATCGACATCACCCGGTACACGCCGAACAGGATCGCCACGCCGTCGACGGGCAGGTAGCCGGTGGCGGTGATCGTGGAGGCGAACACCACGAACGTCCCGCCGGAGACGGTCGCCGCCCCCTTCGAGGTCAGCAGCATGATCAGCAGCAGGCCGAGCTGCTGCTCCAGCCCCATCGGGATGCCGTAGGCGTTGGCGAGGAACAGCGTGCACAGCGCCATGTACAGCGAGGTGCCGTCCAGGTTGAACGCGTACCCGGTCGGCAGCACCAGCCCGACGGTCTGCTGCGACATGCCCATCCGCGGGAGCTTCTTGAGCAGGCCGGGCAGCCCGGCCTCGGAGGAGGCGGTGCCGAGCACCAGCGTCAGCTCGGTGCGCACCGCGCGCAGCAGCCGCAGCACGTTCACCCCGATGGCGAGGCAGATCCCGCCGAGCACGACGAGGACGAACAGCGCGACCACGATCCAGTACTCGGCCACCAGCTCGGCCAGGGCCAGCAGCATCGCGGACCCGTTGGTGCCGACCGAGTACGCGATGGCGCCGAAGGTGCCGAGGGGCGCCAGCCGCATGATCACGCCGATCATCGCGAAGAAACCCTCGGACGCGGTCTCCAGCCCGGCGCCGAGCCGGGTCCGCACGGCGGGCGCCATCGAGAGCAGCCCGATGCCGAACAGCACCGCGATGACCACGACCTGCAGCAGGTGCCCGGAGGTGAACGCACCGGCGAAGTTGTCCGGCACCACGGTGTCCAGGAAGTCCTCGTGCGCACCGGTGTCCGGGGCCGCCGGGTGCTGCGCGCCGCGCAGCGCGCCCGCTCCGGTGCCCACGCCGGTCAGGTTCCCCACCAGCAGCCCCAGCAGCAGGGCGACGGTCGAGACCACTTCGAAGTAGAGCAGGGCGAGCAGTCCGGTGCGCCCGGCCTTCTTCAGGTCTCCGGCCGAGGCGAAGCCCAGCACGATGGTGAAGAACACCAGCGGGGCGACCGCGACCTTGATCAGGTCGAGGAAGACGTCCCCGACGACCTTCAGGTGGGCGGAGAGCCCGGGGAACGCGGCACCGACGGCGATGCCCAGCACGATCGAGATCAGCACCTGGTTGCCGACGCCGGTGTACCAGCGGGAGCGGCGGGCCGGTGCGCCTCCGTCGCGGAGCTGCTCCGCTGACTTCATGCCTGCACCTCTTTGTGTCTAGACAGTTTCTGTCTAGACAGAATTGAGGCTGCGGTGCCGTCCTGTCAATGCCCCCGGCCGCGGGACTACTGCCCGGAGCGGACCAGCGTCGTGCGGTAGCTGAAGCTGCCGCCCGGGTGCACCCCGACCGTCACCTCGAACAGCTCGCCCGCCGCGTCGAAGTAGCGCCGGACGAATTCCAGGGCGGGACAACCGGATTCCAGCCCGAGCACCTCCGCCGGCTCCGCGGGCATCGGCACCGCCCGCACCTGCTGGTCCACCCGGTGCGTCGCCCGGCCGGTGCGCTCGGCCAGCAGATCGCTGATCAACCGGGTGCTGCGGCCCAGCTCGCCGGACACCACCGCCGCGTCCTCCGGCGCCAGGTACACCTGCGACCAGGACACCACCGCGCCGTCCTCGGCCCGGCGCAGCGTCGTCAGCCGGACGCGCGCCGCGCCCACCGGGAACCCGGTCACCGCCGCCAGCTCGGCGTCCACGGTGACCTCCGCGGTCGCGGAGACCTCCCGCACCGCGTCCCTGCCGTACTGGGTCAGCTCTTCCAGGCTGTTCAACGAAGTGTCGAAGCGCTCCACCGGGGCCAGCCGCCGCACCCGGGTGCCGTCGCCCTTGCGCCGCGACACCAGGCCCCAGGACTCCACCTCCCGCAGCGCGTTGCGCAAGGTCTCGCGGGAGACGCCGAACCGGGCCGCCAGCTCGGGTTCGGGCGGCATCCGCTCCCCCAGCGGCCAGCTGCGCGCCCCGATGTCCGCGGCCAGCTCGCGGGCGATCCGCAGGTAGCGCGGCTCCTTCATCGACGACGTCTCGGCACCCTCCACTCCCGCAGCCTCCCACACCGCCCGCTCCCGCCCGGGTGAACGGCCCGCCCGCCGGTCGAGCGGACCGCTCACCCGCGGCCGTCAGGTGAAGGCGGTGCGGGGAGCCGCGACGCGGTCGATCTCGCCGTCGGCGATCGTGTCGCCGCGGGCGTTCTCGGCGCGCACCGCGAAGGTCCGGCGCCGCGACCCCTCGGCGGGCAGGACGTCGGCGTGCACCGTGACGACCTCGCCGACCGACGTGGGCGCGAGGTGCCGGATGCGCACCGCCGCGCCCACCGAGACCTGCCCCTCGGCGAGGTGCGGCCGCGCCGCCACCACCGTCACCCCCTCCAGCCAGGCGAGCAGCCGCGGCGTGCCGAGCACCGGCACGTCCCCGCTGCCCAACGCGACGGCCGTGTCCTCGTGGCCGACCTCGTGCTGCTGCGAACAGGTCACCCGTCCTCCTCCCGATCGTGGAATCCCTCGTCCTGGCGGGAGAACCGCCCTCCGGCGGGAAGCACCGGAGGGCGGCGACCCCGCTACGGCTCCGGCGCGTCCGCGTTGCTCGGCGTCGTGCGCTGCGTGGTGATGTCGTGGAAGCGGCGCTTGATGCACTCGCCGCACCGCACCGACAGCGCACCGATCGTGGAGGTCGGGTTGACCGCGCCTCCCGTCGTCAACCCGCTGCCGTCCACCACGAACAGGTTCGGCAGGTCCCAGGTCTGGTTCCACTTGTTCAGCACCGAATCCAGTTGACGTGCGCGGCGGGCAGTCCGTCCGAGTCGGTGGCGCTCGGGTCGAGGGTGACGCGGTTGGTCGCCACCGGCAGGTCCTCGCCGAACATGAACACCATGAGGTGGTTGGCGAAGTGCTCCTCGAAGAACTTCCGGTGCCCGCGTCCCCACGGCGCCACGTGCCCGGTGTGCGTGCCCATCGCCCTGGCGAAGGCGCAGGAACTGGTCTCGGCGATCCCGCTGTGGCTGGATGCGCGCGTGCTCGACGCGGCGGGCGGTGAGGTCCAGCGTCAGGGTCATGGGATGCACCTCTCTGCGGATCACGTGGTGACTCGGCTGTGTCGGACTGGCGGGCGCGCTGCTGCTCTCCCCGGCGCGCCCCGCGAGAGCGCCCTCCCCGCCGGATTTCACCGCCACCAGGCGGAATCCGGTGTTCTCCGGGCGGGGAGGGGCGCGGGCGGTTTTCTCGGGAATCGGAATCGGGAACCGGGGCCGGGAGATCGGCCCGGGGTGGTGCGGCGGTTCAGCGCCGGGCGTGCGCGCGTTCGTCGACGACGCGGCGGGACTTGTGCTCGGCGCGGGGGAAGGTGCCCGCGTCGACGGTTTCGAAGGTGACGCGGACGCCGAGCAGGGATTGCAGGCCCTGGCCGGTGGTGCGGACGAACTCGGGCCGCTGCTCCGGCGGGTAGCTGCACTCGGCGCGGACGGTCATCTCGTCCATGGTTCCGGCGCGGGACACCACGATCCGGTGCTCGCCCGCGTAGCCGGGGACCCCGCGCAGGTAGTCGTCCACTTCGGTCGGGTAGACGTTCTCCCCGCGGATGTGGATCATGTCGTCGATCCGGCCGTACACCCCGTCCGGCAGCTTCGGGTAGGTGCGGCCGCACGGGTTGTCCTCCATCACCCAGCGGGTGAGGTCGTTGGAGGCCAACCGGATCATCGGCTGCGAGGTGCGCTCCAGGTGCGTGTACACCGGGGTGCCCTCGGATCCGTAGGGAACGGCGCGGAAGGTGGCCGGGTCGCACACCTCGTGCCACACGATGTCCTGCCACAGCAGCATTCCGTCCGGGGTGCCGGAGGTCGCCGACGCCGACATGAACGGCGTCATCTCCGCCATCGTGCCGCAGTCCACCACCCGCGCCCCGAACGCCTCCGCGATGGCGCCGCGCACGGCGGGCACCGAGGCGCCCGGTTCGCCGGAGAAGAACATGACCTCGATCCCGAACTCGCGCGGGTCGATCTTCTCCTGCCGCGCGACCTCCGCGAGCCGCAGCGCGTAGGACGGCGTCGCGTAGAACGCCCGCGGCCGCACCCGCGCCAGCCAGGTCACCGCGCGGGCCGTCATGCCCTGCACGCCCGCGCCGAACGGCAGCACCCGGCAGCGCAACCGCTCCGCGCCCGCCATCGCGCCCCACGAGCCGAGGTAGAGGCTGAACAGCGCGGCCACGAACACGGTGTCGCCGGGGCGGATGCCCATCGCCCACATGATCCGGGCGTGGTTGTCGGCGATCACCTCCCAGTCCCGGCGCCCGAGCGCGAACGCGGTGGGCGCCCCGGTGGTGCCGGAGGTGCCGTGGATGTGGTGGATCTCCGCGTCGTCCACGCACACGTAGTCGCCGAACGGCGGGTGGTCGCGCTGCGCGGCCCGCATCTCCTCCTTGGTGACGACCGGGACCTGCTCGAACGCCTCGAACGAGGTGATGTCGGCCGGGTTGCAGTCCACCGCGTCCCACTTGCGGCGGTAGAACGGGGAACGCTCGTAGGCGTAGGCCATCACCTCGCGCATCCGGGCGAGCACCGCGGCGTCCCGCTCCTGCGGGTCCATGGTCTCCCGGTGCGGGAACCAGTACGGCTGGTCGGGGTCGGGCAGGTAGTCCTGGTCGTACCGGGCGGGGAACCGCCACTCCTCCATCGCCGAGCTCACGTGGTCCTCCTGCGTTCGATCTCCGCGTCGTTCCAGGGGGTCAGGGCCTGGTAGTCGGGGACCCAGCCGAGCCCCTTGCCCGCGTCCGGCGAGGGCGCGTCCTGCGTGGTGACCACGTCCACGACGGCCGGGGCGTGCTCCCACGCCCGCCGCAGCGCCGCTTCCAGTTCGGCGGGGTCGGTGACGCGTTCGCCGTGCGCGCCGAACGCCCGCGCCATCGCCGCGTAGTCGGAGTCGGCGAGTTCGGTGCCCGCGACGAGCCCGTAGTTCTCGGCCTGGTCGTAGCGCTCGATGTTCCAGGCCCGGTTGTTCGACACGACCACGACGATCTTCGCGTCGTGCCGCACCGCGGTGTCGATCTCGGTGGCGGTGATGCCGAAGGCGCCGTCGCCGGTCACGGCGAGCGCGGTCTTGCCCGGTTCGGCCAGGGCGGCGGCGATCGCGAACGGGGTGCCGACGCCGAGGCAGCCGAAGGCGCCCGCGTCCAGGTACCGGCGGAACCGGGTCAGCCCGAGCCGCGCGAACGACAGCAGGTCCCCGCCATCGGCGACCACGACGGCGTCGTCGAGGTCGAGCGCGCCGAGCGCCCCGAAGATCCGGTTCGGGTGCATCAGCCCGTCCGATCCGGGTTCCGCACGGCTGAGCGCGGCCCGGTACTTCGCGGCGCGGTCGAGGTGCTTCGCGCGCAGCCCGTCCCGCCAGTCGGTGTCCGGTGCGTGGTCCCGCAGCGCGTCGGCGAGCGCGCCCAGCGCATCGCCCGGGTCGGCGAGCAGTTCCACCTCCCCGCGCCGGTTGTCGATGAGCTCGCTCGCGGTGTCGGCGATGCGGATCACCCGCGCTTCGGGGAACACCGCGGGCGAACCGAACCCGACCTGGAAGTCGAGCTGCCTGCCGACGGTGATGAGCAGGTCGGTCTCCCGCATCACCGCCGAGCGGGCCGAGCCGACGCCGGCCGGGTGGTCCTCCGGGACCAGCCCGCGGCTCTCCTGGGTGTCCAGGTAGGCCGCGCCGGACGCGTCGAGGAACCGGACCAGGTCGGTGCCGTCGGTGGTGCGGGCGCCGCGGCCGCTGATGACGGCGGGCCGGCGGGCACCGCGGACCAGTTCGGCGGCGGCGGCGATCTCGTCCGGGTGCGGTTGCGGCCGGCGGCGCGGCTTCGGCCGCAGGTGCTCCTCGGTGACCAGCGCGGGCGGAATCTCCTCGCGCAGCACGTCGGTGGGGATCTCCACGTAGACCGGGCCGGGTTCGCCGCGGTCGCCGAGCGCCCGCGCCCACGCCTCGTCGAACTCGCGCACCAGCTGGTCGGCGGAGCGCAGCGTGCGCGAGAGCCGGGTGACGGGTTCGAGGATGGCGGTGTGCGGGATGTCCTGCAGCGGCCCCATGTTCGACTGCGGTTGCGGCGGGCAGCCGCCGATGACCAGCAGCGGTATCCGCGAGATCGACGCGTTCGCGACGGCGGTGACGGTGTTGGTGACGCCCGGCCCGGCGGTCACGAGCGCGACCCCGAGCCGTCCGGTGAGTTCGGTGTGGGCGTGGGCCATGTGCACCGCGGAGCCTTCGTCGCGGACGTCCACGATCCGCACGCCGAGCCGGGCCAGCTGGTCCCACACCGGCTGGATGTGCCCGCCCTGCAGGCCGAACACGCGGTCGGTGCCGCGGGCGACCAGGAAGCGGGCCACCGCTGCCGCGGCGGGTACGGGATCTCGTCCTGACATGCCTCGTGTCCTCCCCGTTGAGTAACGCAGACCACATCTGAACGCAGCATGCGGTACTCTGAATTCAGAAGTCAATACACCGGATTCAGGTCGGACCTCCCGGAGGGACGTGGTGCCGGGCGCGCCGATACCGTGGACGCGTACCTGCCCGCAAGACCCGAAGGAGCAGCACATGGCGGCGCCCTCGCCCGACGACGGCAAGGTGACCCCGCTGCCACCCGTGCCGTCGCGGACCGAGCAGGTCTACGAGGCGATCGTCCGGGACATCTGCACCGGTCAGCTGCAGCCCGGCGTGCCGCTGCGGCAGGAGCAGCTCGCCGAGCGCTTCCAGGTCTCCCGGCAGCCCGTGCAGCAGGCGTTGCTGCTGCTGCGCAACGAAGGGCTGCTGCGCGAGTTCGGCCGCCGCGGGCTGGAAGTGGCGCCGCTGCGCCGGAAGTTCGTCAGCCAGCTCTTCGAGCTGCGCGCCATCCTCGACGGCCAGGCCGCCCGGCTCGCCGCCCAGCGCGGCACCGCCGAGAGCCTGGAGCGGCTGCGCGGCGTGGTCGGCACCGGCGAGCGCGCGTTCGAGGACCGCGCCTTCTCACACATGATCACCGCGGACGTCGACTTCCACCGCGGCGTGGTGGACGCGGCGGGCAACCCGCTGCTGACCGAATCGACCGGCGTGCTGTGGCGCAACGTCCAGCGCGTGATGGGCGAAGTGCTGCTGCAGGGCGGCGCGCCCGCCTGGGTCTGGGAGGACCACGCCGCGATCTTCGCCGCGATCACCGCGGGCGACGCCGACGAGGCCGAGGCGCTGGCCCGCCGCCACGCCGAGCACGGCGAGCAGCTCATCCTCGACGGCCTCCCCCCGGAAGTCGACTAGCCGATCTCCCGCGCACCGGCGGGATTCCGGCCACCGGCGCCGCGTCGGCACGCCCCGGACGACGGCGCGCCTCGCGCATTCCCCCGCACAGCGCGAGAACCGTCCCTCCGGCGGGGCGATCGGCTCAGCCGGGCAGGGCTCGGTCGGTGTTGATGGCGGAGCTGATCAGGGACAGGTGGGTGAAGGCCTGCGGGAAGTTGCCGAGCTGCTCACCGGTGAGCCCGATCTGCTCGGCGTAGAGGCCGAGGTGGTTGGCGTAGGTGAACATCTTCTCCAGCGACAGCCGCGCCTTGTCGGCCTGCCCGCTGCGGGCCAGCGCCTCCACGTACCAGAACGAGCAGATGGAGAACGTGCCCTCGGCGCCGTCGAGCCCGTCCGGCGCCTGGTCCGGGTCGTAGCGGAACACGAGGCTGTCGACGACGAGCGAGCGCTCCAGCTCGTCGATCGTGGACAGGAACCGCGGGTCGGACGGGGAGCAGAACTTCACCATCGGCATCAGCAGCACGGCCGCGTCCGGCACGAACTCCCCTTCGCGCTGGGAGAAGCAGGCGTGCTCCTCGTCCCAGCAGTCGTCCATGATGCGGTGGTAGATGCGGTCGCGCTCCGCCGTCCACCGGGGGAGGTCGGCGGGCAGCCCGCGCTGGCGCGCCATCCGCACCATGCGTTCGATGCCGACCCAGCACATCAGGCGGGAGAAGGTGTGCCGCTGCCGTCCGGCCCGGGTCTCCCAGATCCCTTCATCGGGGCGGTCCCAGTTGGCCAGCAGCCAGTCCAGCACCCGGGTCAGGTTGGTCCAGCTGCGGTGCGAGATCCCGCTGCCGTGCTTGTTGTACAGGTAGACGGAGTCGATCAGCTCGCCGTAGATGTCCAGCTGGAGCTGTCCGCCCGCGTCGTTGCCGATGCGGACCGGCGCGGAACCGCGGTAGCCCTCCAGGTGCGGCAGTTCCTCCTCCCCCGCCGCCGGGTCGCCGTCGATCGTGTACATCACCCGCAGCGGCCCCAGTTCGCCGTCGCCCGGGTCGTCGAACCGGTCGGTGAGCCAGCCGATGAAGTCCTCGGCCTCGCTGGTGAATCCCAGCCGCAGCAACGCGTACAGCGAGAAGGCGGCGTCCCGGATCCACACGAGCCGGTAGTCCCAGTTCCGCTCACCGCCGATCCGCTCGGGCAGCGCGCAGGTCGGGGCGGCGATGATCGCACCGCTCGGTTCGTGCGTGAGCAGCTTCAGGGTCAGCGCCGAGCGGTGCACCACCTCGCGCCAGCGACCGGTGTAGTTCGAGTGCGCCAGCCACCTGCGCCAGTACGCGACGGTGGCGTCGAACAGCCCGTCCGCGGCCGTCATCGGTTCGCAGTCCGCCTCGCCGACCTCCAGCACCAGCAGCGCGAATTCCCCAGCTGCCAACGAGAACTCGGCTTCGGCGTCGCCGTCGCGCACGGCCAGGTCCACGGTGCCGCCGAGGGTCAGCGCGAGCCCGGGCCCGTCGAACCGCACCCCGCAGCCGGTCTCGGTGGTCTCGTGCGCGGCGCGCCCGTAGTCGAAGCGCGGTGCGACGCGGGTGCTCATCCGGACGGTGCCGCGGATCGCGGTGATGCGGCGCACCAGCCGCTGCCGGTGGTCCGGGTCGCGTTCGCGCAGGATCGGCATGAAGTCCTGCACCTCGACCATGCCGTCCTCGGTGAGGAAGCGGGTGACGAGGATGTTGGTGTCCGGGAAGTAGAACTGCTGCCGGTTCACCACCTCGCACGCCGGGTGCAGTTCCCAGCTGCCGCCTTGGCCGGCGTCGAGCAGCGCGCCGAACACGCTCGGCGAATCGAACCGGGGCGCGCAGAACCAGTCGACGCGGCCGCCGGTGCTCACCAGCGCGGCGGTGCGCAGGTCGCCGATGAGGCCGTGCTCGCTGATCGGCGGGTAGCGGGCGTCCTCGGCCGCGCTCATCCCGGCACCCGCCATCCCGCGTCCCCGGGCAGTTCCAGGGCGGCGCGCGGGCCCCAGGAGCCCTGCTCGTACGGGTGCGGGGCCGGCGGGTCGGCGAGGACCGGGTCGCACACCTCCCACAGCCGCTCGACCTCCTCGGAGCTGACGAACAACGTCTGATCACCGCGCAGGACGTCGAACAGCAGGCGTTCGTAGGCGTCCGGCGCCGATCCCCCGTCCCGGCCGTCCCCGTCCGAGCCGTCCCCGTCCCGATCACCGGGCTCCTCGGCCGGTTCGAGCCGCGCGGTGGTGGTGCGCAGTTCGATCCCCGGCCCGGGAACCTTCGCGGCCAGGTCGACGCTCAGCTCCGGTTCGTCGACCAGTTCCAGCGACAGCGCGGTGCGCGCCTCCCGCGCCCCCGGCACCTCGACCGGCGGGGAGCGGAAGGTGAGGGTGACCGCGCACCGGGCGGCCGCGAGGGCCTTGCCGGTGCGCAGGTGGAACGGCACGCCGCGCCAGCGGTCGTCGTCGACGAACGCCTCCAGCGCCACGAAGGTCTCGGTCCGCGAATCCGCGGCGACGCCGTCCTCGTCCCGGTAGCCGTCGTACTGCCCGAACACGACGCGAGCCGGGTCGAACGGCCGCAGCGCGCGGAACACCCGCAGCCGCTCCGCGCGCAGCGAGTCTGCGTCCCACCGCCGCGGTGGTTCGAGGGCGACGGTGCCGAGCAGCTGGCACAGGTGGGTGGCGACCATGTCCCGGAACGTGCCGGTGGATTCCAGGAACGACGCCCGGCCTTCCAAGCCGAGGTCTTCGGGCACGTCGATCTGCACCGAGGACACGGTCCGCCGGTCCCACGCGGCGTCCAGCGGCGCGTTGCCGATCCGCAGCGCGAGCGCGGCCTGCACCCCTTCCTTGCCGAGGAAGTGGTCGATGCGGAACACCCGCTGCTCCGGGAAGACGCGCAGCACCGCCTCGTTGAGGGCGCGCGCGGATTCCAGGTCCCGGCCGAACGGCTTCTCCAGGATGATGCGGGCCCCGTCGGAGAGGCCGGTGTCCGCCAGCATCCCGACCATGTCGTGCATCGATTCCGGCGGCACCGACAGGTAGAGCAGCACCCGGGCCCCGCCGCCGAGATCCGCGTCCGCATCGCGCACGGCCGCCGCGAGGTCGGCGCCGTCGTCGGAGTCGGCGGTCTGGAAGGAGACGTGCTCGGCGAACTCGGCCCACTCCCGGCCGGTCACATCCGCGGCGTGCTCGCGCACCGAGCCGCCGAGGTCCGCGCGGAACCGCTCGTCCGGGCCGGGGCTGTGCCTGCCGGAGCCGATGATCCGGTAGCGGGACGGCAGCCTCCCCGCACGGGCGAGGCGCACCAGCGCGGGGAACAGCTTCCGGGCGGCCAAGTCGCCGGTTGCGCCGAAGAGCACGAACACCAGCGGCGGGTTCTCGCTCACCGGTGGTCCTCGTGGTTCCTCGGTGCGGCGCGGTGGGTTCGCATGGCGCTCCTCCAGCGGAGTGGATCAGGACCCTTCCGGCGTACCCCGGCGCCGCGCGTGGTCAAACCCGATCACCGGAACGATCTTCGGGTCGTTCCGGCAACGGTTCGGCCGCGGGCCTCCCCACCGGCCCGCGGTTGCTCTAGGGTCCGGTGCCACTCGACGAAGGTGGGCCGCCATGTCCGAACGTTCCGAGCGCAAGTCCTGGCGCAAGCGCCTCCGCAACACCGGATGCCTGATCACCCTGCTGATCGTGCTGGTGCTGCTGGGATTGATCGTGCTGCTGGCGGTGATCGCCAAGGATCCGAGCGGCGCGGCGGGCGGGGTGAACCACTGGTGGGGAGCGCTCGGCGACGGGGCCCGCTCGGTGCTGAACGCGCCGATCGACTTCTTCCGCTCCCTGCTGCGCTTCGGCGACGAGGTCGGCGGCTGACGGCCGCGGAGCTCACCCCAGCGCGGCCGCGGCCGCGCGCAACTCGTCCAGCGCGGCCTGCGCGTGCTGCGCCAGTTCCGTCGGGTCGTCGCGGTCGGCCGCGGACCAGCGGGCGAAGCCGCTCTTGAACGCGAGCAGCCCCAGCTCGGCCGCGAGGTGCGCGGCCGGGTCGGGGACGCCGCGGTCGAGGAGCGCGGTGGTCATGGCGGCGGCGAGGCCGACGCTCTTGAGCGCGTCCCGTTCCTGCAGCTCCGCGCTGGCCGCCACCGCGGCCTGGATACGAGGTGCCAGTTCGCGGTTCACCGGGCCCATCGCGTTCGAGGCGCGTTCGAGGCCCGCGGACACCGCCTCGACCGGGCTCGCGCCGTCGGGTGCGGCCGCGATCCCTTCGGCGAGCAGACCGCTCAGCGCCTCCTGGCCCGCGACGAGCACCTCCCGCTTGTCGGCGAAGTGCCGGAAGAAGGTGCTGCGGGTGACGCCGGCGCGTTCGGCGATCTCGGCGACCTTGGTGGCGTCGTAGCCCTGTTCGGTGAACAGGTCGACGGCGGCGATGACCAGTCGTTCCCGCGCTCCCGGTTCCCATCGAGCCATGCGCACACCCTAGCGATGCGACACCCGTCCCATCACTCGCGTACAGTGATGCGACATCAGTCCCATCACTTCGGGAGCACCCATGCACGTGTTCATCACCGGCGGCACCGGCGTCATCGGCTCCACCGTCATCACCGAACTGCGCGAGCACGGCCACACCGTGCTCGCCCTGGCCCGCTCGGACCGCTCCGCGGCGGCCGTGGCGGAACTCGGCGCCGAGGCGCTGCGCGGCGAACTCGCCGATCTCGACGTGCTGCGCACCGGCGCCGAGCGGGCCGACGGCGTGATCAGCCTGGCCTTCGGCCGCGACTACGGCAGCCCCGAGGCGCTGGCCGCGTCCATCGCCGAGGAGGCCGCGGCCATGGCGACCCTGGGCGAAGCGCTGGTCGGCAGCGGCCGCCCGATCGTCGCGGCGTCCGGCACCCCGGCGGCCACCGGTCGCGCCGCCACCGAGGACGATCCGCTGCGCCTGGAGGGACCCGTCGCGGCCCGGAGCCGCTCGGTCCACGCGCTGCTCGCGCTCGCCGAACGCGAGGTGCGGGCCACGGCCGTCCGGCTGCCGCGCACCGTGCACCACCGCGGCGAGGGCGGCTTCGCCGGTCTCCTCGTCGAGAACGCGCGCCGCACCGGCGTGGCCGGGTTCCCCGGCAGCGGCGACCAGCGCTGGCCCGCCGTGCACGCCCGCGACGCGGCGGCGCTGTTCCGGCTGGCCCTCGAATCGGCACCGGGCGGAACGGCGTGGCACGCGGTGGCCGACGAGGGCGACGCGGTGCGCGACATCGCCGCGGTCATCGGCCGCAGGCTGGGCCTGCCGGTGGCGCAGGTGCCCGCGGAGACCTTCGGCCCGTTCGGTCCGATCTTCGCGGCGGACCAGCCCGCCTCCAGCACGCGCACCCGCGAAGCGCTCGGCTGGCAGCCGACGCACCCGAGCCTCCTCGCCGACCTGGAGAACGTGCGGCCCTGACGGGCCGGACGGGGAGGTCGCCGGTCAGCGCCGCGCGGGAGTCCCGCCGAGCGCGCCGAGCAGGGTGCGGACCAGCAGGTCGACGCGGGCGGCGACGCCCTCCGCGGCTTCGGCGGCGAGTTCCGGCGCGGCCGCGGGCAGCTGGTGCACCTCGTGCAGCAGCACCAGGTAGAGGCGGCGGCACCAGGCCGGGTCCGCCGCGGCGATCTCACCGGACTCGTGGAGCCGGGTGAACAGCGCGTCGAGCCCGTCGACCACCTCGGGTTCGAGCAGCGGTTCCCGGCCCTCCGGGTCCGCGGCCAGTTCCATCGCGAAGCGGTGCCCGACCTTGAGCTCGAAGATCAGCTCGGTCAGCCGGTGCAGCGCGACCAGCGGCGGCGCGGTCTGCACCCGCGCTTCCGCGAGGCCCTTCAGGTAGCGCTCGTTGAGCTGTGCGACCAGCGCGTCCAGCAGCGCCTGCCGGGAGGAGAACCGGCGGTGCACGGTGGCGCGCGCGAGCCCGGCCGCGTCGGCGATCCGCTCCAGCGACGCGCTCGGGTCCGCCGCGAGCACGGTCGTCGCGGCATCCATGATCCGCGCCGTGCTGCGCTCGGCGTCCGCCCGCACCCGCCGTGGCCGGTTGGTCTCGCTCATCTCGCCTCCGTGGTCCGCCGCTCACCTTACCCAGCACTAAGTGAGTCATGTATGTTGCAGTTACTCATTCAGGTGAGCGAAATAAGTTTCAGTTGACTCGCTCTCGGCAGAGGAGAACCGAAGATGGATCTGCAGCTGACCGGCGCCCGCGTGCTCGTGACCGGCGCCAGCAAGGGCATCGGCCTGGCGATCACCCGCGCCTTCCGCGCCGAGGGAGCCGAGGTCGTCGCCTCGGCGCGGCGGAACACGCCCGAGCTGGAGGCCACCGGCGCGACCTTCGTGCCCGCCGACCTCGCCACCCCGGACGGCCCGCGGCGGCTGGTCGAGACCGCCCTCGCCGCCGATCCGCGGCTCGACGTGCTGGTGAACAACGCGGGCGGCGGGAACGCCCCCGACGAGGCGCTCCGCGACCCGTTCGGCGGCGACGACGAGGTCTGGGCCGCCACCGCCGAGCTGAACCTGCACGCCGCCGTCCGCGCCACCCGCGCCGCGCTGCCCGCGCTCGTCGAGGCCCGCGGCGCGGTGGTCAACATCAGCTCGGTCAGCGCGCGGCTGGCGCACACCTCGCCGCTGCCGTACTCGGTGGCCAAGGCCGGGCTGAACGCCTTCTCCCGCGGCCTCGCCGAGAAGGTCGCCGGGTCCGGTGTCCGGATCAACGTGGTCACCCCGTCCGGAACCCGCACCGACCTGCTGACCGGGCAGGACGGCTATGGCGCCCGGCTGGCCGCGACCTTGGGCGTCGAGCACGAGGAACTGCTGCGGCAGCTGCCGAAGCAGACGGGGCTGCTCACCGAGCAGCTGATCGACCCGGCCGAGATCGCCCGCGCGGTCGTGCTGCTGGCCTCCCCGACCATGCCGAGCGCGATCGGCGAGAACTGGACCGTCGACGGCGGCACCCTCAAGGCCGCGTGACACCCCCGGAACTCGCCGATCCGCGCAGCAGGGCGGCGAGTTCCGGCACGTCCACCTCCGCGGGCCGCGGCAACCAGGCCGGTCGGCCGGCGTGCTCGGCAGGATCATCGAGGATCACCCGGGACAGCGCCGAGATCGCAGCCGTCGACCTGGCGGACCGACCGGCTCCCCCGGCGGGACCAGCGGATCAGCGGGCGGTGGACTCGGACAGTTCGGCGGCCGGGGTGTCCACTTCGGACTTCGCACGGGGTTTGAGCTCGCTGATCAGGGTGCCGATGATGATCAGCGCCGCCCCGGCAAGCGCGAGCCCCGGCAGCCGATCCCCCGCCAGGCGGCCGAAAACGCCGCCCCACACCGGTTCGCCCGCGTAGATGATGGTGGCGCGCGTCGGCGAGACCTCGCGCTGCGCCCAGTTCATCGCGATCTGGATCAGGCAGCTCGCCGCGCCGAGGCCGAGGGCCGCGACCAGCCACACCCAGGAGAACGCGGGCAGCGCCTCACCGGCGACGGGCATCATCGCCAGTGACAGCGCGCCGCTGACCAGCAGCTGCACCACGGTGACCTTGCCGAGGTCGACCTTCCCGGCGAACAACCCGATCAGCACGATCTCCGCGGCGATGGCCAGCGCGCCGACGAGCGTGGCGAGCTCCCCGCTGCTCATCGAGATCCCGGCCGCGCCCGGCCCGGCCAGCAGCACCAGCCCGGCGAAGGCGAGCGCGGCGCCGATCAGCGCCATCATCGGCGGCGCCTTGCGGAACACCGCCCACTGCAACAGCGGCACCATCGGCACGTACAGCGCGGTGATGAACGCGGAGGAACTGCTGCTGATCGTCTGCAACCCCCAGGTCTGCAACCCGTAACCGAGGAAGATCGCGACGCCGATCGCGGCGCCCGCCCCCAGGTCGCGCAGCCCGATCCCGCGCAGCGCCCGGCGGAACACCACGAGGCTGATCGCGCCCGCGGCCAGGAACCGCACGCCGACGAAGAACAGCGGGCCGCAGTGGCGCATGGCGGTGTGGATGACCAGGAACGTCCCGCCCCAGATCACGGTGATGCCCACCAGCGCCAGCTCGTGCCGGTTCACCGCCCGACCTCGAATGTGCAACATATTGCACCACGCTATGTGTACAATCCTGCACGTGCAAGAGCCGAGCTCGGACGTCCTGGTGCACGTCGCGGACAACCTCCGCCGCCTGCGCCACGCCACCGGCCGCAGCCAGTCCGAACTCGCCGCCGACGCCGGGCTGAGCAGGCGCACGATCATCAACCTGGAGGCGGGCGAGGCCAACATCAGCCTCTCCGGGCTCGACAAGCTCGCCCACGCCCTCGGGACGAACCTCGTCGAACTGGTGAGCCCGCCGTCCGCCCCGCCCGATCGGATCGACGCGACCGCCTGGCGCGGCGCCCACCCCGACAGCCGCGCCGTGCTCCTCGGCAGTGCGCCCGCCCGCGACGAGGCGCAGCTGTGGACCTGGAGCCTCGCCGCCGGGGACCGCTACGACGCCGAGCCCGACCCCGCCGGATGGCACGAGATGGTCTTCGTGACGGCGGGACGGCTGCGGATCGAGCGGGAGGACCAGGTGGCGGTGATCGAGGTGGGTGACTACGCGATCTACTCCAGCGCGCAGCGCTACTCCTACGTCAACGACGCCGCTGAGACGACCACCTTCGTCCGCAACGTCATCTCCTGAACCCCGCGGCCGTTCTCGCCGGATCGGACCGCTGGTCCACTTGGGACTCGATCAGGCGCGGCGGCGCGGCGCCCGGTAGGTGAGCCCGCGCAGCAGGACCTCCGCCGGGCCGCGGACTCCCGCCCGCTCCGCCGCGAACGCGAGCACCGCGGTCAGCACCCAGGTGCCGAGACCCACGAGCGCCGCCGACCAGCTCGACAGGTGCGCGCCGACCCCGAAACCCCACTCCGCGAGCAGCGGCACGAACACCACCGACTGCGCCAGGTACCCGCTGAGCGAACGCCGCCCCAGCGCGAGCAGCATCCGCACCGGCACCGCCGGGTCGGTGCCGCGCAGCGACATCCGGTGCGCGACGAGACCGAACAGGGCCGCGTAGCCGACTCCCGCGAAGATCCCGGCGAAGAAGTGCACCGCCCCGGCGAGCGCGAGGTTCGGCAGCTCCAGCACGCCGACGTGGTGCAGCGCCAGCGGAACACCCGCCGCCCAGCCCACCGCGATCCCGGCGAACGCGGTGCCGCGCAGCAACCGCAGGTGCCGCGCGGGTTCCTCCAGCACCCGGTGCCGAGAAGCCAGCAATCCCAGCAGGAACGCCGCCGGCAGCGCCAGGGTGACGATCCCCGCAGGCAGCGCGGGCAGCCAGTTCCCCAGCCGCAGCACCACCGAAGCGAGGTAGTCGGTCTCCGCGATCGCGAGCCGCTGCGCGTCCGGCCCGGCCGCGCTCGGCACCGGCCCGGCCAGCGCCGCGCCCGCGCAGACCAGCACGGCGAGTGCGAGCAGCACGCCGATCGTGACCTGCAGCGCGCGGTCCCCGCGGTTGAGGAACAGCGGCACGAACACCAGCCCCAGCAACCCGTAGGTGGCGAGGATGTCGCCCTGCCAGAGCAGTGCCGCGTGCACCAGCCCGAAGGCGAACATCCACAGGTGCCGGGTGCGCAGCAGCCTGCGCGCCGCGCGCGGAGTCGCGCCCGCCGCGATCCGGCGCGCGTGCAGCTGCCCGATCCCGTACGCGAACAGGAACGCGAACATCGTGTGCGTGCGCGCGTCCACCACGACGATCGTGGCCGCCTGCACGATCCGATCGGCGAGCCCGCCACCGGCCGGGTGCAGCAGCGCGGCACCGGTGCCTGCGGTGTACAGGAACCACGGCACGTGCGCCAAGGCGATCAGCAGCAGCATCATGCCCCGGGCCAGGTCCGGGGCGATCGCCCGCTCGGCGAGCGGGGTGGGTCGCGCCGGTGGCGCGGGCGGGTGCGGTTCGGTCGCGGTGGACACGGGTGAGCTCCTCTCGGGGACGGACGTCGCCCATCCCACTCCGTGCCCCTGCGGCACGCTCAAGCCCGGATTCCGCCCCACCGCCCGGAGGCCGGGGTGCCCGCGGTCCGGCGGGCGCCCCGGTCGGTGCTCACGACAGCTTGAGCACCGGGTTCCGCTGGTCCAGCCAGGTGGCGAAGTCCAGGGCCCGTTCGACCGCGCTCCGCTGCTCGTGGGTGATGGTCGCCCCGTCGGCGGTGGTGGCGGCCTTGAGCAGGTCCGCGTCGTAGAACTCCAGCACCCGGTGGTCGGTCGCGATCAGCTCCGCGGCCTGCGCCTGGATGGCGCTGAGGTAGTTCGGGTCGAAGCTGCCCGGATAACCGCTCTTCTTCCGGTTGGCCACCGATTCCGGCAGCGTGTCGCGGGTGGCGCCGCGCAGGATGCTCTTCTCCCTGCCGTCGAAGGTCTTCAGCGACCACGGGGTGTTGAACACGTACTGCACCAGCCGGTGGTCGCAGAACGGCACCCGGACTTCGAGGCCGACCGCCATGCTCATCCGGTCCTTGCGGTCCAGCAGGGTCTGCACCATGCGGGTCAGGTGCATGTAGCAGACCTGCCGCATCCGCTTCTCCAGGCCGGTTTCGCCGTCCTTGATCGGCGCCGCGTTGACGGCGTCCCGGTAGTTGTCGCCGATGTAGGAACCGAGGTCGAGCTGCGCGCTCAGGCCGCGGTCGAGCAGCCCGGACGGGCTCAGCGGCGAGTCGACGAGCCACGGGAAGGTGTCCGCGTCCCGCTTGCCTTCGTCGTGGAACCACGGGTAGCCGCCGAAGATCTCGTCCGCCGACTCCCCGGACAAGGCCACTGTGGACTGTTCCCGGATCGCCTTGAACAGCAGGTACAGCGAGTTGTCCCGGTCGCCGAGGCCGATCGGGAGGTCCCGGGCGCCGACAGCGGCGGCGCGGACCGCCGGGTCGGACAGGGCGGCGCCGTTCAACATGATGTCGTCGTGGTCGCTGCGCACGTGCTCGGCCACGGCGTGCACGAACGGGGTGTCCTGGGTGGGGGCCACGTCGATCGCGCGGAAGTTCTCGGCCTGGTTGGGGAAGTCGACGGCGAAGCTGCGCACCGTCTCGCCCTGCTCGGCGAGCTGCAGCGCCGCGATGGCCGTCATCGCCGAGGAGTCCAGCCCGCCGGAGAGCAGGGTGCAGCGCGGCACGTCGGCGACGAGCTGGCGGGCGATGATGTCGTCGAGCAGCTCCCGCACGTGCGCGACGGTGGCGTCGCGGTCGTCGGTGTGGTCGCTCACCTCGAGCTGCCAGTAGCAGCGCTCGCGCAGCCCGTTGCGGTCGACGATGGCGAGGTGGCCGGGCTTGAGCTCCCGCATCCCCTCCCACACGGCGAAGCCGGGCGTCTTGGCGAACGAGAAGATCTCGCGCAGCCCGTCGAGGCCGACGACCGGTTCGGCGTCCGGGTTCGCCAGGATCGCCTTGGGCTCGGAGCCGAACAGCACGCCGTCGGCGGTCTCGTAGTAGTAGAACGGCTTGATGCCCATCCGGTCGCGGATCATCACGAGCTTCTCGGTGCGCTCGTCCCAGATCGCGAAGGCGTACATGCCGTTGAGGTGTTCGGCGAGCTGCTCGCCCCACTCCAGGTAGCCGTGCAGCACGACCTCGGTGTCGGAGTCGGTGTCGAAGCGGTGCCCGCGCCCGCGCAGTTCGTCGCGGAGCTCGGTGAAGTTGTAGGCCTCGCCGGAGTAGACCATGGCGACCGCGCCGTCGGGCGTGGCGACCTCCATGGGCTGCGCGCCGCCGGGCAGGTCGATGACGGCGAGCCGCCGGTGCCCGAGCGCGGCGTGCGGTGCGGCCCAGGTGCCCGCGGCGTCCGGACCGCGGCAGGCCATCGTTTCGGTCATGTCCCGCAGCACTCGGTCCTGGGTACCGAGATCACGCCCGTAGGAGACCCAGCCCGTGATGCCGCACATACGACCACCTCACCCATTTAGATAGCTGCCCAAACTAACGAAATGCACGCTAGTAGCCGCGGCCGATGATCACTGCGCGGCAAACGCGTGACGATGAGTGATGTGAATCATAGGTTTCGCACTGTTGCGGACACGTTGCGAATACCTCGCGAACAGGACGAATCCGATGCCCGTGCCGATAATCCTGCAACGAAGGCCGGACTTCTGCGACGAGGCCCGAACACGGGCGGCGACCGGCTACTCCCCCGCCGCGGCCTTCTCCGCGCCGACCGAGTCCAGGTGCCCGCGCAGCCGGTCGGCGGCCTCCGCGCGGTGCCCCGCCAGCAGCAGGTCCGCGATCTCCACGTGCTCGCGGCACCGCACCAGCGCGCGCTCCCGCGGCAACGTCCGCCGGTACTCCACCAGCCTGCGCAGCCGGTTCACCCGGCGCAGCGAGTCGAGGAAGAACGCGTTGCCCGAGCACCGCACCAGCACCTCGTGGAACGCGCTGTTGCGGTCGAACAGCTCCGCGGCACCGACCCGCCGGATCGCACCGTCCACGAGGTGCTGCTGCTGCGCGCGCACCTCTCGCACCGCGCCCTCGTCCAGCTGGAAATCCGGTTCGAGCAGCGCGGCCGGTTCGATCGCCGACCGGAACCGGTGGCCGTCCCGGTACGCGCCCGGCGAGGTGAGCATCGGCCGGAACCGCCAACCGTAGCCGGGCATCCGCTCGATCCAGCCCTCGGCACCGATCCGCTGCAGGATCCGGGACAGCTGCGCGGGCGTGAGCCCGTACTCGCGGGCGAGCCCGCTCTCGGTCACCCGCTCCGGCAGCCGCCCGTCCAACCGGTCCCCCGCGATCCGCAGGTAGGTCGCCTCGACACCGTCCCCGTCCTCGGCCGCCTGCGCGGCGTCCGGGACGCGCAGCACCGCGTAGCCGCCGCGCTCCCCCGCCGCCACCACGCCGTCGGCGGCGAGCAGCCGCAGCGCGCCGCGCACCGGCGAGCGCGACACCGCGAGGCGCTCCGCGAGCGCCCGCTCCACCAGGCGCGCGCCCGGCACGAGCCGCTCCTCGCGGATGTGCTCGGCGATGCGCGCCGCGATCTGCTCGACGAGGGGCGTCGCCATGTGCTCCCGGTCCTTCCGCGAGGTGGGCGGTGTGCCGAGCGAGCCTACTTCGGCGCCGGCGCCGGTTCCCGCCCTGCCGACGACGGGCCGCCCGGATCCCGCGGTGCGAACCCGGTGGAGCGGCTCCGGAGGAGGCCGTCAGGCCCCGTGCTCCGCGTCGACGCGGCGGGTCTCGCCGGTGGCCACCAGGGTTCGGGTGGCGTCGATCGACGCGTAGGTCCACAGGATGCGCATCGGCTCGGTGGTCGAGGCGTTGCGGAACCGGTGCGGCACCCCGGCATCGACGTAGGTCGTGTCGAAGGCGGTGAGCTCGTGCTCGACGCCGTCGATCTCGGCGATCGCATCGCCTTCGAGGATCACCACGCTCTCCGGGCAGTCGTGCGTGTGCAGCGGGATGCCCGCGCCGCCCTCGAACAGGGTCTGTCCGTTGAGGAACGTGGTGGCACCGCGCTCCCGGGTGACCAGCGGGACGGTGCGGGCACCACCACCGCGGGCGAAGGCGGGCAGCTCGGCGGGCCGCAGCACCGCGGCGGGGAAGGTCTCGCGCTCGGTCATCAGGGGCGCTCCTCGCGGATCCAGAGGGTCTTGACGTTGACGAACTCGCGGATGCCCTCGGCACCCAGTTCCCGGCCGTAGCCGGACTTCTTCACCCCGCCGAACGGCAGTCGCGGGTCGGAGGCGACGACGCCGTTGACGAACACGGCGCCCGCGTCGATCTCGGCGGCGATCCGCCGCGCCAGCGCGACATCGCGGGTCCACACCGCGGCGCCGAGGCCGAATTCGGTGCGGTTGGCCAGCTCCACGGCCTGCTCGGCACCGGAGACGCGGGTGATCGCGGCGACCGGGCCGAAGGTCTCCTCGTCGAACGCGGCCATGCCCGGTTCGACGTGGTCCAGCACGGTCGGCGGGTAGTGGAACCCGGGCCCCGGCACCGGTTCGCCGCCGGTGCGCAGCCGCGCGCCCGCGGCGATCGTGCGCAGCACCTGGTCGTGCAGGGCGTCGCGCAGGTTCGCGCGGGCCATCGGGCCGATCCGGGTGGCCGGGTCGGTGGGGTCGCCGACGGGCAGCGCTTCGGCGGCCGCGGTGAAGGCGGCGGCGAATTCCTCGGCGATCGGCTCGGCGACCAGGAAGCGCTTGGCGTTCACGCAGGACTGCCCGACGTTGGTGAACCGGGCCCGCACCGCGGCGGCGGCCGCGGCGGGCACGTCGGCGTCGGCGAGCACCAAGAACGGGTCGGAGCCGCCGAGTTCGAGCACCTGCTTCTTCAGCGCGTTCCCGGCCTGCCCGGCGACGATCGCGCCGACCTCGGTGGAGCCGGTGAGGGTGACCGCGGCGATCCGGTCGTCGGCGATGAGCTCGGCGACCACCGGCACCTCCACCAGCAGCGACCGGCACAGCCCCGCCGGTGCGCCCGCGTCCCGCAGCACCGCGTCGATGGCGCGGGCGCACTGCGGAACGTTGCCTGCGTGCTTGAGGATCGTGCCGTTCCCGGCGGCCAGCGCGGGCGCGGCGAACCGGAAGAACTGCCAGAACGGGTAGTTCCACGGCATCACCGCGAGGACCACGCCGAGCGGTTCGCACACCACCACCGCCGCGCCGTCCTCCGTCCGAACAGGACGGTCGGCGAGGAGCCCGGCGGCGTGCTCGGCGTAGTGCTCGCAGGTGAGCGCGCACTTGTCGATCTCGGCCTCGGCTTCGGTGATCGGCTTGCCCATCTCGGCGGTGATCAGCCGGGCATAGCGCTCCCGCCCGGCGCGCAGCACGCGGGCGATCTCGCGCAGCAGCGCGGTGCGCTCGGCGAGGGGTGTCCGGCGCCAGGCGCGCTGCGCGGTCGCGGCGGCCGCCAAGGCGGCCTCGACCTCGGCGGGACCGTCCACTTCGTACCGGGCCAGTTCGGTCCCGGTGGTCGGGTCGATGGACAGGATGCTCACGGGCGTGCTCCGTTCCGGCGGTGCCTGGGGCGGGGATCTGGGGGGCTCGGGGCGGTTCCGGGGTGCGGCCCGGTCGCGGTCGAGCGCGTCGAGGCGGGCCGCGGTGGCCCGGCGGAGCAGGACGCTAGCGGACGCACTGGTTTTTCTCAACGAACAAGTACCAGCGTTCGTCGATTTCGTTATAACGCCTGCTCGCCACGTTCTGCGCAGCTCAGATCGACCACATCGCAGGTTCGCGAACTCTTGACCGAACGAGGTTATAACCTCCAGGATGTCGCCGGAACGCACCACCCGAGGAGAGATCCATGACCGCACCCCGATCCGCCCGCACCTACCGACTCGGCCTGCTCGAAGGCGACGGGATCGGACCGGAGATCGTGCCCGCCGCCACCCGCGCCGTGGACGCCGCGCTCGCCGCCGCCGGCGCACCCGCCGTCGACTGGGTGCCGCTGCCGCTGGGCCGGGACGCCATCGACGAGCACGGCACGCCCGCACCGGAGTCCACGCTGGCCGCCCTCGACGAGCTGGACGCCTGGCTGCTCGGACCGCACGACAGCGCCGCCTACCCGGAACCGCACCGCTCGCAGCTCAACCCCAGCGGCACCATCCGCATCCGGTTCGGGCTGTACGCGAACATCCGCCCCGCCAAGTCCTTCGAGGGCGCGAAGGCGATGGTCCCCGGCACCGACCTGGTGATCGTGCGGGAGAACACCGAAGGCTTCTACGCCGATCGCAACACCCACGCGGGCACCGGCGAGTTCATGCCCACCCCCGACGTCGCGATCGCGCACGGCATCATCACCCGCCCCGCCGTGGAGCGGATCGCGCACACCGCGTTCCGGCTCGCGCGGAGCCGCCGCGGCAAGCTGACCATCGTGCACAAGGCGAACGTGCTGCGGCTGACCACCGGCCTGTTCCGCGACGTGTGCCGGGAGATCGCCGAGCAGTACCCCGACGTCACCGTGGACGACTTCCACATCGACGCGATGACGGTGCACCTGCTGCGCCGCGCCCCCGAGTTCGACGTGATCGTCACCGAGAACATGTTCGGCGACATCCTCTCCGACCTCACCGGTGAGCTGGCCGGTTCGCTGGGCATCGCGCCGTCGATCAACGTCTCGGACCGGCAGGGCATGGCCCAGGCATCGCACGGCTCCGCCCCCGACATCGCCGGGAAGGACCTCGCGAACCCGACCGCCATGATGCTGTCCAGCTCGATGTTGTTGCGGTGGCTGGGAGATCGGCACGAGGACGCGGGCCTGCGCGCCGCCGCGGCCGCCCTGGACGCGGGAGTCGCCCGCACCGTCGAGGCCGGGACCTGCACGCCCGACATGGGCGGGTCCACCGGGACGACCGCGTTCGCCGACGCCGTCGCCGCGGCCATCGCGGACGCGAGATGACCCGCCCGCTCGTGGCGTTCGTGCACGCCGCGCCCGCCGCGGTGGAACCGGCGAACGCGGCGCTGCGCGAGGCGTTCCCGGAGGCGGACGCCTGGAACCTGCTGGACGACCGGCTGGTCGCCGAGGCCGACGCGGCGGGCGGGCTCACCCCGGCGCTGCGCAGGCGGATGCTGGGGCTGATCCGGCACGCCGTGGACGGCGGCGCGGATGCGGTGCAGCTGAGCTGCTCGATGTACGGGCCCGTCGCCGGGCTGGCCCGGCAGCTGTGGTCCGCTCCGGTGCGGGGCGCCGACGACGCCGCGTTCGCCGAGCTCGCCCGCCGCGGCCGGGCCACCGCAGTGCTGGTGTCCTCATTGGACAGCGCGCTCGCGGAATCGGCCGGGCGGCTGGACATCGCGGCTCCCGAGGCACGAGTCCTGCCCGCGCTCGCGCAGCCGGCCGACGCCGGTTCCCTCGCCGCGGCGGTGCGCCCGCACCTGCCCGCCGCCGACCTGGTGCTGCTCGCGCAGTACTCGCTGAGCCCGCACGCCGCCGGGCTCGCCGCGGACCTCGGCACCGAGGTGCTGAGCCCGCCGCTGCTCGCCGCCCGTGCGCTGCGCACGCGGCTGCTCGGCGCCGCCTGAGCGGACCTCGGGCCCGCACCCCCAGCAACGACCCCGCACCCCGGTGGGGGGGGGGGGGGGGGGGGGCGGGGCGGGGGGGGGGCGCCGGGGGGGGGGGGGGGGCCGCGCGCCGCCCCCCGCCCCCCCCCCCCCCCCCCCCCCCCCCCGCCGGGGGGGGGGGGGCCCCCCCCGCCCCCCCCCCCCCACCGCCGGGAGCAGCAAAGGAGCAACGATGCTCGCCGTCCTGGGCTTCGCCACCCTCGGCGTCTTCATGGCGCTGGTGATGCGCCGCTACCTGACCGCCTTCGTCGCCATCATGGCCACCCCCGTCGTGTTCGCCGTGGCCGCCGGGTTCGGCGGGCGACTCGACGAGATGATGCTGAACGGCCTGGAGATCGTCGCCCCGACCGCGATCCTGCTGCTGTTCGCGGTGCTGTACTTCGGCGTGATGATGGACGCGAAGCTGTTCGACCCGATCTCGCGGGCCATCATCCGCATCTCCCGGGGCGATCCGGCGCGGATCTGCGTCGGCACCGCCGTGCTCGCGCTGCTGGTGGCGCTCGACGGGGACGGCACCACCAGCTACATGATCCTGTGCTCGGCGTTCCTGCCGATCTACCTGCGGCTGGGCATCAACCCGCTGGTGCTGGCCGCGATCGCCACGATGGCGCTGGGCACCATCTCCGGCACCACGCCGTGGGGCGGGGCGGCGACCCGCGGGATCAGCGTGCTGCACCTGGACTCCACCGACTACTTCGTGCACATGATCGCGCCGATGGCGCTGACCTCGCTGGCCATCATCACGATCTCCTGGCTGCTGGGGCGCGCTCAGCGCAAGCGCATCGACCGCGCCGTCATCGAGGAGTTCGCCGCCGAGATCGCCGAACAGCGGGTGGACCGCGACGGGCGCACCTGGCGGACCTGGTTCAACGCCGGGCTCACGGTGCTGCTGCTGGTGCTGCTGGTGTTCGGCGTCGCCGAGCTGGTGAACCTGTTCATGCTCGCGTTCGTCGTCGCCCTCGTCGTCAACCACCCGCGGCTCGCGGACCAGGCCGAGGTCGTCAAGAAGCACGCGAGCAGCGCGGTCCCGGTCGTGATGCTGGTGCTGGGCGCCGGGATCTTCACCGGCATCATGACCGACACCGGCATGACGAAGGCGATGGCGGACGCGCTGCTGTCGGTGGTGCCGGCGTCGATGGGCAACCTGCTGCCGCTGTTCACCGCGGTGATCAGCCTGCCGCTGAGCTTCTTCATGTCCAACGACGCGTACTTCTTCGGGGTGCTGCCGGTGCTGGCCGAGTCCGCGGGGCACTACGGGATTCCGCCGGTGGAGATCGCCCGGGCCGGGGCGATCGGGCAGATGATGCACTCGATCGGCCCGACCTCGGCACCGCTGTGGGTGCTGCTCGGCCTGGTCAAGCGGGACCTCGGCGAGTTCCAGCGCTTCGCGCTGCCCTGGGTGCTGCTGGCCTCGGCCGCCTACATCGCCTTCGCCGTCCTCACCGGCGCGATCAGCGTGGTGTGACATGCGGTTCCCGCATGGCCGAGGTGCGGAAACCTCGCTTGTGGGCATGGGTCGGCGGGCGGAGGCTGGGTGGTGTCCGCGGAGGGCGGCGTGGTGGCCCGGGAACCACCTCGCCCTCCCACCCAGTGGAGGAAGCAGATCAGCATGACCACGTGGTTCATCACCGGCGGTTCCCGCGGCCTCGGCCGCGAACTCGTCGAGCAGGCGCTGCGGCGCGGCGATCGGGTCGCCGCCACCCTGCGCAGGCCCGAACGGCTCGACGACCTCGCCAGGGAGCACGGCGACCGGTTGCGGCGGTGGAGCCTGGACGTCACCGACACCGCCCGCATCGAGCAGGTCCTCACCGAGGCCGTCGCCGCGTTCGGCCGCATCGACGTCCTGGTGTCCAACGCGGGCTACGGCGTGTTCGGCGCGGCCGAGGACCTCGCCGACGAACAGGTCGAGCAGATGATCGGCACCAACCTCACCGCGTCCATCCAGCTCGCCCGCCGTGCGGTGCCGCACCTGCGGGCGCAGGGCGGCGGGGTGTTCGTGCAGCTGTCCAGCATGGGCGGCCAGATCACCTTCCCCGGCTTCGCGATCTACCACGCGACGAAGTGGGGCGTGGAGGGCTATTTCGAGGCGCTGGCGAAGGAGGTCGAACCGTTCGGGATCAAGACGGTGCTGGTGGAGCCCGGCCAGGTGCGCACCGGTTTCTTCGACGCCGCCGAGCGGGTCCCGGCCGGTGAGCCGTACCGCGGCGGGCCCGCGGACCGGGCGCCGACGCCGGTCGAGGAGATGGTCGGCAGCCCCTCCGGCATCGCGCACGCGATCATCGAGGCGGCCACGTCGCCGGCGCCGCCGCTGCGGCTGCTGCTGAACTCCGACGCCTACGAGCTGGTCACCACCGCGGTGCGCGAACGGCTCGCCGGGTGGGAGGCCCAGCGCGAATCGGCGGGCGCGGCCGACGCCGAGTTCACCGGCGCCTAGCACCGATACTGGACGGCATGTCGGAGTTGACGCTCACCGGACTGCGGGTGCTCGTCGAGGTCGCCCGCCGCGGCTCGTTCACCGCGACCGCGGAGGCCCTCGGGTACACGCAATCCGCGATCTCCCGCCAGATCGGTGCCGCCGAGGACGCCGCGGGCGGCCCGCTGTTCGAGCGGCAGGCCCGCGGTGTCCGCCCCACCCCGGCGGGCGAGGTGCTGCTGCGGCACGCGAGGAAGGTCGTCGCCCACCTGGAGGCGGCCGACCTGGAGATCGCGGGGCTGCGGGACCGGCTCGCGGGCCGGCTCGCGGTGGGCGCCTACCCGACGGCGGCCGCGGTGCTGGTGCCGCGGGCCATCGCCCGGCTGCGGGCCGAGCATCCCGGCCTGGACGTGGACCTGCGGGAAGCGGGCAGTCCGGCGCTGCTGCGCCGCATCCGGGCGCGGCGGATCGAGGTGGCGGCGATCGCGGTCGGCGACGGGCTGCCCGACTACGACCTGGACGGGCTGCGCACCGAACCGCTGGAGCCCGGACCGGGGCTCGGGGTGGCGGTGAGCGCGGGGCACCCGTTCGCGGCGCGCGACCAGGTGGACGTCGCCGAGCTCGCCGACCAGGTGTGGATCGCGGGCACCGGGGAGGAGGGCGCGCCGCAGTTCGGGGCATGGCCCACCCTCGACCGGGCGACCATCGGGCACACCGCCGCGAGCTGGCAGACGCGGCTCGGCATGGTCGCCGCCGGGCTCGGCATCTCGGTGCTGCCCGGCCTGGCCGCCGCCACCGCCCCGCGCGACGTGCGCTGGATTCCGGTCCACGACTCCGGATTCACCCGGCGCAGGCGGACGCTGCTGGTCACGGCACCGGAGCCCGCCCCCGCCGCGCAGGCCCTCGTCCGGGCGCTGCACGACGAACTCCCCACCCTGATCACCAGGTGAACGGCCCATTCACCCCGGTTCCCTGGGCGAATGGGCCATCGACCTCGGTCATCCCGCGGGGGTCAGCCTGCCGGTGAGCCTGCCGTGCATGGTGGCGCTGGGCTCGTTCAGGCCGGTGATCTCCACCTGCTTGCCGCGGGACTCGTACTTGGTGGTGATCGCGTCGAGCGCGGCCACCGTCGACGCGTCCCAGATGTGCGCGGCGGACAGGTCGATCGTGACGTGCTCCGGGTCCGCGGCGTAGTCGAACCGGGACACCAGTTCGTTGCTGGAGGCGAAGAACAGCTCCCCGCGCACCGCGTACACCACGTGCCGCCCGTCCGGATCGGTGACGGCGCTGACCTCCACCAGGCGCGCCACCCGGCGCGCGAAGATCACCATCGCGGTGATCGAACCGACGACGACGCCGACGGCGAGGTTGCTCGTGGCCACCACCACGGCGACCGTCACCACCATCACGACGCTCTCCCCCGCGGGCAGCCGCTTCAGGGTGCGCGGCGCGATGCTGTGCCAGTCGAAGGTGCCGAACGCGACGAGCACCATGACCGCCACCAGCACCGCCATCGGCATCCGCGACACGACCGGCCCGAACACCAGGCACAGCACCAGCAGGAACACCCCGGCCAGGAACGTGGACAGCCGGGTGCGGGAACCCGCCGTCTTCACGTTGATCATCGTCTGGCCGATCATCGCGCAGCCGCCCATGCCGCCGAACAGGCCGGTGACGATGTTCGCGACGCCCTGCCCGATGGACTCGCGGGTCTTGTTCGAGCGGGTGTCGGTGATGTCGTCGACGAGCTTCGCCGTCATCAGCGACTCCATCAGCCCGACGAGCGCGAAGGCCAGCGCGTACGGCGCGATGAGCTGCAGGGTCTCCAGGGTGAACGGCACCGCGGGCAGCCCGGGCTCCGGCAGCGAGGACGGCAGCGCGCCCTTGTCCCCGACCGTCGGCACCGCGATCCCGGCGGCGATCGTGGTCGCGGTGAGCGCGACGATCGCGACCAGCGGCGCCGGGATCACCTTGGTGAGCCTGGGGAACAGCACCATGATGGCGAGCCCGGCGGCGAACAGCGGGTACACCGCCCACGGCACGCCGATCAGCTCCGGCACCTGCGCGGTGAAGATGAGGATGGCGAGGGCGTTGACGAACCCGACCATCACGCTGCGCGGCACGAACCGCATCAGCTTCGCCACCCCGAGCGAGCCGAGCAGCACCTGGAAGATCCCGCCGAGGAGGACGGTGGCGACCAGGAAACCGAGCCCGTGCTCGCGGCTGATCGGTGCCACGACCAGCGCGATCGCCCCGGTGGCCGCGGAGATCATCGCCGGGCGGCCGCCGACGATCGAGATCACCACCGCCATCGTGAACGACGCGAACAGGCCGACGCTCGGGTCGACCCCGGCGATGATGGAGAACGAGATCGCCTCGGGGATCAGCGCCAGTGCGACGACCAGTCCACCGAGGACCTCGGTGCGGGCGACCTTCGGCGACAGCCACGACGGGCGCGCCCAGGCGGGGGCGGCGGAGTTCGACACGGGGTTCCAGACGTGCTCGGGCGCCGCGAGCGGCGCGGAGGGGTCCTGCCGCCGGACGCGGCGGCGGTGCGGCGGGCGACCCGCAACTCTCCCCTTACGTTAGACGAGACCGTCGCGCGGACTCCAACCCCGCGAACCCGATGAGGGCGGGATCACGCCCGGTGCGCGCGGAGCACCTCGGCGAACTCCTCGGCGATGCGCAGCTTCGCGCGCAGCTTCTCGCAGGCCTGCTCGGCGTTCGCGGTGAACTCGGCCAGCCGGGCGTCCGGGTCGGCGAGCTCCGGATCACCGTCCTGCGGGTCGAGGATCGCCAGCAGCTCGCGCATCTCGTCGAGCTGGAACCCGAGCGGCTTCATCCGCATGATCAACCGCAGCCGGTCCACGTCCGGGTCGGTGTAGAGGCGGAAACCGCCGGGGCTGCGGCCGCTCGGCACGACGAGGCCGACCTCTTCGTAGTAGCGGATCGTCCGCAGCGACAGCCCAGTGCGCTCGGCCACCTCGCCGATCTGCATCCGCTCGCCCAAGCCGGGTCCTCTCCTCGGTCGACCCCCGACCCTACCCGGGCGGCCGGGCGGTCCCCGCGCGTCACCTCGCGGCGCGGATCGCGGCGAGGTGCTCGGCGAAGGTGCGGCTACCGCACGCGTGCTCGCCGCGCGGCAGCAGCGCGCCGCCCCGCATCGCCGCGCCGACCCGGCCGGGCGGGGACACCGGCACCACGAGCCCGCGACGGCCGTGCGCCGCGGACAGCCGGCGCGCCACGTCCACCATGTCCAGCCGCTCCGGACCGCCGAGCTCCGGTGCGCGACCCACCGGCTCCCGCTCGACGAGGCGGACCAGCTCCGCGGCGGTGTCGGCGGCCGCCACCGGCTGCGAGAGCATCCGCGGGACCAGCGCGATCGGCTTCGCCAGCAGCGGTTCCGGGAACTCGAAGAACTGGGTGGCGCGCAGGATCGTCCACGGCACCGGGCCGCCCGACACCATCTCCTCCTGGGCCCGCTTGCCGAAGTAGTAGCCGAAGTCGACGCGGTCGCAGCCCACGATGGACAGCGCCACCAGGTGCGCCACGCCCGCCCGGTGCGCGGCGGCCACCAGGTTCCGGCTCGCGGCGGCGAAGAACTCCACCGACGTCTTCCGGCTGACCGTCACCACGTTGCCGACGTCGATCACCGCCCGGCACCCGGCCACCCCCGCCGCCAGGCCTGCGCCGGTGCGCAGGTCCACCCCGCGCGACCGAGACAGCACCACCGGTTCGTGCCCCGCCGCGCGCAGCTCCGCGACGACCATCCCGCCCACCAGGCCGGTTCCGCCTGCGACCGCGACCTTCATCCGAATCCTCCCGTCCTCCGGCCGGTTCCGGCCGGTCGTGGTGGGGACGAGGTGGCGGCGCCCGGTGTGACAGGAGGTGTCCCGGGTCACCCCGTGTCACGATCCGGGCGCCGATCCCGTCCCGTGCTCATGGGACACCACTTCGGCCGGGCGCACCGGCCTTCCCGCCGCGGGGCCGCGATTCGGCCGACCGCGGCACCACCCGCACCACGGATCGGAGCGCGCTCATGACCGGACTCCGCCCCGCCGGACCGAAGGCCACCGCCGACCGGGTGTGCCTGGTGCTGCTCGCGCTCGTCGCCCTCGGCACCGGCGGCTGGGCGTACCTGGCACCCGCCCGGTGGTACGGGTCGTTCCCCGGGTTCGGGCTGAGCTGGCTGCCGCCGCTCGGCCCGTACAACGAGCACCTGGCGAAGGACACCGGCGCGATGTTCCTGGCGCTCGGCGTGCTCGCCGTCCTCGCGCTGCTGCGCGGCGGCGCGCTGCCGCGCGTCGCGGGCGCGGCGTGGCTCGTGTTCAACGTGCTGCACGGCGGCTACCACCTGACGATGCTGCACGTGTACGGGCCGCTGGACCAGGCGCTGAACGTGGTCGCGCTGGGGCTGCTCGCGGCCGCCTCGGTGGTGCTCGTGGTGCCGGGCCGGTCCGGCGGCGACTAGCCTCCTCGTCCGGAACCGAACGGGAGGCCGGCATGTCCGACGAGACCACGACGATCGTCCAGCTGCTGCTGCGCGAACGGCAGGGGCGGGACCGCGAGTGGTGGCCGCAGATGGCCCCCGCGTTCTGGCCGGACTCGCGGGTGAACCTCACCTGGTACACCGGCGACGGACCCGGTTTCGTCGCCGGATCGGAGGAGATGAGCAGGCGCGGCGACCGCAGCGTGCACCGCCTCGCACCGCCGGTCGTGCACCTCGCGGGCGCGCGGGCGTGGGCCGAGGTGCCCGCCGCGATCGAGGTGCGCACCACCGTCGACGCGGTGCCGGTGGACCTGACCTCCTACGCCCGGCTCGGCTACCGGGTGGAGCGCCGCGACGGGGAGTGGCGGATCTTCTCGCTGGACGCGATCTACGAGCGGGACACCGTCGCACCGGTGCTGCCCGGCTCGGTGCCGTCGATCCCGGCCGAGGAGCTGGCCGCGTTCCGCCCCACCTACGCGCTGCTGGCCTGGCACCTGGACCGGCGCGGCTACCGGATCGGCACCGGGCTGCTCGGTGACGATCGGCCGGCCGAACGGGACGCCTACTACGCCCAGGTCTTCAACTGGCTGCACTCCTGATCACCTCTCCGCTCCTGTTGCTGATCTGAGCAGGTGGCGGAACCTCAGCGGGATTCTCGCTGCGGGATCTTTTTCCCAAGTGGCTCCGCCACGAGGGAAAAAGCTGTCCTCGCGAGAATCCCGCTGAGAACCCGCGGCGGTGCCGGTGTCTCGGGTGGTCGCTGCTCAGCGGCTTCGCCGCTGACAGGACGATGACCAGGTCCGCCGGGCAGCAGCAGGAATGGGGCTGTTCAGCGGTTCGGGGTGGTTTGCTCGTCGATGAGGTCTCGGAGCCGGGCGAGAGCGGTGGCGGAGGGGGTGCCGGGTTCCGCGTGCAGCAGCAGCGCTTCGAGGCCGCCGTCGCCGGGGACCGCGAACTTCTCGGCCAGCAGCTCCACCTCGCCCAGCGTCGCGTGCCGCACGCGGAACCGGCTGCCGTGCGCCCGCCGCACGTCGTGCCGCGCCCACAGGGTGCGGAACCGCTCGCTCTTCATCGACAGCTCGCCGATCAGGGCGTGCAGCCGCTCGTCCTCGACGTCGGCGCCGCTCTGCGCGCGCAGGTGGGCGACCGCGTCGGCGGCGTGCTCCTCCCAATCGGGCACGCGGTGCTGCGCCTCCGGTTCGGTGAACAGGCCGCGCAGCCGGTTCGTGCCCGGTTCCGCGCTCGGCAGCAGTTCCCGGGAGAGCGCGTTCACCGCCAGCACGTCGCCGTACTTGGTGCACACCAGCGCGGGCACGTTGAGCGTGCGCAGCAGCAGGTCCAGCCCGCGCGGCACCTGCGGTTCCCGTCGCGCGCGCCTGCGGGGCCGGGGGCTCGCGAGCGCGGTCAGGTGCTCGACGCCCTCCGCGTCCAGCTGCAGCACCCCGGCGATCGCCTCGACGACCTGCGGGGACGGACTGCGGTCCCGGCCCTGCTCCAGGCGCAGGTAGTACTCGACGCTGATCCCGGCGAGGGTGGCGACCTCCTCGCGGCGCAGGCCGGACACCCGGCGCAGACCGCTGCCCGGCGCCAAGCCCACTTCGGCGGGGGTGACCAGTTCCCGCCTGGCCCGCAGGAAATCACCCAGCGCGTTGCCCATGCGATCCAGTATGCCGCCGTCGCGGCGAGGTGGGTGTCCCCCGCACTACCAGGAACGACGCGGACTGCCGGGAGCTCCCGCCTGCGGTGAGGCTGGCCGCCATGACAACGCGCACTTGGTTCATCACCGGCGTCAACAGCGGATTCGGGCGGGAGCTGGCGGAGCAGCTGCTGGCCCGCGGCGACCGGGTGGCGGGCACCATCCGCCGCGCGGGTTCCGCCGACGACCTCCGCGACGCCCACGGCGACCGGTTCCGGCTCGCCCACCTCGACGTCACCGACCTGCCCCGCATCCGGGAGGTCGTGGATGCCGCGTTCGCCGACCTCGGCCGCATCGACGTCGTGGTCATCAACGCCGGGTACGGCCTGTTCGGCGCGGCCGAGGAGGCCGGCGACGAGCAGGTGCTGCACCAGATCACCACCAACCTGCTCGGCGCCATCCACACTGCCCGGGCCGCGCTGCCGCACCTGCGGGCGCAGGGCGGCGGGCGGCTGATCCCGATCTCCTCGGTCGCGGGCCTCGCCGCGCACGCGGGCGCGTCGCTGTACCACGCGAGCAAGTGGGGCGTGGAGGGCTTCTTCGAGGCGCTGTCCCAGGAGGTCGCCCCGTTCGGCGTGGAGGTGACGCTGGTGGAGCCGGGCGGCGCGCGCACCGCGTTCGCGGGCTCCAGCCTGCGCACCGGTGAGCCGCTCGCCGCCTACGACGGCACCCCCGCCGCGTTCGTGCGCGGCTTCCGGGAAGGCGCGCCGATCCCGATCGTCGGCGACCCGGTGAAGATCGCGGCCCGCGTCATCGACAGCGCGGAGCAGCGGCCCGCCCCGCTGCGGCTGGTGCTCGGCAGCGACTCGTACCGCGCGGTGACCGCATCGCTGCGGGCCCGCCTCGCCCAGGTCGAACCGCAGGAGGCGAGCGCCGCCGAGACCGACGGCTGACCGCGGCGGGGTTCGGCCCGCCGAGCGCCGGACGGCACCCGACGGGCCGAACCGAGTCCCACGAACCGGTGATCGCGGCCTTGCGCCGGCCGCCGCCGCAGTACAACTCGAAGCATGGATCGAACCTCGCCCGGACCGGACATGCGCACCCTGCAGCACCCGATGTTCAGCCGCTTCTGGACGACCGTGAGCTCGATCGCGGACCGGCGCGGCGTCGCCGAGTTCCGCCGCGAGCTCGTGCGCGGCACCGCGGGCCGGGTGGTCGAGGTCGGCGCCGGAAACGGGCTGAACTTCGCGCACTACCCGGTTTCGGTCACCGAGGTGATCGCGGTGGAGCCGAACGATTCGCTGCGCGTGCACGCCGATCGGCACGCGCGCTCGGCCCCGGTTCCGGTCCGGGTGGTGGCCGGGCAGGCCGAGGCGCTGCCCGCGGCGGACGGTTCCGTCGACGGCGTGGTGCTGAGCCAGGTGCTGTGCTCGGTGCCGAGCCCGCAGCGCGCGCTGCGCGAGATCCGGCGGGTGCTGCGGCCCGGCGGGACGGTGCACTTCCTGGAGCACGTGCGGTCCGCGCGACCGCTGGTGGGCGCGTTCCAGCAGCGCATCGCGCCGGTGTGGCGCCGGTTGTGCGGCGGCTGCGAACTGCACCGCGACGCCGCGGTCGAGCTGGAGCGGGCCGGGTTCGCGCTCGCCGCGACGCGCCGGTTCGGCTTCAGCCCCGGCCCGTTGTTCTGGATGACCTACGTGCTGGGCAGCGCGACGCCGGACGAGGGGTGAGCGGAGCTCACTTGGTGCCGATCACCATGAACTCGTCGCCCGCCAAGCGCTCCACCTTCGAGGAGCGGAAGCCCGCTTCGGCGAGCCGGCTCCGGCCCTCGGCGCCCGTGTAGCCGAACCCCTCCGGGCTCATCACGAGCATGTGCAGGCTCATCAGCAGTCCTTCGACGTGGCGCAGCCGATCGTCGTCGACCAGCACCTCGTAGATCACCACTTCGCCGTGGTCGGGCAGTGCCTGGTAAGCCTTGCGCAGCAACAGCTTCTTCTCCTCCAGGCCCCAGTTGTGCAGCACGTGTCCGAACACGAGCACATCGGCCTCCGGCAGCGGGTCGGTGAAGAAGTTCCCGGCAACGAAGCGCATGCTTCCGGCCGGTCGCCGCGCGGCCGTCGTCTCGAACGCGTCCGCGACGGCGGGCAGGTCGAACCCGGTGGCGCGCAGGTGCGGGTGGTGGTCGAGCAGGTGGGCCAGAAGTTCACCACCGCAGCAACCGATGTCGGCGACCGTCCGGTATCGCGACCAGCGCAGCCGTCGCGGCAGCGCGAGCTTCGCCATCATCGCGCCCCCGGCCATGGCCGACCAGAACCGCCGCACCCGCTCGGGTTCCGCATAGATCCGCCCGTAGGGGTGCACGTCGTCGGCCGGTACAGTCCACTGTGGATCTCCCTGAGCCAGCGCTTCGGGCAGCAGCGCCCACGACCGGAACCACTGGCTCCCGGCTTCCTCCAGCAACCCGCCGACGTACCGGGCGGGGTCGTGCCCGTCGAGGTGCGCGGCCGCGTGCGGAGCGTTGCGGTACCGGCCGTTCCGGCGCCGCAGCAGACCGAGGGCGACCAGGCAGTCGAAGAAGTCCTGGGCACCGCGCTCGTGGACGCCGGTGCGCGCGGCGAGTTCGACCGCGCCGAGCTCGCACCCCGCGAGCGCGGTGAACACCCCGAGCCGCACCGCCGCCAGCAGCACCGCCGACCGCCAGAAACCCAGTCCCAGCACGATGATCTCGTCGAGTTCCGCGGCATCGCCGCATCGGACGCGCCGGATTCCCGCCGGGTCGTGCACGTCCTCGAACCGGACCACCACGCCGTCGCGGAGCTCCCAGACGTGCGTGAACGGAACGGTGCCGTCCGCCGCACCGCCGTCGTGCCGGTAGTCGCCGAGAACCACGACCCGCGGACCGGACGGCAGGTGTTCGCGGGGTTCCGGCAACAGCCCGCCCCGCGCTGAGCGCAGTTCGGCCAGGACCGCCTCCCGGCCGCGGAGGGTGTTCCGGCGGCCGTCCCGGGCGGGTCCGGACCACTCGACGTCCGCCGCCAGCAGTGCCGCGGCCCCGTCGAGTTCCTCGCGGCGGAGGGCGCGGTAGAAGGACCGCACCACGTCCTCGTTCGTCGACATTCGTTCCCCTCGTAGCGAAGTCGGATGCGCATCGCCGCGCACCGCACGGCAGTCGCGGCGATCGGCGAGGAATGCGACGCGATTCCATCCCGGATCCTGAACATCTCCGGCCGCTACTCCGAAAACAGGCGATCCCGCATTCCCCCGCATCATGCAACCGCACCGCACAAGATGAACATCCCGCGGCACCAGCGGAACACCGCTGCTCACCGATCGAGTGATTGAAGATCCGCCCCCTCCTCACCGACACCGCGATGTGCCAACATCGAAGATCGACGGGACGTGCGGCGAATTCGGCGCACCGACACCGGAATCGCGAAACGGGCTGACAGCACCGGTCCGGCGAATGCCGATCGCACCATCGCGACCTCTCCCCGCCCACCACCCGGTGGTTCGACGACCACGTGCCCGAACGGACGTCGTGGGGAGCAGCCCAGGACGCCGGGCGGACAGGGGGCAAGGTGATGACCACCGAACACCACGTCTCGACCACGCCGGACGCGCACGCATCCGGTTCCCGGCAGGCGCACGACTTCTTCGCCGTGCTGGCCGGGCGCACCGCGACCCGCCGCTTCACCGGCGAGCAGATCGACGACGCGACGCTCGACCGGTTGGTGACTGCCATGCTCGCCGCGCCCTCCGCCTCGAACAAGCAGGCGTGGGCGTTCGTGGCGGTCCGCGATCCCGCGCGGGTGCGGCGGATCCGCGCGTTCGCGCCCGGCGTGATCGGGGTCCCGCCGCTGCTGCTGGTGGCCTGCTTCGACGGATCGCGAGCTCCGGACGACCAGCGGATGCCGGAGGTCGGGGTGCTGTGCGTGGCGATGGCCGTGCAGAACCTGCTGCTGGCCGCGCACGCGCTCGGCCTCGGCGGATGCCCCGTCAGCAGCTTCCTCGCCGAACCCGTCCGCAGGCTCGCCGGTCTTCCCGAACACATCACTCCCGTGCTGGTGGTGCCGATCGGACATCCGGACCGGGAACCGCAGCGGTCCGTGCGCCGCGACGATTCGGAGGTGGTGCGGTATGAGCGCTGGTGACGTCGACCCGCGCGAGGAACTCCTGCTGCTGGCGGCATTCCTGCTCAGCAGCGGCCGCCGCCAGACCGAGGAGACCCGCGACTACGCGGTGTACCGGCTGGTGGAGGGCGCCCGGCGCGCCCTGCTGATCGCCGGGTCCGGCGATGCCGATCCGCGGTTGGAACCCGTGCTGGCCCGGCTCGACGAGGTCGTGCACGCGCCACCGGGATCGGCCGACCTCGGCCCGCTGCTCGACGACCTCTGCGCCCGGATCGCGGAGGTGCTGCAGCCCTCCGCCGAGCCACCGACCCTCCCGTGACCCCGCCGCGACGCGGGGAGGAGACCAGGCGCCCGAACACGGCCACGAGCACCGCGCACGGCTTCGACACCACGCCGTGCAGCGAACGCTGCGCGGAGCTGTGGCGACGCGGCGACCACGCACTGCTCGGGGTGAGCACCGGGAACGGCTACTTCACCCAGGAACGCCTGCTGTCCCTGGTGAACTGGGCCGGTCACCACTTCGCCGAGGTCGACCTGATGTACGTCGACACCCACATCGACTCGACGCTCATCGCGGGCGGGGCCACGCCCGCCGAGGCCGCGCGGCACGTGAAGTCGCGGTTGCGCGACATCCGCCGCAAGATGCGCCGGGTCGTCGAACAGCACGCGGCGCCCTGCCTGCGCGTGCGCGCGTTGTCGGAGTTCCAGGCCGAACCGGCCTACCACCGGGCGAAGCACCGGACGGACGAAGCGCTCGCGACGGACCCGGTCTTCGCCGACGCGTGCGCGGACCTGGTGCGCCGCTTCCTCGCCGGCGGCGGCGCCGACGTCCCCGCGGAGCGGATCCGGGCGGGGATGGACTACCTGCTGGCGGAGTTGCCGTTCTTCCTCGACGCGCCCGCCCTCTTCGGCGTCAGGTCGTCGATGATCTGCTACCACCTCAGCACCCCGGTGGTGGAGTACCTGTCCCGCCCGGACAACGGCGTGCTCCCCGCGGACCGCGAGCACGGATTCCTCGTGGTGGAGCCGAATTCCTCCTCCTGAGGCCCGGTCAGCGGGACAGGGCGTCGGTCAGCTGCGGGACGAGGCGGTCCAGCACGTACGGCAGGCTCAGCACCGAGGAGAACGAGAACGCGTTCCCGTAGTCGCCCGCCTCGTCGATGACGATGTCGCGCCGTTCCCGGGACACCGCGAGACCGCGGTAGACCGGGTCGTCGCGCAGCGCGGCCCCGCCGTCGCCGACGAACCAGATCAGCACGTCGTGGTCGAGCAGGTCGGCCCGCTCCCGGCTGATGTTGACGCCGAACCGGTCGCCCACCACCTCGTCCAGGCCGACGGGCAGCTCAAAGCCCAGCTGGGCCAACACCCGGGACCGCGGGTCCTGCCTGCCGTAGACGAAGTAGCCGTCGTAGGTGGTGGCCAGCAGGCCGGTGGCCGCACCGAACTCGGGGTGCTCGCGGCGCACGTCCGCGAGGCGTCCTTCGAGCTCGCCGACCAGCCGCTCCGCTTCGGGGGCTTCGCCGAGCGCGGCACCGGCGGTGCGGGTCTGCTCCTGCCACGGAACGCCGTAGTCGGCGTGCTGCGCGGGCTGCGCGACGGTCGGCGCGAGCTCGGAGAGCGTCGCGTACTCGGATTCGGACACGTCCGAGTACAGGGCGAGGATGAGGTCCGGTTTCAGCGCGGCGATCCGCTCGTACTGGATGCCGTCCTGGTCGTCGAGCACGACCGGCGCGGCCGCGCCGCCGAGCCGGTCGGCGGCCCACGGGCCGATCGCGCCCGGGTAGTCGGAGACGAGCCACTCGGTGGTGGCCACCGGCACCACTCCCAGCGCCAGCACCGCGTCGTGGTCGGTGAGCCCGACGGTCACGACCCGCTGCGGGCGGTGGTCGAGGGTGGTGCTGCCGTACTTGTGCGGCAGCGTGACGGGGAAGGCGCCGTCCGCGCTCGGCGGTGGCGCGTCGGACCGAGGCCCGCTCGCGCCGCAGGCGCCGGTCAGCAGCAGGGCGGCCAGCGCGAGGGCGGTGAAGCCACCTCGCCAGGCACGAGCGGAGCGATGCACAAAGGGCAGCCTTGCCTAAGCGCCCTGCCAGGTCAAGGTCTCGGCCCGGCCGCTCAGGCCGCGCTGGTCCGGGTCCGGCGGACGAGGCCGGTGATCCCGCGGTACGCGGCACCGAGCACCACCGCCTGGAACACGGCCGCGACACCGACGCCGACCCACAGCAGCGGGCTCGACAGGCCGATGAACAGCACCGAGGTCGGCGCGGTCACCAGGAAACCCCACACCCCGGCGAGGCTCGCGTCCGGGTGCGGCACCAGGAACGTCATGACCAGCACCCAGGCCCACACGGCGGCGACCAGGCCCAGGTAGCCCAGCGACACCGGGTTGACCAGCAGGTGGCGGGCCACCTGGATCGGGGATCGCTTCTGATCGGCCATGCTGTTCCTCCTGAACGAACGACTGCGAGCCCCCATGATCGTCGCCGCGGGGGCGGGCCGCATGAGTAGTCCTACCCGGTTCGCTGCACCGCGCCCGGTGGATGTCCCGCCCGGACGCCCACCACGGGAGGTCAGGCCGTGGCGGCCTGCTCCGCGGCTCGTTCGGCGGCCTTCTCCTGACGCCACTGCTCGTCGTTCTTGCCCTCGCGCCAGTACCCGGAGATCGACAGCCGGTCCTTGGTGACACCGCGCTCGTTGAGCAGGTGGCGGCGCAGGTCGCGCACGAACCCGGCTTCGCCGTGCACGAACGCGTGCACGTCGCCGGGCGGGAACTCCAGCTCCCGCACCGCGGTCGCCACGTCGTCGCCAGCCGCGCGGTGCAGCCAGCGGACCTGCGCGTCGGCCTTGGTGGCCAGCGACTGCTGCTCCTGCGCGTCGTCGACCAGCACGAACGCCCGCGCCTGCGCCCCGGCGGGCAGTGCCTCCAGCGCGGCGGCGATCGCGGGCAGCGCGCTCTCGTCGCCGACCAGCAGGTGCCAGTCCGCCGCCTCGTCCGGCGCGTAGGCGCCGCCGGGACCGGCCAGCAGCAGTTCGTCGCCGACGGCCGCGTTCGCCGCCCACGGCCCGGCGAGCCCGGTGTCGCCGTGGTGCACGAAGTCGATGGTGAGCTCACCGGCTTCGGCGTCGTAGTACCGGACCGTGTAGGTGCGGGTGCTGGGCCACTGCTCGCGGGGCAGCTCCGCGGTGATGACGCCCATGTCCAGCGGTTCCGGGTAGGTCACGCCGGCCACCGGGAAGATCACCTTGACGTAGGCGTCGGTGAACTCGTTGTGCCGGTAAGCCCGGATGCCGTCCCCGCCCGCCACGATGCGGATCATGTGCGGGGTGAGTTGTTCCTTGCGCAGCACTCGCAGCCGCTTGATCGGCCTGGGCTTGCCCGCTTGAGCCATCCGGCCCTCCTCATCGCGAATCCATCTCTCTGAGGCAAGGCTAACCTGACGCGCCACCTCAGGTGAACGGCCCACCGGCCCCGGCCGCCGGGACGAACGGGTCATTCACCCGGGTCGGTCACGGCGATCACCGTGAACGGCCCCACGTCGCGGCGGGTGAAGCTCGGCGAGTCGAACAGCGCCGGGTCGAAGCGCACGTCGTAGATCTGCACGTTGGGCTGGTGCGGGAACGCGTCGTGCGACAGCGTCAGGTGCAGCCCGTCGTCCTCGCGGCGCAGCAGGAACGCGTTCGGCGGCGGGTACGGGCTGCGGCGCAGCAGCGCGGCGAGCTCGTCCGGCCCGGACGCCGCGGCCCAGCGCCGGATCAGCGCGGCCCGCTCTTCGTAGTCGGCGAGCGGGTTGGCGTAGTGCGGGGTCTCCTGCTGGAAGCCCCAGTACGGCGCGAACGACATGATCGGGTGGTACGTGGTGAGCAGCGTGATCCGCTCCGGCGGGCGTCCGGTGAGCTCGGCGAGCGCGGTGGCCAGGTCGTCGTTCCAGGCGCCGGGCTGCGCCGGGTCCTGCTCGCGCTGCGCGTTGCCTCCCGTCGGGTAGTAGTCCGAGTAGGCCGGACCCGCGGCCTCGGCGACATCGGTGGCCAGTGCGGTCTCCACGGTGCTGACCGATCCGGCGAGTCCCAGCAGCACGGCGAGCGCCGCGGCCTGCGCGCGCCACCGCCGGTGCAGCCGGGCCCTGCCGTACCGCCACAGCTCGAGCAGCCCGAGCACGCCGGCGACGGCCAGCAGCACGTCCAGCGCGGCGGCGGTGCGGAACGCGAGCAGCGTGGTGCCCGCCGCGATGGCGAGCGTCGAGAGCCCGAACCACGCGTAGGTGACGCCGGTGAGCACGAGCAGCGCCGCGGCGGTCTCCGTGCGCCGGAACGCGAGCACCAGCCAGCAGAACCCGGCGAGGCACAGCGCGCCGAACAGGGTGGGTTCCAGGAACGGGAACGGCGGCACCGATTCCGCGGGCAGGTACCGGTTCGCCGCGCCCGCACCACCGGCTCCGCCGAGCTTCGCGAGCAGGAACGGCGTCCACACCGCCAGCGCCACCAGCCCGCCGATCGCGCCGACGGCGGCGAGCCGCAGCACCAGCGGTCCCGCGACCTGCCCGATCCGGCCACCGGCGCGGATGCGGGCGGTGGCGACGGCGGCGGCCATCGCGACGAGCACCGCGGTGGCGAACGCGAGGTACAGCGCGTAGGTGATGGCGGTGAACCCGAGGTACAGCCCGATGCCGAGGTGCGCGGCCCGGTGCGGGTGCGCGCGGCAGCGCAGCACGTGCCAGGCGGCGACGGCGACGGGCGCGAGCCAGGCCACCGACAACCACGCGTAGGGCTCGTCGAAGCCGTGCAGGAAGCCGCTGAGCGTGGTGGCGACCGCGCACAGCACGGCGATCCGCCTGCGCACCACGGTGCTCCACAGGGTGAACGCGACCGCGGCGGTGACGGCGATGGTCAGCAGCGCGAACGGTTTGTACGCGGCCCAGGCGGGCTGCCCGGTGAGGTCGGCGAAGCGGCCGCCGACCCAGAACCAGCCCGCCGGGTAGTAGGGCGCGATGCCGGGGTAGTTCATGTCCGCGGGCACCGGCGAGTCGGCGAGCCGGGTCAGGTACTGCATCCGGAACATCTGGTCGACGGACACGCCGCCGTAGTACAGCCGGGTCGGCTCCAGCGGCCAGGCGAGCACGCTGGTGGCCAGCGCGGGCAGCGCCACCCACACCGCGGGCAACCGCAGCCGCGCCGGGATGCGGTCGGCGAAGCGGGCGCCGCCGAGCAGCGCGGCGAGCAGCAGCGCGGCGGAGGCGGTGGCCGCGACCTCGGGCAGTTCGGTGGGTTCGCTGAGGCCGAGCCGGGCGACGGGCAGCTGCACGGCGAGGCTCACCAGCACTGCGAGCAGGACCGCTACGGAGAGTTCAAGGACGAAGCGCTTCGGCGATGTCCGGAGCGAGCAATCCGCGTTCTCCCCGGTTCCGGCGGCGACTGAACCCATGATCAGGTGACTATACGTATCCGCCTGTCACCCGCAAGAGTGACGTGAGGAGTCGAGGGGTTTCCCACGTGCCGGCTCAGTCCGGCGCGAACCCCCGCGCCAGCCGCGCGAACCCCGCGTCCAGGTGGTCGTGCAGGTCGGAGTCCGGATCGGCCCGCTGCCAGCACTGGATCGCCACCCGCAGCGCGGTCACCCCGGTCGCCGCCAGCAGCCGCACGTAGGCCTCGTCCTGCTCGTCGCCGACGCGGCGGGACAACCCGTCGGCCAGCGCCAGCTCCAGGTCCCGCGAGGCCAGCGCCACCCGGCTCACCAGCTCCGGGTGATCGCGCAGCACCAGCGCCTGGTCCCGCCAGGTGGGCGCCGCCATCGCGGTGTCGATGACCTCGCCGAGCACCGCGCGCACCACGCGCAGCAGCGGCTCGGCACCCGGCCGGTCCACGACGCGCTGCGGGGTGCTCGCGATGGTCTGCGGGTCCCACGGGACCAGCACCTCCTCCTTCGCGGCGAAGTAGTTGAAGAAGGTGCGCGGGGAGACCTCGGCGGCGGCGCAGATGTCCTCGACGGTGACCGAGATCGCGCCGTGCTCGCGGAACAGCCGGACCGCGGCCTGCTGCAACGCCTGCCTGGTGGCGCGCTTCTTCCGCTCCCGCAGGCCTTCCGGCGCTGGTGACGGTGCCTCGCCGGTCGCGTCGGGCGTCGTAGTTCTGGGCATCCTGGGCTACTCCTCGTGGATCCGTCGCGGCGGCCGCACGTCGGACCGACCATCGTAGTGCGGTGGCCGGTGCGGCCGGGTACTCCGCCCCTTCCGGACAAAGCGCCACGACTCGGAGGAACTTTGCACTATCTGCATTCTTGCACCGGATGCAGCCACTGATACGCTGCCGGAGTCCGGATCTCCGCGACCTCGCCCGCCGCGCGCGGCGACCCGCACCGCCAGGCCCCTCCGCGGCCCGGCCGGGTCGATCCGCTCCGCGCAGCAGGCCGAGGACCGGGCGTTCCCGGCGGCGGCTCACCGACCCCGATCCGCCACCGGCCCCAGGCGCACGAGCTCACCCGCCCCCGCCTGCCCACGACCGTCACCGAGACAAGGAGCAAGTCGTGCCCGAGCAGCAGCCGACATCGCTGGTGCGCACCCTGGCCTCGTCGCTGTGGTTCCCGCTGTTCTTCATCCTCGGCTTCGTGCTGTGCTACCTGCTGCCGTTCCACGCGCCGGCCCCGCACCACGTGCCGGTGGTCGCCGTCGGCGAGCAGCTCGCGCACCAGCTCGACGCGAAGTTCGCGGCGGCGCTGCCCGGCGGGGTGGACGTCACCGCGGTCCCGGACGTCGACGCCGCGAAGGCGGCCATCACCGGCCGCGACGCCGTCGCCGCCTACGACCCGGCCAGCGGGCAGCTGTTCTACGCGAAGGCCAACGGCGCCGCGCTCGTCCAGTTCCTGCAGCAGATGTTCGCGCCGGTCGCCGCCGCCACCGGGCACGCGCTGACCCCCGTCGACCTGGTGCCCACCGCCGCGGGCGACGTGATGGGCACCGGGCTGTTCTACCTGCTGCTGGCGATGAACATCCCGCCGTACGTGACGGTGATGGTGCTGCTGCGCGCCGAGCTGTCCACCCGGCAGAAGCTGATGTGCCTGGTCGGCGTCGGAGCGTTCGCGGCGATCGTCTGCTACACGGCCGGACGCCTGCTCAACGTGATCCCGCCGCACCCGGTCGTGCTGCTGCTCGGGTTCATGCTCACCCAGGCCGTCGGCTGGACCACGTTCGGGCTGGTGCCGCTGGTCAAGCAGTTCATCCCCGGCGTGGCGATGTCGCTGTTCGTGCTGCTGAGCATGCCCTCCAGCGGCGGGGCCATCCCGAAGGAACTGGTGCCGCCGTTCTTCCAGTTCTTCCACCTGCTGCTGCCGCTGGGGCAGGCGGCCGATTCGATCCGCGGCGTCCTGTACTTCGACGGCGCCCGCTCCTGGCCGGGGATCACCGGGCTCGCCGTGTGGTGCGTGATCGGCGTGTCCCTCACCGCGGCCACCCAGTGGTGGTCGAAGCGGAAGCGGGAGAACGACCCGGAGGCCGTGGCCGAAGCCGGTTCCTACGAGCACCAGGACGACCGGGACGCGATCGTGGACCCGACGTTCGAGCCGCCGCGGCCGGCGCACCACCGCACGCTGGCCGGCACGGTCCGGCTGGCCGGTGAGCTGCCCGCGCGCGGCGCGGTGGTGACGGTGACCGACTCGGCGGGCAACCAGCTGGCGCGGGTCGACGCCGACACCGACGGCGGGTACGAGGTGCACGACCTGCCGGACCGCTTCGTCACCGTCGTCGCCGCCGCACCGGGCGCGGCGCCCGCCGCGAGCCGGGTGTCGGTGCCGACCGGGCGCAGCGAGCACGACTTCGCGCTCACCCCCACCGCCTCCGGGGCGCGGCGCTGACGCGCGGGGCGGCCGATCCGCGCGGCCGCCCTTTACTCCTCCGCAGGCCTCGCGCACAAGAAGATCCCGATCACACGATCCGGCGGCGGCGCCCTCCTTCCGCCGGAGCAAATCCGCTGATTTGATCTTCTCGGGAAAAAGGCTCCGGATTCCCCGCGGCACGGTGCACCCGCCGGTAACCGCCCCGTGCCAGATTCGTTGAACCGGAGTACACCGCAGCGGCGCGGCTCGCGTGCACCGGACCCGTTCGGCGGGTCGGTGAACTCGACGTGCGGAGAGGACCCCATGAGCGCATCCGAATCCCCGCTGGTCGAGCGAGTGGTCGACACCGACCGCTACCCCCTCGCCGATCCCGGCGGCCGCGGCTGGACCGAGGCCGTCGCCCGGGCCCGTCGGGACCTCGCCGAACACGGGTGCACCGTGCTCACCGAGTTCATCCGCCCGGAACTGCGCGACGAGCTGCGCGAGGAGTGCGCGGCCATCGCGCCCCGCGCGCACTACGACGTCGAGACCGTCAACGCCTACAACATCGACGTCCGCACCGAACTGCCGCCGGAGCACCCGGGCCGCACGACCATGCGGCGCGGCAACGCGTTCGTCGCCCGCGACCAGATCCCGTCCGGCGCGATCATCCACCGGCTCTACGCCGACGAGCGGTTCCAGCGGTTCCTCGCCGACTGCGTCGGGCTGCCCGCGGTCCACCCGCTCGCGGACCCGCTGGCCGGGCTCACCCTCAACGTCGTCAACCCCGGCATGTCGCACCCGTGGCACTTCGACACCAACGAGTTCGCGGTGAGCATGCTGACGCAGGAGCCCGAATCCGGTGGTGCTTTCGAGTACTGCCAGGACATCCGCTCCGCCGAGCAGGAGAACTTCGACGACGTGCGGTCGGTGCTCGACGGCGCCGGGGAGCACCTGGTGCGGCGGCTCGCGCTGCGGCCCGGCGACCTGCAGCTGTTCAAGGGCCGGTTCTCGCTGCACCGGGTCACCGAGGTCGGCGGCGCCCGCGCCCGGCACACCGCGATCTTCGCCTACAGCGAGCGGTCCGGCGTCATCGGCAGCGTCTCCCGCACGAAGCAGATCTTCGGCCGCGTGCTGCCCGAGCACCTCGCCGCCGAGGGCAACGCCGTGCGCGGCGACGCGCTGCTCGACTGACCCCCAGCCGCAGAGGAGCACGTCGGTGCAGTTCGACGCCACCGGGAAGATCACGCTCGACCACATCTACACCCGGCCCGATCCGCGGGACTTCGCGCGCACGCTGCGCCCGCTGGACTACCGGATCCCCCAGCTCGCCAAGCCGTACTTCGCCAAGTTCCTCGACGAGTACCGGACCACCCGCCGGGTGCCGGTGCCGACCGTCGTGGACGTCGGCAGCTCGTACGGGGTGAACGCCGCGCTGCTCCGGGCGGACGCGACGCTCGACGAGTTCTACGCCCGCTACACCGGCGACGCCGACCAGCTCGACCACGAGCGGCTGCTGGCCCGCGACCGGGACTGGCTGCGCGCCCGCGGCGACCGGTGCGAAGCGCGGTTCATCGGGCTGGACACCGCCGGTCCCGCGCTGGACTACGCGCTCGCCGCCGGCTACCTCGACGCGGCGGTGCACGCCGACTTCGAGGCGCGGGAACCCGATGCACGGCAACGGGACGTGCTGCGCGGCGCCGACCTGGTGATCTCCACCGGCTGCCTCGGCTACGTCGGCGAGCGCACCCTCCACCGCGTCGTCGACGCCGCCGGGCCGCGCAGGCCGTGGATGGCGCACTTCGTGCTGCGGATGTTCCCGTTCGACGCGATCGCCGCCGGGCTCGCCGAGCTCGGCTACCGCACCACCCGCGTCGACGGCGTCTTCGAACAGCGCCGCTTCGCCAACCCGCAGGAACAGCAGCAGATGCTGGCGACGCTCACCGCCGCCGGCGTCGACCCGACCGGACTCGAAGCCGACGGGCGGCTCTACGCCGAGCTCCACCTGTCCCGCCCGCACGACTGACGACACCAGCAAGCCGGACACCGGAAAGCCCGATCGCACTAGGATGACCGTGAACGACAACCACGACTGGTCCACCCGCACCTTCGGCAACGAGGACCGGCTGCCGCGCGTGCCGCTGCCCACCCTGGAGAGCAGCTGCGCCCGGTTCCTCGAGTGGTGCGCCCCGCTGCTCGACGCCGACCAGACCGCGCGCACCGAGCAGGCCGTCGCCGAGTACCTGCGGCCCGACAGCCCGGCCCACGAGCTGCACGCCGAACTCCAGCGCTTCGACGCGGCCGAGGGCACGCACAGCTGGCTCGACCGGTTCTGGCCGTCGCGCTACCTCGGCAGGCGGGACCGGATCGCACTCAACGCCAACTTCTTCTTCCTGTTCCAGGACGCCGAGCTGACGCAGGTGCAGCGCGCCGCCGGGCTCATCGCCGGGGCCGTCGCGCACAAGCGGGCGGTGGACGCCGAAGAGCTGCCGCCGGTGGTGCAGCGCGGCGCCGCGTCCTCCATGGAGCAGCACAAGTACCTGTTCTCCACCACCCGCATCCCCGGCGCGCAGCAGGACACCGTCCGCTCCCCCTACTCGGCCGAGCACCCCGGCCCGTCGGACGCCCGGCACGTCGTGGTCTTCTTCCGCGGCAACGTGTTCCGGCTCGACGTGCTCGCCGCCGACGGCACCCCGCACGACCTGGCCGACCTCGCGACCGGGCTGGAGTCCATCCGGGACGCCGGATCGCAGCGGGCACCGGTGGACTCCGCCGTCGGGCACCTGACGACCAAGGCCCGCGCCGACTGGGCGGCGACCCGGCAGCGGCTGCTCGAACTCGGCAACGCCGACGCGCTGGAGACCATCGAGTCGGCGCTGTTCTGCCTGTGCCTGGAGGACTACGCGCCCACCGACGTGCAGGAGGCCTGCGACCAGCTGCTGCACGGCGACAGCGGGAACCGCTGGTTCGACAAGGCCGTGTCCCTGGTGGTGTTCGAGGACGGCCGGGCCGGGATCAACGTCGAGCACTGCGAGCTCGACGGCACCACCATCCTCGCGTTCGTCGACGGGCTGCTCGGCTCGACACCGGAGCAGCACGCGGCCGCCGCCGGGGCCCGCGCGCTCGGCGTCCCCGACTTCGGCCGCGTCGACTTCGTCCTCGACGACGAGCTGCGCGCCGGGGTGCGCGAGGCGGCGAGCGCGTTCGCCACCTTCGCCGCCGAGACCTCCAACAAGATCCTCGCCTTCGAGGACTTCGGGGCGGAGCGCGCGAAGCGGCTCGGCATGTCCCCGGACGCGTTCGTCCAGATGGCCTACCAGCTCGCCCACCACCGCACCAAGGGGATCGGCGCCACCTACGAATCCATCGCCACCCGGCAGTGGCGGCACGGGCGCACCGAGGCGATGCGCGTCGTCACCCCGCAGGTCGTCGACTTCGTGCGCACCGTCGACGATCCGGACGCCGATGCGGCGGCGAAGACCGCGGCGTTCCGGGCCGCGGCCGCGGCGCACGTGGCGCGCGCCAAGCAGTGCCAGGCCGGGGACGCGCCCGAGCAGCACCTGTGGGAGCTGCAGCTGATCCAGCGCCGCGGTGCCGAGTCGGACGCGGCACCGCTCGCGCTCTACGACTCCCCCGGCTGGACCGTCATGCGCGACGACTACCTGAGCACCAGCTCGGCGCCGTCCACGAACATCCAGCACTTCGGGTTCGGCTCCACCAGCGGCAAGTGCATCGGCGTGGCCTACGTGCTGCTGCCCGACCGGCTGAACATCTACCTGAGCACGCCGCTGGCGGTGTCCGGGGAGATGTACAAGTTCGCCGACAACCTGCGGATCGCGCTACAGGAACTGGAGGACCTCCTGATCACCGAATGAACTGCGGCCACTCCTGGTGGTTTTCGGGGTGGGTGGCGGAACCTCAGCTGCTTCCTCGCTGCGGGATCGATGTCACCGGTGGCTCCGCCACAGGAGAAATCGCTGTCCTCGCGAGGAACCAGCTGAGAACCCGCGGGTGGTCCGGTCGTTCCGGTGGTCGTCGGCTCAGCGGCTTCGCCGCTGACGGGCGAAAGCGGAAGACAGGACCGGACGTCGGAGCGCCCCGGACGAGCGGGTCGGCCGGGGCGCTTCGGGGTGGGGTGGGTCAGGCTTCGAGGAAGCCGCCCGCGATGAGGGCGTTGCGGATCACCGCGGTCTCGGCCTCGTCGGCCTCCACCAGCGGCAGCCGCGGGCCGCCGACGCGGTGGCCGAGCAGGTTCAGCGCCGCCTTCACCGGGATCGGGTTCGTGGTCACCGACAGCGCCGCGAACAGGTCCTTCAGCGCGGCGTCCAGTTCGGCGCGGTTCTCGGGCTCGTCGATCATCCGCCGCATCTGGGGCCCGGCCACGTGGCTGGCCACCACGATGCCGCCGACGCCGCCCATGTCGAGGGCGCGCGCGAAGGTCTCGTTGTTGCCCGAGTACACGCCGAGCCCGTCGATCAGCGCCAGGTTGTCGTCGTTGGCCTGCTTCACGTAGTCGACGCCCTCGATCTGGGCGAGCTCGGCGAGCAGGTCGTTCGGCACGTCGATCGCGGTGCGGGACGGCACGTTGTAGAGCACGACCGGCTTGTCGGTGGCCTGCGCGATCTCGGTGTAGTGCCGCACCAGCCCGCGCCGGTTCGGCCGGTTGTAGTACGGCGTCACCGACAGCACGCCGTCCACGCCGAGCTCGGTCACCCGCTCGGTCATCGCGCAGGCCTGCGCGGTGTCGTTGGAACCGGTGGAGCCGAGCACGGTGACGCCTTCGGGCCGCTCCGCGCACGCGATCTCGACGAGCCGCAGGTGCTCCTCGTTGGTGAGCGTCGCCGCCTCGCCGGTGGTGCCGCAGACCACCACGCCGTCCGAACCGCTGTCGATCACGTGTTGCAGCAGCGCGACGAACGCGTCCTCGTCCACTTTCAGCTCGTCGTCGAACGGGGTGACGATCGCGGTGAGCAGGGTTCCGAGTGTCGTCGTCATGGCGCTGCCTTCCTCAAGTCCGTGTCGTTCGGCCGATCCCGGCGCCGGACCGTCGGAACCGCCCGGCCCGCCCGCGGCGCTGCGCGGGGGCGCCGGTTCCGGCGTTCAGGTCTCGGCCCACCGTCCCAGGGAGGCGCGTTCCGGGCACTTCGCCGCGGGGACGGGTGTCACCAGCATGAATCATCCGGGGCGGCGGGCTCGACGAGGGTGTGGGCGATCGCGGTTCCTCCGGGACGGCGCCCGGGCGCCCGGACGATCTCCCGTCGCAGGCCGGGTTTCCGGGCGATCTCCCGCGCCGGTCAGCCGCCGGGCTGCTCGCCGGCGTCGTCGCGCTCGGGGTTCCGGTAGAGCTCGGCGTAGCGGGCGCGCTGCTGCTCGGTCATCCGCTCGGCCGCCTCCTTCCGGACCTGGCGCGCGGTGCCCAGCGGGTAGCCCTGCTTGAACGCCCGGTGCTCGCAGGTGAACTCGGCGTAGGCCATGCCGTACCAGACCGCGAGGATCGCGCCGCCCAGGATCGCCATCGCCTTGATCCACATCGGGCCGGGGACCAGCAGGAACAGCAGTCCCGGGGAGATCTGCACCAGGCTGCGCACCGCGTGCCGCAGCTGCCAGGTGCGGGCGGTGACGTCGTGCAGCACCCACTCGTCGTGCCGCGAGGGCAGCTTCCCGCCGAACGCGTACCAGACCCAGCGCGCCGGATCGGGCCGCACCCGCTTCGCCTCGAGCACCGCGAACCGCCTCCCGTCCAGCCGTCCGGACCCCGGACGGACCGCTCGATGATTAATGCACTAATCATATGCCCACTAAATGTTAACGTGGCACCAGGCCGATCGGAAGGAACGCGATGAGCACCGTCGAACCGGACCGCCCCGCGGTGGACGACCCGCTGGCGCTGGACCGGCAGGTCTGCTTCGCCCTGTCGGTCGCCTCCCGCAGCGTCATCGCGCTGTACCGGCCGCTGCTGGAACCGCTGAACCTGACCCATCCGCAGTACCTGGTGCTGCTGGCGCTGTGGGAAGCCGAGCCGCGCACCGTCAAGGACCTCAGCCACACCGTGCAGGCCGAACCGGCGACGCTGTCCCCGCTGCTGAAGCGGCTCGAAGCGATCGGCTACCTCACCCGCAGCCGCACCGCGGGCGACGAGCGCTCGGTCGCCGTCGCGCTCACCCCCGCCGGGCGCGCGCTGCGCGCCGAGGCCGAGCAGATCCCGCAGCAGATCGTCGACCGCCTCGGCCTGCCGCTGAGCACCCTGGAATCGCTCAACACCGCCCTGCGCGAGGTGATGGCCGCCGCCCAGCACGCCAAGGCGGGCCCGCCCGCGCGGTGAGCACCGTCTCCCCCGGCCACCGGAGCGGCGTCCGGGCCGCGGCCGCCTCGCTAGTCTCGCGGGATGAACGCCGCGCCCACCCCGCCCACAGCCGAACTCCACGTGCACATCGAAGGCACCCTCGAACCCGAGATGGTCTTCGAACTGGCCCGGCGCAACGGCATCGCGCTGCCCCACGAGTCGGTCGCCGACCTGCGGGCGAAGTACCGGTTCAGCGATCTGCAGTCGTTCCTGGACATCTACTACGCGAACATGGCCGTGCTGCGCACCGAGGCGGACTTCCACGACCTGGCCGCCGCCTACCTGGACCGCTGCGCCGCGCAGGGGGTCCGGCACGCGGAGATCTTCTTCGACCCGCAGGCGCACCTCAAGCGCGGCGTGCCGATGGAGACCGTGATCGGCGGGCTGCACTCGGCGCTGGTGAGCAGCGACGTCTCGGCCTCGCTGATCCTGTGCTTCCTGCGGGACGAGTCCGCCGAGTCGGCGGCCGAGGCGCTGCGGCTGGCCGAACCGTTCCTGGACCGCATCGTCGGCGTCGGCCTCGACTCGGCCGAGGTGGGGCACCCGCCGTCGAAGTTCACCGAGGTGTTCGCCCGCGCCCGCGAGCTGGGCCTGCACGCGGTCGCGCACGCGGGCGAGGAAGGCCCGCCGGAGTACGTGCGGGAGGCGCTGGACCTGCTCGGCGTGCAGCGCATCGACCACGGCATCCGCGCGCTGGAGGACCCGGAGCTGGTGGAGCGGTTGCGCCGGGAGCGCATCCCGCTGACGGTGTGCCCGCTGTCCAACGTGCGGCTCGGCGCGTTCGCGGAGCTCAGCGGGCACACGCTGCCCGAACTGCTGGAGCGCGGGCTGCTGGTGACGGTGAACTCGGACGACCCGGCGTACTTCGGCGGGTACGTGGACGAGAACTTCGACGCGGTGCGCCGCGAACTGGGGTTGAGCACCGAGCAGCTGCGGGAGCTGGCGGCGAACTCGTTCCGCGCGGCGTTCCTGGACGAGGCGCGCCGGGCGGAGTTCCTCGCCGAAGTGGCGGCCTGGCGGCCGTGACCCCGGGCGGGGGGGGGGGGGGGGGGGGGGGGGGGCGGGCCCGCGGGGCCGCCCCCCCGGCGGGGGGCGGCGGCGGGGCCGGCCGCCCGGGGGGGGCGGGCGGCGGCCGC